>CAYPXS010000116.1:0-4647 GCA_964414725.1 uncultured Dehalococcoidia bacterium
ATGTCGTTGAAAGACAAACAGTACTTCACATCGAACTTGAAGATGATGATATTGACCCGTATCTGAACAAAGCGTATCAAAGGGTAGTGCAGAGAGTTAACATACCTGGTTTTAGAAAAGGTAAAGCTCCACGCAGCATTATTGAACAGTATTTTGGTAGAGAATCTATGTTGAATGAAATCCTAGATTCAATGCTTCCAGAGCTCACTAATCAAGCTATAAACGATCAAGATTTAGATGCCGTTGGTCTTCCTAGTATAGAGCTGAAGGAATTAGACCCATTCCAGTTCTCAGCAACAGTTCCATTGCGTCCTGACGTGGATTTAGGTAACTATACTGAAATCCGAATACCCAAGGACCATATAGACATAGAAGAAGAAGCCGTTGAATCGCGCATCGAACAACTCAGACTTAGCGTCGCAACATGGGAACCAACAGAAAGGGCTGTGGAAATTGGAGACATGGTCACAGCTCAAATAAAAGGAACTGTTGGTGAAAAAACAATCTTTGATGAAAGTGATGCCGTATATCTAGTGAATGAAGAAATCGGACGCCCTTTCCCGGGTTTCTCAGAGAAATTGGTTGGCTTAGAAACCAATAAAGCCTCTGAGTTTGAATTGGCTATACCAGACGATTTCGCCGACCCAGATCTAGCTGGACAAGATGCATCTTTTAACGTCACAATCAAGGACATAAAAACAAGGGTGTTGCCAGAAATTGACGATGAGTTTGCCAAGGGAATTGGGGAAGGATACGAAAGCTTAGGTGATTTAAAAGAAGAGATAGAAAAAAGTATCCAAGCAGAGGCTGAAGAGGAAAGCACAAGAACTCATAGGGAGGCGCTTGTAGAAGCTCTGATGGAGGCAGCAAACGTGGAAATGCCTGCTCTACTCCTTCAACATGAAGCCGAACATATGGTTGAGGAACAGGAGAGAATGGTAACCCAAGCCAACATGAATATGGATGACTACCTGGTCTCTTTGGGTAAAAGTAGAGAAGAATTCGTAGAAGAATCTAAAGTGGAAGCAACAGATAGACTGAAACGATCTTTCGTACTGGCAAAATTAGCCGAAGAAGAAGGCATAGAGATATCGGATGAAGATATAGACAGCAGAATAGCTGAAATGTTCTCTAACGCAGAACAAGAAATACCCGAATCTAGTCAGAATGCCCAAATGAGAGACTACTTGAGCCGATCCTTGTTGATGGAAGAAACTATGAAGAAGCTGGAAAACATAGCTTCAGGAGAATCTTCTGAGGAGAACCTTGAAGAAGCTATAGATGAAGTTTCCAGTGAAGAAGCTAATGAAGACAAAGAATCGGAATCAACAGAAGGAGAAGTAAATGATTGATAGACCTGAAAACATAATCCCATATGTAGTCGAAAGAGATCCTCGAGGAGAAAGAACTTACGACATATATTCTCTTCTCTTGAAAGAGCGAATTGTATTCCTAGGTACGGGAATTAACGACCAAGTGGCAAATGCGATTATCGCTCAATTGCTTTTCCTAGACAGGGAAGATCCCGAGAGAGATATAAATCTCTACATAAACTCCCCTGGAGGGGTTATTACTGCAGGTCTAGCTATATACGACACAATGCAACTTATACGCCCAGACGTGTCTACAATATGTGTTGGTATGGCTGCCAGTATGGGCACGGTCCTATTATGCGGAGGAGCTGCTGGAAAAAGATATGCATTGCCTAATTCAACCATTCACATGCACCAGGCACTAGGTGGGGCTCAAGGACAAGCCTCTGACATAGAAATAGCTGCCCGCGAAATCATCAGAATGCAGGATAAAATCAGAAATATTATTTCGGAACACACCGGGCAATCGTATGAAAAAATAGCGAGAGATACAGACCGAGATTTTTACATGAGCTCAGAACAAGCTCAAGAATACGGTCTAATTGACATAGTCATGGCGTCTCCAACCGATTCTGCTGAATAGAGGTATTAATGTCCACGACTCAAGATTACCTGTGCTCTTTTTGTAGTAAACCCCAAGCTCAAGTCAAAAGACTAATAGCAGGGCCTGACCGAGTTTTTATTTGCGATGAATGCGTAGAACTGTGTCAACAGATAATTTCAGAGGAAACCACCGATGACGTGGAAGATCTGGACAACCCAATCGAAAAGGGAATCACACCAAAATTTCTTTATGAGAAGCTCGAAGAATATGTGATAGGACAAGAAAAAGCAAAAAGAATTTTGAGCGTAGCTGTATACAACCATTATAAAAGAGTATGGTCAAACAAACATTCCGACGAAAAAGTTGAGCTTCAGAAAGCAAATATTTTGATGTATGGGCCGTCCGGCTCTGGTAAAACTCATTTGGCCCAAACACTGGCTCGTATACTAGATGTTCCTTTCGCAATTGTAGATGCCACGTCGATAACAGAAGCTGGGTATGTAGGGGAAGATGTTGAAAACATACTGCTGCGGCTAATACAGGCTGCCGACTACGATATCGCAAAGGCCGAACATGGAATTATCTACATAGACGAAATTGATAAGATCACACGGAAAAGCCCTAATCCTTCAATAACGAGGGACGTTTCCGGAGAAGGAGTTCAACAGGCACTTCTCAAGATTATAGAGGGGTGTGTGGCCAATGTTCCTCCACAAGGTGGCCGTAAACATCCTCACCAAGAATTTATGCAAATAAAAACAGACGATATCCTCTTTATGGTAGGCGGGGCATTTGAAGGTATGAGTGACCTGCTAATGAAACGAGTCCATAAAGACAATTACAGCCTAGGTTTCAAGCAAACTACGGACAATAAAACTTCCACTCAGAACCTTGTTGATTCGGTGCGCCACCAAATCAACCCTGATGATTTAATGGAGTTTGGATTTATCACTGAATTCGTCGGAAGATTACCAGTTATAGTGACCTTAGACGAACTTACAAAGGAAGATCTGGTTCGTATATTAACAGAACCTAAAAATGCCTTTGTCGAACAATACAAAGCTTTGTTTAGAATGGACGAGGTAAGCCTTAATTTCAGCAACGAGGCCTTGCAAGCTACGGCAGAAAAGGCGATCGAACAAAAAACTGGGGCTAGAGGATTACGATCGATATTAGAATCAACGCTCATGGAAGTAATGTTTGAGCTACCGGGGCTGGACGATATAAAACACTGCACTGTGGAAGCAGAGGCGATCATAGGAGAAGCTCCGGTGAAACTTTCCAAAGACGGCGGTGAAATAATCGAGCTGTCAAAATTAGAAAAAAGATCTGCCTAACGTTTCCATACCAGCAATATCAGGTCGTTTCGCCAGTATCAAGCCCTACGACTTCTATATGAAGCTCTTCCAATTGACTTTCTTCAACCATAGAAGGTGCGCCGAAAAGGGGATCCATCTGGCTTTGTGTTTTAGGGAAAGCAATTACATCTCTGATAGATTCCTTTCCCATAAGCACCATAATAAGTCTATCAATACCAGGGGCAATACCACCATGTGGAGGAGCTCCATACTCGAACGCATCTAGCAATTGTGCAAATCGTTCAGCGACTTCTTCTTTAGTGTACCCAAGAACAGAGAAGACGTCTTCTTGCAGATTTCTGTCATGAATTCTTATGCTTCCACTCGCCATCTCTAGCCCATTACAAACTAAATCATATGATTGGGCAATTACTTTGCCAGGATCCTCTGGTAGAAACTCCCTGTATCCCTCTTTAGGCATGCAAAAGGCGTGATGGGAAGCATCCCATCGATGATCTTGAAGATTCCATTCAAATAAAGGGAAATCTGTAACAAAAGCAAAATGCATCTCGTCTGGATCAGCTAGGTTAAGCCGTCTTCCAATTTCATGGCGTAATGCTGCTAAGGCAGCATTAGTAGATTTTGCATCCCCAGCTACTATGAGTACTAGATCACCCTCATTTGCCCCTGTAGAAACAGCAAAATCTTTTACATTTTCAGGAGTCAAAAATCTGGCTATATTAGACCGCACCTTTTCCATATCCAGAGTTTCAGAGGAATCCTCTAGGCCATTGATACCAATGGCAATTAAACCACTGGCACCTCTTTCTTTCACGAAATTCGTCAGCTCATCTATCTGACCTCTAGTAAACTCACCACACCCTGGAGCTGCGAAGCCTTTAACAATACCTTGATCTTTAATTACATTGTGGAAAACATTAAACCCCGTTTTAAGCGCAGCTTCGCCCAAGTCTGCCATTTTCAATCCATATCTCAAGTCCGGCTTATCAGTCCCATAGTCGGACATACTTTGGTCATAAGATAGCCTAGGAAAAGGCTTTAAAAACTTCTTCTCAGGAAACAATGTTTCCAACAAACCACTAAACAATTCCTCAGTTAGAGAAAGGACATCCTCTTGGTTAACGAAACTCATCTCTAAATCCAACTGTGTGAACTCTGGTTGCCTATCTGCTCTAGAATCCTCATCTCTAAAGCATCTGGCTATCTGAAAATACTTCTCGAACCCTGCGACCATTAATAATTGTTTAAGCTGCTGCGGAGACTGAGGCAATGCATAAAAATTACCTGGATATAAACGGCTCGGAACTATATGGTCCCTAGCCCCCTCCGGAGTACTCTTGATCAAAATAGGAGTTTCAATTTCCAAAAAGCCTTGTGAATCCAAAAAATCTCGGATGTATTTCACTACTTT
>CAYPXS010000117.1:0-4635 GCA_964414725.1 uncultured Dehalococcoidia bacterium
CTGGAGGCCAAATGCACGAAGTATTCAGTGATGCCATTGATAGGCTGAGCAACGGAGAAAAAGTTGTTGTGGCTACGGTCGTTCGTACAAAAGGCTCTACTCCCCAGAAACCTGGAGCCAAGTTAATTGTTAGGGAAGATGGCTCAGGTGCAGGAACCCTTGGGGGAGGCTGTGTGGAAGGGGATATTTGGTTTGCTGCGAAACAATTAATGCAAGATGGTGGAAGCACCGAATACCGAGAATATGAATTAAATGAAGATTTGGCTGCTGACGATGGGTTGGTCTGTGGGGGGACGATGTATTTTCTAATTGACCCTGTGTATTCGCCGGATTCCTATTTGCCATATGCCTGTGAAATAGACAAGGCCTACTCAGGTGAAGGAGCTGTGGCGCTGGCCACAGTCGTCAAGAGCGGGAATGTCGGGAATTCGAAAATAGGGGATAAATTGTTTGTGAGGGAGAATGGTGAATTTGAAGGCTCTATAGGTAGCGAAGAAGAAGATGATGATGCCAAAAACAAAGCTTTTGAGCTTATGATACATGGGCGTAACGAGTATGTTAAAACAGACTCAGGAACCGAATACTTTATTGAAGCGTATACTACCCCTCCTCAGTTGGTTATTTGTGGTGGGGGACATGTTTCACGGGCTTTGGCTTCTCTGGCAAAGCCTTTGGAGTTCAGGCTTTTTATCACAGATGACAGAGAAGAATTTGCAAATCCAGATCGATTTCCTGAGGCAGATATAATAGTCTCTGAAACTCCGGAATCTGCGCTTCCGAAATTACCGATAAATCCCAACACTTTTATCGTGGTAGCTACAAGAGGTCATCGTTATGACAATGTTGCCTTGTTAGCTGCTGCAAAAACATCTGCAAAATATGTTGGGTTGATGGGTAGTAAAAGAAAGACCATTCTTATTTATGAGGATCTTATTCGGGAAGGCCTTGAATACGAACGTTTAAATGAAATAAGGTCACCAATTGGCCTAGATATCAGGGCTCGAACTCCTGAAGAAATTGCAGTTAGTATCATGTCGGAGATCCTTATGTTCCGACTTGGTGGCTCAGGACTTCCTATGAAATTGGACAAAAAACAAATTGATCGCATTAGAAATAAAGTAGATCGAGATTCAAAGAGTTTTGCAGAAGCCACTTAGGTTATATATTGTCGATAACAGGTATTTTGACCGCCGCTGGTTTATCTACCAGAATGGGTACTCCTAAGGCCCTCCTTTCGTGGCGGAATACTACTTTAATAACTCATCAGATTAGATGCCTGCTGGCCGGAGGTTGTGATCAGATTGTAGTTGTTCTAGGACACGAATGTACGGCTATATCGCAGGAAATTGAGACACAGTTTTCAATGGACGCTCCAATTATTTTGGTTTGTAATATTGAATACGAACTTGGAAGAGCTACTAGTATTAAACAAGGGGTTTTAGCAGCTCCTTTTGACTCGAGAGGGTTTTTACTTATCGGTGTTGATCAGCCTACAGAAAACCACATAGTCTCCAAGGTTATAAGTGAACATGGTTTTGCTGATACTTTGATAACCTCGCCCAGATATAAGGGTCAAGGAGGGCATCCAGTTTTGTTTTCTAGTAAATTGAAATCAGAATTATTGAATATTGACGATGACACACAAGGATTGAAACCTGTATTTGAGAATTATAGACCTAGTCTGAACAGGGTAGATTTTGAAACCCCTTTGGTTGGACTAGATCTTAATGACTATGATACTTATTTAAGAAATTATAAATTGTTCTCCGAGGATGCATGAAAATTTGAATTCTCTTGCTCTATTCGACCCAGGTACTTATGGCTTTATCCAATCTTAGATTTAATTCTTCGTGTTTTTTCCCTAACGTAGTTATACTCTCGAGGTCTCCATTAATTGAAGCTTCCTCGAGCCGTCCCTCTAATTCTTCAATTTGAGATTCTAAATCTGCTATTAAATCTTCGTGATTTTCTTTTCTTGAATGAGTGTTATTTTGTGGTTTAGATTTATTGCGGTTTGATTTAGGTTTTGGTTTGCCCTTCGGGTCTGGTGGCAACTGAACTGGTCTATTGTCTTCCGCAGGATGAATTATCGGAGTAGATTCAGACAATAAATCCTCGTATGTTCCTTCAAAATGACGCACTGATCCATTTTCAATAATAAGAAGATTGTTGGCTAACAGAGATATTAAATGACGGTCATGTGAGACAAACAGTGTGGTACCTTCGAAGCTTTTTAGCATGGATTCAAGAGCTTCCCTGCTCAATATATCAAGATGGGTAGTAGGTTCATCCAATACCAAGACATTTGGCTCCGTTATTAAAAGTCTGCTCAATGCTAATCTACCTCTTTCACCACCACTTAAAGAAGATACTTGATCGTAAATCTCTTCCCCGGTAAATAGGAATCGTGCGAGAAAACTTCGCGCTTCCCCTATAGAAAGGTTTTTAATTTCCAACAAAGCTTCAAGTACGGTTATGTGGGCAGCAATTTCATCTGAACCTTGCCTAAAATACCCGATCTTGACGTTATGTCCGAGATTCGAGGAACCGGATAAAGCTGGTAAATCGCCGATAATTGTTTTTAATAATGTGGTTTTACCTATTCCATTGTTTCCGATTATAGCCGTTGTGGTTCCTCGTTCAATTTCGATGTCCGGTACATCAAATAACTTAATTTGGCGTCCTTCCGAAGAGAACCCTACATCTAAACCGTCAGTACTAATCACAGTTTGCCCTGTACGGCTTGCAAACCCAGAAGATATAGAGACACTTTGGTCACTGGAAGGGGCTTCGATTCGTTCGATTCTTCCTAGTCTTTTTGCTCTGCCTCTCGCTTCTTTAGATCTCTGACCAGCGTGGTATCTGGCGATGAAATTCTCTTCCCTTTTAATATATTCTTGCTGACGTACATATTCTTTTGCGAACCTGGCGTCTTCCTCTGATTTAAGGATTTTATATTTGGAATAATTTCCTGGGTAAGATTTCAGTTGGCAATTATCTATTTCCCATATTTCGGAAGCTACTCGATCGAGAAAAAACCGGTCATGGGAGACAACCATAAAAGCGTTTGGGGACCTGTTTAAAAAATCTTCCAGCCACTCAAGTCCCTTAAAATCAAGGTAATTTGTCGGTTCATCTAATACGAGCAGATCGGGGTCTGCCAGTAAAGCAGTCGCTAAAGCGGCTCTTGTTCGTTCCCCTCCACTTGCATCTGATACCAGTGTTGTAAGATTTGTGTCGTTTAACCCCACTCCTTCGACAACTCGATCCATTCGATTCTGATAATCGTATCCACCTAAGGATTCATATTTCTCTAAAAAGTCCGAATATCTTTTTTCTGCTTGAACCCGAGCGCTGCCTTCAGAATCTTGGATGTCGAAGGCACTGGTCTCCATATCTTTTTCTAGTTGGATTAGGTGTTCAAAAGCTTTACTGATTTGGTCACTTAATGTTCCAATTCCTGACTGCAAGGCAGTTTGTGGTACGTAGCCAACTCTGAGGGAATCGGACTTAAAAATATCTCCGCCATCAAAATCTTGCAGACCTAATAAAACTTTAATTAGAGAAGTTTTGCCACTTCCGTTCGGGCCAACTATTCCAATGTGAGCTTTTTCATTTACTTGCAATGTGACATCAGAGAAAATCTCTATATCTGCGTAATGTAGATTTAATTGTGAAGCACCCAGTAGGGACATAGACTCACTAGATTGATTAATAAATGATGGGATTAGTAATAAAATATAATTAAGTTAATAACAATGCTTTTTATTCTATAGCGAAAGTTAAAGTTTTGGTGGATTGAATATGCCCTTTTTGTTTACTGTTTTGGCCCATCATTCTGAGCCAGGCGATCCGGATCTGATGAGTTGGCTGATAGATACGATAAAACATCTAATAGGTGGGGATTCTACTTTAGCCCTACTGGTCCTGTTTTTGGTTATTATCGCTGTTCCACTAGCAATTGTGGTGGCATATAAACTGTTTTTCTAGAAAGGGATATCAGATAGAGAATACCAGTTTGCATGAGGTTCTACGGGTATCCCTTTTGAAGTCAATATTTTCCCAATTGTAATTTCCATATCATTGTCACGTTTATTATTATCGTCAGGTACCAATGGATAGAATTTTGCAGTCCTATAATTGCATACCCAATAAGCGGGTTTATTATTAACTGCGCCTTTAAATATGGCGGCTGTCATACTACTGCCTAGCCCGAGGTTGGCTATATAAGAACTGATCGAGTTAATGTCAGTAATCATTTTTTGAGTTACCGGATTTTCAAATACAATCCAACAACTGTTGTATTCCTTAGACTCTATGTTAGTGAGTTCAGAGGTTATCGGCTGTTGTTCCGGGGAAATGGATTTCAATGATGCACCGACATTTTCAAAAAACGGAGCATCATTTTTGTTTAATAACAAGGCTGACTTTGCTGATATGGCGATTTTTTCTGTGCCAGTCTCAGAGCCAAAGTTTTCGATTTTAACAATAGTAGAGAGAATGTCAGATTCGTCTGACTTAGGATTATTCCGTTTGCCAAAGATGCTTTTAAGTAGACCCACAGTATTTATATTACCTGAGTAAGTGCCAATTTTGCCGTTGCATTTCCATGAGTCTATCTATTCTCACTTCTGT
>CAYPXS010000118.1:0-4630 GCA_964414725.1 uncultured Dehalococcoidia bacterium
AAATGAATGGCTGGAGATAAAACTCTTGGTTGGTTCCGCCAAATTCGGCCCTATCGACGCCATCAAGCCTCTTTACAGCAGGTTCTTCTGTCACTTTGGATTCTGTATCCCACCAGCCGCCTCTTTGTAAAACTCCGTTCCAAAACCCTTCAAAGCTACTAGAAACTACCTGTCCCCTGCTTAATTCATACAGTTTCCTAGCATCATTTCTGATCACTTCCTTGAAAGTATCCGCACTCAAACCTAGATCCTGACCCATTACCTGTGCGGTAGTCATGAGAATATCAGCAAATCCTTTCGTTCCAAGGTTACTCCCCCTATGTTCGAAGAAAGGTCTAACCACCGGTTGTTGAAAGCCAATCATCTCGTACCCGGGCCCCGCGACCGGAACATCTGTACCCCAATCCTCCAAAAAATGGTGCTGAGGCAGAATCAAATCAGCAATAGACGTAGTATCGTCCATCATGCCGCCAAAACTTACTATTAGTGGAACAGCATCCAACGCAGACTTCATGTCCGCCGTGTCAGTCATCCCGTAATAAATATCAGCATCCCTAACCATTAGGACCTTAACATTCCCTGCCTTCATCTCTTCAGACAGACGATGGAACTCCGAGAAGGTACTAGTGGCCTTAGCAGCTGAAACCCCTGATATTGGGGATTCTGGGTTCAGCAAAATCCCACCCTTTTTCCCCATATTGGAAGCCACTCGATTGAGAGAGTAAATCGCCTTCAGATTTTGAGTTCCGTTTGTATGGGCTCCAGCACTCCCTCCACCTAATGCAATCGGATGTGCACTGTGTGAAAATTCTTCTGCTATTTTGACAATCGCATCGGGTGAAACACCGACCACATCAGCAACATTGGCTGGAGAATACGTATCAAGTATTCCATCAGAATCTAATTCATCATATATGGCATCAGAATGAGCAGTAGACAAAACTTGCATAATACTCATGGCCAGCAATCCTTCAGTTCCTGGATTCACATGTACCCACTGATCAGCATTCGCAGCTGTCATGGAAAAGCGTGAATCTACATGAATGAGTTTGCCTCTATGCTCATGTCCTTGTCTAAATTCTCCGTATCCTCGAGCGTATCTTGTTGGGGACACCCACGAAGATAGAAAATCAGCTCCAAAGGACAGAATTAAGTCTGAGTTGTCAATGTCAAATTCAGGGATAGAATCAGTGCCAAAAACTTCCTTTAATGCATTTCTCAACACATTGTTTTCAACAGCCTCGTATGACAAGTGACGAGCGCCTGTTGCACTGATAAATCTATCGAGAACAAGTCCAGCATGTCCACCGACTGGGTTACTCACAAAAACGGCTTTGTTGCCCTCGTTCAAATTTTCCAATTCACTCAACTGGGTACTAAGCCTAGCTACTGCATCCTCCCAACTTATTTCCCTGTACTCACCAGAACCTCTTGGGCCGGTCCTTACTAACGGCGCACTAATGCGGTCTGGATGATACAGTCCCTGCAGGGCTGCTTCAGAAAGTGCGCTGTGTCCACCTAAATTGAGTGGATAGTCTGGGTTGCCCTCAACCTTCTTAGCCCTTCCTTCCATCACTCTCACCACTATCCCCTCAGAAACACCACCTTGCTGGCTTGCCGTCGCATACCAATTATCTGTTCCTGATACCAAATCCTCAGGCATAGCAGCAGGCGAATCAATGAGAAGCTCCTTCTCAGGTAAACCACAAGCCTGAAACAACACAGCAGCGCCGGCTGATCCACCCATCAGAGTTAAAAATTGTCTTCTAGTTAAAGCCATGGACTACCCTCTAATAGTGACATGTAGCACAGTCCGTTGGTGCATTATTTTGCTTGTGACAACTGACACAATCTCCCATCTTAAGAGATCTGTTTTGTTGAACTTTATCCATGCTGGCAACGTCGCCATGACAAGTGGCACACACGCCACTAGCCTCTATCCCTTCTTTTTCCGAAAAATATCTAATATGTGCTTCATGCACAAAATGGACATGGTCTGGGACTCTATGGACTCGCACCCAATGAATGGATCTTCCGTCTTCGTAAAGGTTCCGCATCTTAGTGATACCTTCTAATTCATCGCCAACGGCAGAGTGACAAGTCATGCACAATCCAGCCGCAGGAACTGAAGCAGCGGCCTCTTTTTCAACGTTTCTGTGACAGAAAGTACAGTCCATGCCGAGTTCTTTAACGTGAGTTTCATGAGGAAACTCAATTGGCTGATCAGGACCGTCATGACCGAATATAACTGGTCTACCTAACCAGGATGAGATTATAAAAGTCAAAACCAAGACTATTCCAATGAATACCCCAAGTAAAACAACTCCTAGCACACCTAATTTAGCTAGCTGCGTCCCGGTAGGTTTTTGAGGCTGAAAATCACCTGGTATCAAATCAACAATGTCCTAGATTAAATCCAAAAGTCAGGGTAAATAGCTCTTATGGCTTCCAAGCCACCAACAAAGGCAGTTATTACAAAGTACATCGCAGCCACAAAAGATATCAAAGCGACCACATATATGGGGGGCCTTAACTTAGAAACTGAAGCTGGCAAATGGTGAGACTTCACCAAAGACGGAATTGCATTGTGTCCTACCAGCATGTTAGCGGCAAAAATGATTATAAACAGAACGAAAAACTTCATATTCTGTGTGAATATTTTAATATCCGCCCAAATGGCGGAGTTAATGTAATTCGGATCGATCTCCAATTGTCTTTTTCCACCTCATTTTCTTTGCCGAAGGTAGCCGTCAAACGGCTTAGTCAATCGGGTGAAAATTATCACATTCAGGCATAGGGGTGTCAAGGGAAGAACCGGCATAAAATAATTGCAATTTGATTAAGTCTATTAAAGTCCTTGCTGAGTATCGACTTCAGAATGTTTGTAAGTCGTCACTTGATAACCTAAAATCCCAAATCTGGGAAACTTTTTTTAGGCCGGACTATAACTTTATAAAATTATTAACGATTAAAGATCCTGAGGAACCAAATGGGAAGATTAGAAAACAAAGTTGCTTTAATCAGTGGGGGCAGCAGAGGGATGGGGGCGGCCGAGGCCGAAATGTTTGCAAATGAAGGAGCCCGTGTTGTCATAGCAGACATACTAGAGGATGAAGGTAGAAAAACAGCATCCAAAATAGGAGCTACAGGAGCAAGATGCTTATTTACACACCTTGATGTGTTGAAAGCTTCAGATTGGGAATCTGCTGTCGGCACAGCAATATCGGCTTTCGGGAAACTAGATATCCTGGTAAACAATGCCGGAGTTACGTCGAGAATGATGCTACTGGAAACCTCCGAACTAGAATGGGACAGAGTCATGGATATAAATAGCAAAGGTACCTTCCTCGGAATAAAAACGGCTATCCCTGCAATGAAATATTCAGGAGGAGGATCGATCGTCAATATTTCCTCACAAATGGGACTAGTCGGAGCTGATTATATTAGCCCTCAATATCAAGCTTCAAAGGGAGCCGTTCGAATATTAACAAAGTCTGTAGCCATCCAATACGCCTCCGAAAACATAAGGTGTAATTCCATACATCCAGCCCCAATCGAAACAGATATGACCGCCGATATAAGAGATGACGCAGATTCATTCCAGGACATGCTGAGAAGAATACCGATGGGAAGATATGGAAAACCTGAAGAAGTAGCATACGCTGTTCTGTATCTGGCTTCAGATGAATCCTCATTCGTGACAGGCAGCGAAGTTGTTGTTGACGGAGGATGGACAGCTCAATAAAACCAAATTACTGGCGAACAAATCCACTAAAGAGGTAGTCATGAAAATAACCGACATCAACCATTACATAATTCATCCAGGAGTAGGAAAAAATTTATGTTTTGTGAAAATTGACACTGACGAGGGAATACATGGGTGGGGTGAATGCTACACACAGGCTGACCGTGACAAACAGGTGGTCTCACATATTGACCAGTTAAAAAGATACCTAATCGGCAGAAACCCAATGCATATAAAGCATTTTCTTCAAATGTCTTTTGACGATTTTTCTGGAAGGCGAGGGGCCATGGATTTGTACTGCGCTATTAGTGGACTTGAACAGGCTATGTGGGATATTTCAGGAAAAGTGTGTGATGTTCCAACATATATGCTGCTCGGCGGTCCTTGCAGGGATAAAATTCGAGTTTATGCAAATGGATGGGGTGGCGGTAATTGGGATTCTAAGGAAATAGCCGAAAAAGCCAAAAAGGTAGCTGATATGGGCTTTACAGCAATGAAATTTGACCCTATTCCGGGCCCATGGCGGACTTTTGTGGACAAAAAGGTGGAAAAACAGGCTGTAGAAAATGTTAGAGCTGTTAGACAGGCAGTTGGTCCGGACATTGATATTTTAGTAGAGATGCATAGAAGACTTGCCCCAATGCATGCAGTGAAAATAGCGAGAGAAATCGAAGAATACAGTCCGTTTTGGTTCGAGGAGCCAGTTCTTGCTGAAAACGTGGATGCCCTTGCCTCAGCAAAAAAAGACATCAACATACCCGTAGTCACTGGAGAAGAGCTCTACACCAAATTTGAATTCCGAGATGTTTTTGAAAAACAAGCAGCAGACATAATTAACCCAGATGTATGCAACGTTGGAGGCATTTTAGAATTAAAAGAAATCGC
>CAYPXS010000119.1:0-1543 GCA_964414725.1 uncultured Dehalococcoidia bacterium
CTGGCCTACGAGCGGGTTTTCCAGGGATCATGGAACACATAAAACATAGGGGATATTTTCTACCTCGAGGCGAGTTGAGGCGATATGACTCCTGTCATATACTGCCGCAACAGGCCTGTATTCATATGAAAAGAGTTGATTAAGGAAAGAACCATGAAACTCGGATATTTCACAATGCCTCTTCATCCTCCGGGGTCTAACATCACACAAACGATGGATGATGATTTGGACCAGTTGGTATATCTGGATAAGCTTGGTTATTCTGAAGCTTGGATTGGGGAGCATTTCACCGCTCAGTGGGAGAACATACCTGCTCCTGACCTTTTTATTGCTAAAGCTATAGCGATGACAGAAAACATTGTTTTGGGGACGGGGGTTACCTGTATGCCAAATCATAATCCTTTCATGATTGCTCATAGAATAGCTCAGCTTGACCACTTGGCTCATGGGAGATTTCAATGGGGCATAGGTTCGGGGGGATTCCCAGGTGATTTTGAGGTGTTTGGATATGATCCGGAGCAAGGTACCCATAGAACCATGTCAAAGGAAGCAGTGGAACTTATATTGCAGCTTTGGGAAGATCCAAAGCCTGGGCGATATAAAAGCGACTATTGGGATTTCACAATACCTGAGCCTGATGATGACATAGGACTTAAATTTCATCTTTCGCCGTACCAGAAACCTCACCCACCTATTGGTGTGGCAGGTGTTTCCCCTAAATCTGAAACTCTTACAATGGCTGGCGAGAGAGGATGGATTCCAATGAGTATAAATTTAGTACCTAGTAATACTTTGGCTGGTCATTGGGATGCTGTTGAGTCAGGAGCTATCCAAAACAATAACACCGCGAATAGGTCTGATTGGAGAATAGCGAGAGAAATATTCGTGGCAGAGGATGGAGAAGCCGCTAGGGAAGAAGCCTTGAACGGGATCCTTAGAAGAGATTTTGATAATTATTTTCATAAATTGATGTCCAAACAAGGTATGTTGGGCTTGTATAAAAGAGATCAAGAGATGCCGGATGATCAAGTGACGCCGGAATATGTCATGAATAATGTTTGGATCGTTGGAGATCCTGATGAAGTGGCTACAAAACTTCGAGATTTGCACGAAGAAGTTGGCGGTTTCGGAGTATTACTAGCAATGGGTCACGAGTGGTCTCCATTGGATAAATGGCAACGGTCTATGGAATTGCTAGCGACTGAAGTTATGCCCAAGGTGTCAGATCTCGAATATTAGGCATGAGACTGCAGACGACGATGTTTTAATTCGGTACTTTTACTTGGATGAATAGTCTGAGGGTATGTTAAGAACACCATCTTTCCCTACTTCATCGTCAATAGATTTAACGATCTCATCTAGAACTTTTTGGTGATCACTGCGGAATGTTGCCCGTAGCCTACCTTCCCTATAAATACTCCTAATTCCAGGGCTTCTAGCGATAAATTCCTTTATGTGTCTTTCACGATCAAACCCTGACCGAGTCCCGTAGCTATATTTGAGCATAATGGAATTCATGGCACTGGCACATATCCAATGAAAT
>CAYPXS010000119.1:1643-4620 GCA_964414725.1 uncultured Dehalococcoidia bacterium
GGGTTTAGAGTTGCGATTTTAGAAAGAGGTACAGGAGTTGGAGGGACCTGGTATTGGAATCGATATCCGGGTGCTCGCTTCGATTCCGAAAGCTACTCTTATGCGTATTCTTTTTCAGAAGAACTTTTGGAAGAATGGAATTGGTCTGAGCATTTTGCGTCTCAGCCGGAAATACTTCATTATTTGGAATATGTGGCAGAGAAATTCGACTTACTGAAAGACATCCACTTTTCTAGCGAAGTTGCTATGGCAAACTTCGATGAAGCCAGATCATGTTGGGTTATCAAACTTGATAATGGATTAACTCATACAAGCCGATTATTTGTGACCGCCCTGGGTGTACTCTCTGAACCGACATATCCAAACATCGAGGGTATCGATGTTTTTCGTGGCGATTATTTCCACACTGCCCGATGGCCTAAGAGGCCGGTTGAACTTGCAGGTAAAGATGTTGCAGTAATAGGCACTGGCGCCAGCGGAGTCCAGACAATTCAAGAAATAGCCCCGATGGTTAAAGATCTTACAGTTTTTCAGCGTAGACCTAATTGGTGTGCGCCCTTAAATAATGGACCGATTAAACCGAATGAAATGCGAAAAATTAAAGATAATTATGCAGATATGTTCCTTCGTTGTTCTGAGAGTCAGGGCGGATTTATATGGACCATAGATCCTCGCAAGACTTTTGAAGTTACAGAACAAGAGAGGATGGAATTTTGGGAAAACCTTTATCGAAGTCGAGGTATGAGCATATACCAGGGGAATTTTAAAGATATATTGGTTGACGAGAAAGCGAATAAAGCTATTTCAGAATTCGTGGCAGGTAAAATTCGAGAGAGAGTGAATGACCCGGAAATTGCTGAATTGCTAATACCGAATGACCATGGTTTCGGTACTCGCAGGGTTCCTCTCGAGACCGGATATTACGAAACTTATAATCGATCGAATGTAAATTTAGTGGATCTTAATAACACTCCAATCGAGAAAATTACCGAGCAAGGAATTCTTACCAGTCAAAAGGAATACAGATTTGATTCAATAATTTACGCAACTGGTTTCGATGCAATTACAGGTTCTTTTGATCGGATAGATATTCGTGGGCTTGATGGGAACAAATTGAAGGAACAATGGGCTTGTAATTTGGAAACATTCCTGTCTGTACAGATTCTCAATTTTCCAAATTTTCTGATGGTCATGGGCCCACAAGGGTTAGGCGGGAACCACCCTCGAAATATTGAGTACAACGTGGAGTGGATAACAAATCTGATAGAGCACATGAGGTCTAATAATTTAACTCGGGTAGAACCTAAGTCAGAATCCGTTAAGTTTTGGTCCGATCATGTAAGAGAAAAAAGTGGAATGTCATTAATGAACAACGTGGATTCCTGGATGACTGGGATAAATTCTAATGTTCCTACCAAGAGGGCTCGTATTGTAGGCGGTAGGTATGGGGGCAGCGTTCAGTCATATCGGGGATTGTGCGACAAAGTTGCTGCAGAAAATTACCGAACTATGACGTTTTCCTAGCGTAGTAATCCTGTATTCATCTTCCTACGGTTGCTCCACCATCAACTACTAGATGTTCTCCGGTTATAAATGACGCTTCATTGGAGGCCAAAAACAGTGCGGCGTAGGCGACCTCTTCGGGTTTACCAACTCTTTTAAGGAAATTAGATTCAGCCGCATTTTTCAGGAATTCATCTCGGTCTGCTTCTTCGAATGCGATATGTTTTTCGGTGGCGGGAGTATAGATGGAACCGGGGCAGACTGAATTTACCCTGATATTAAATTCAGAAAGATCCATGGCCAGACAGCGTGTTAGCTGCAACAAAGCACCTTTAGAAGCGTTATAGGGCACAAATGAGGAACCAGCAACGAAACCTCCTATCGAAGCCATATTTACGATACTAGGCGAAGCTGACTTTTTTAGATAAGGGAGAGCATGTTTCACAACATTTGCGGCGCCGATAACGTTCACTCCGAATACCGTTTCCCAGTCGGTATAGGTGACTTCTTCCACGGCACCAAATATGAAAGCCGCAGCGTCGTTAACCACTATGTCTATACCGCCAATTAATGAAACTGCATCGGAAATAGACTTTTGGACAGATATTTCAGACGATACATCCGTAGTGACTGCGTAGCTTACCCCACCAGAATTTTCGATTTCCCTTGCTGTCTTTTTCGAGCCTGCCTCGTCTATGTCGGCAACTACAACAGAGGCTCCTTCTGCCGCAAAGATTTTGCAGATGGATCTTCCTATGCCAGAAGCACCGCCGGTTACAACGGCCTTTTTTGATGCCAATCGATTCATTTGATTTTGCTCCTATGTTTCAATATTCACTCTTCCAGTAAATCTATATTGATCTGACGGGCTTGACCAGATCAGCGATAATAACGGTCATGACTAAACATTTTGCGTAGAGGTTACCTATGTCCGAACCACAGACCTTATTAAGAAAAGGCGCCCTTGAAGGGGTAAGAGTAATAGATTTTTCTTGGATTGTTGCCGGCCCTCAATGTACCAGAATCTTAGGAGATTTTGGTGCCGATGTAATTAAGGTGGAGAATGACGCCAACATGGATTATATCCGTGCAAGCAGGCCGGTTGGCGGTTCTAGTTCACCTAATCGTAGCCCCTTGTTTACAACTCTTAATCGTAACAAGAGAAGTCTTACATTGAATGTTATGCATCCGAGAGGAATGGAGCTGTTAAAAGACCTTATAAAAAAATCAGATGTAATCGTGGAAAATTTCAGCTCCAGAGTCCTTGAGAAATGGGGGTTGGGATATGAAGAACAAAAGAAGATAAATCCAAAAATAATTTACTGCAGTATGTCAGGATTTGGTCATAGTGGCAGAGATCGTGATTTTGTCACATGGGGCCCAACCGCCCAGGCTATTTCCGGATTGACTTACATGTCAGGGTTGCCAGGGGAAGAATCGGCAGGATGGGGTTTTTCATATATGGATCATACAG
>CAYPXS010000120.1:0-4557 GCA_964414725.1 uncultured Dehalococcoidia bacterium
TGCCTACCCTAAGATTAGCATTAGCCCAAATTAACCCAACAGTAGGTGATTTGGAGCAAAACTCGAATTTAATCATCGAGTACATAAAAAAGGCTGAAACCCAAGGCGCTGACGTCGTAGCTTTCCCGGAATTAGCCGTAACAGGATATCCTCCTGAAGACTTATTGCTCAAAACCCACTTTGTCTCGGACAACGTCTCAGCCGCACAAAAAATAGCAAAATCTACAGGTCAAATAACGGCCATATTTGGTTTTGCTGAACCCATAAAAGATAAAATATACAATTCTGCCGCTGTAACTAATAATCACGAAATAGTCGACACTTACCAAAAAATACACCTTCCCAATTACGGCGTTTTTGATGAAAAACGTTATTTTGAGGAAGGTAGTCATTTTCCTGTATACGATCTAAATGAAGTAAGGTTTGGGATAAATGTATGTGAAGACATATGGTTCTCATCCGGTCCCACTAATGTTCAGAGTAATAACGGTGCCTCTCTGATTATCAACATTAATGGCTCCCCTTTTAATCTGGGTAAACGCGAAGAAAGAGAAAAAGTCTTAATAGAAAGATCTAGAGACAATGGAGTTTATATAGCCTACATAAACATGGTGGGTGGACAAGATGAGCTGGTGTTCGATGGTGGGAGCTTCGTGGTTAGCCCTACAGGAAATATACTCATGAGAGCTGATCAATTTAAAGAAAACCTATACATTTATGACTTTGAACTCCCTAAATTCCAAAAATCGTCTGCCATTGCGGAATCAACCCGATCAAAAAATATATCCCTTCCTCGAAAGAAAAGAGATTTTAATAGCCTTCCATGCGCAACAACTGAAGCAATTGATCAAAATGAAGAAATATTCCAGGCATTGGTATTGGGTACTAGAGATTACGTGAAAAAATGTGGGTTTAGAAAGGTATTGATAGCTTTATCTGGTGGAGTCGATTCTAGTTTGGTAGCAGCAATCGCAGTGGAAGCCTTAGGACCTGAGAATGTTGTAGGCATCTCGTTACCATCCAGATTTTCTTCCACAGGTAGTAAAACAGACGCTAAAACCCTCGCAGATAATCTAAACATACAGCTGGACGCGATCGAAATAGAAGAAATATTCCAAGTTTTTGAAAAGAGCTTAAGTGATCAATTTGATGGCACGAATTGGGGAGTGGCTGAAGAGAATATCCAATCCAGAATTAGAGGCAACCTAATGATGGCCCTATCCAATAAATTTGGTTTCCTGTTATTAACGACAGGAAATAAAAGCGAAATGGCAGTTGGTTACGCTACCATATACGGCGATATGGCAGGAGGTTTCTCAGTAATAAAGGACCTTCCTAAAATGATGGTTTACGAAATTTGTCACCATATCAATAACAAATATGGGTTTGATCGAATACCGGATGCAATATTAACTAAGGCCCCTAGTGCAGAATTAAGGTCAGACCAAAAAGATTCCGACAGCCTACCGGAATATGAAGTTTTAGATGCCATATTAGAAAAATATATCGAGCAGGACCTTGGAATAGAGGAAATATTAAAAGATGGATTTGAAGCTGATATTGTCACCCACATATTAAAACTTGTTGATTTAAATGAATATAAACGACGCCAATCAGCTCCTGGAATAAAAATAACCTCCAAAAATTTCGGCAGAGACCGTAGAATGCCTATTTCAAACAAATATCGACCATACTAAAAACATCCATTAATATTGAAGGAGTCCTACCGACCTTTCAATTAAAAAATCTTAAATAAGAGTTATAACATGATTAAAAGAGACAGACTGGTACAAACCTTTTGTGATATCGCTAAAATCGATAGTCCTTCAGGAGAAGAGGAAGATATGGCTAAAGATCTTTCATCACGACTGGAATCTTTAGGATTCACCACAATGAGGGACGATTATGGAAACCTCGTTGCCACAGATAAAAGGCCAAATCCGATTTTACTGTCTGCACATCTGGATACTGTTGAACCAGGCCGGGGAATCAAACCTTCGGTGGAGGGGGACAAAATTGTATCGGACGGTACAACAATATTAGGAGGCGATTGCAAGGCTGGTGTCTCCGCAATTCTAGAAGCCCTAGAATCTATAGTAGAAGACGGGGTTGAATTTCATCCGGTAGAACTGGCATTCACCAGAGAAGAAGAGATTGGTTTAGTCGGTGCACGAAACTTAGATTTCTCATTGATTACTGCCAAAGAGGCTATTGTCTTTGATGGAGAAGGCCCTGTCAGTCAAATCACAGCATCGAGCCCAACTTATGTAGGGTTTGACATTGAAATTACGGGCAGGGCAGCTCATGCTGGGGTAGAACCTGAAAAAGGGCTATCAGCCATCAGAATAGCTTCGGAAATTATCACCAGGCTGCCTCAGGGAAGACTAGATGAAACCACCACCGTCAACGTTGGAACAATTGAGGGGGGAACCGTCAGAAACGCCGTCCCTGAATCTACCACTATAAGAGGTGAATTCCGTAGCACGAATTTAGAAAATTTGGATGAGCTAAGAGTACAGATCACAGATGTAGTAAAAGAAGTAGAAAAATTGTTTCCGGAAGCCACGATAGATAATCATTTACACGTGGAATTTGAAACTTATACTCTTACAGATGATGATCCAGCCACAATGAGAGTTAAGGAAACTCTCCGCGGGCTAGGTTTAGAACCAACCATGAAACCCTCTGGGGGAGGCACTGACGGGAATGTCTTTCGACTAAATGGCATAAGTTCAGTGGTTGTAGGTATGGCAGACCATGGCATGCATACAGTAAGGGAATATGTGACTATCCCAGATTTGGTCGATGCTGCACACCTATGTGAAGCGCTGTTACGGATTGAATGAGGAAATAGGAACGCAGTCATGAAAATAGACTTGGCGTATGGCAAATCAGGATTAACAGTAGAATTACCAGACAATCAGACTACAGTCATAGAACCCGATTTTTTACCTGGGCTGCCAGATGAATCAGGAGCTGTTAAAACTGCTCTACGAAATCCAGTAGGGAAACCTCCTCTTCGCAAATCCGTGACCCCAGGTCAAAAAGTAGGTATCAGCGTATGTGATATCACTAGACCTATGCCCAGCAAAACTATCTTACCCATGATTCTGAAGGAATTAGAACATATTCCTCCTTCAGACATAACCATATTTATAGCAACTGGTACTCATCGCAAAAACACCCAATCGGAACTACTCTCTATGCTGGGTGATATCCCCGTGAAAAATGGCTACAACCTATTGAATCATGATGCCTTTAACGAAGATAATTTAACAGAAATTGGTCAAACTGAAAGTGGTATTCCAATAATATTAAATTCAGATTGGCTGAAATCAGATTTTAAGATAACAACAGGCTTTGTTGAACCTCATTTTTTCGCCGGATTCAGTGGGGGGCCAAAAATGATCGCGCCGGGATTAGCTGGTTTTGAGACCATAATGAACCTCCACGACTCCGATATGATTAATCATCCTAACTCTAAATGGGGAGTAACCCATGGGAATCCGATTCACGATTCCATAAGAGAAATCGCGACAATATCCCCACCAGATTTCAGCCTAGATGTGACAATCAATAAAAATCACAAAATAACCAGTGTATACGCGGGGGAAATATTTCAAGTCCATAAAGCAGCATGCGAATTTGCACATTCTACGGCAATGAAAAAAGTTGCTAAACCATTTGACATAGTAGTCACAACCAACAGCGGATACCCTCTAGATATGAATTTGTATCAGGCAGTGAAGGGGATGTCCGCCGCCTACCAAATCGTAAAGAACAATGGAAGCATTATTTGTGCTGCAGAATGTTCTGACGGAATTCCCAGCCACGGGTCTTATGGAGAGATACTAAAATCAAAAAAGACACCGGAATCTCTTATCAAAATGATTGAATCACCCAACTATCAAAAACACGATCAATGGCAAGTACAAATACAAGCCTCGATTCAATTGAACAACGATGTGTACCTTAAATCCGATAACCTATCTGACAAGCAAATAATTGAATCCCATCTGATACCGGCACACGATGTGTCCTCAAAGGTAGCTGAGCTACTAAAAGAAAAGTATTTGAATGGAACAGTATGCGTGCTACCTGAGGGGCCCCAAACTATTCCATATTTGAGTATTTAAATTGGGGCGCATGATACATTGCACGCCCCAATCTATAACATAAGGTTCAAAAGAATTGATTACTAAGCTAGTTCAACTACAGCCCCAGCCTCTTCCAATTCCTTTTTGACGTTGTCTGCTTCTTCTTTACCAACCCCTTCTTTCACAGCAACCGGAGCGCTCTCCACTAAGTCCTTTGCTTCTTTCAAACCTAGAGATGTAGCAGCTCTAACTGCTTTAATAACGTTGATTTTATTGTCCCCAATCTCTTTTAGGTTGATTGTGAACGCATCTTGTTCTTCTGCTTCAGGTGCTGCACCAGCATCTGCAGGAGCTGCCACAGCTGCAACCGCAACTGGTGCTGCCGCCGCTGCACTAACACCAAACTCTTCTTCTAGATCTTTTACTAGACCCGCCAATTCAATAACTGGCAGTTCTTTTA
>CAYPXS010000121.1:0-4495 GCA_964414725.1 uncultured Dehalococcoidia bacterium
TACCTTCAAATGATGACAAAGCTTTCAGAGTTAATTAGTGAGGGATTGAAATAAAAAACATTAAATACTAATCTCCGCTGGGCAGGCAATTGCTCCTATAACCATTCCATACCAACCATAGAGACAGTAATAGCCATTTTTGGTTACTCATGTTCTAACTATATAGCCTGCCCGGCACCCATACCGTGAGACATTATTATCAGCCTCGGCTTCAGGGTATTGGTAAGAACATTAAGGGCTGATCATGACTCTTATGTAGCTTTTTTAAGATCAAACATAAATTTAATTGTGGACAATAAAAAAAATAGTTAAGGAGTTAATAAAATGAAGTTAACAGCCTATAGTGTGAAATTAAGAAAAACAGTAGAAATTGCTGAACCTAAAATAGTTACCCTAAAAAATGGTCGAAAGGCTGTTCAAGGTGTTGCGGCTGAAGATCCGACATCAAAGGTATTTAGAATACTAGGCGACAGCCAAGTTGCTGAGATAGAAAAGCAAATAGGTTAATTAATAAGGGATTGAAATAAAAAACATTAAATATTAATCTCCGCTGGGCAGGCAATTGCTCCTATAACCATTCCATTCCATAGGGACAGTAATAACCAGTTCCAATCTTTTCCGCCTGGCCGGTACCCATATATTGAACGATTACAATCGACCTTTTTCTTGATTTGTTAGATGCCTTTAATGTTTCAATTTATTCTCAAAGCTTTACCTGTAGAAAACAATGCCTTAAACACATGAAAAAAATTTCTTCAATTCGCTCATCGGCAGCAAATTTTCTTCAAATGAAAATTGAACGGTCGAAATTGTTACTAATGCATGAATTGTGTTTCATGAACGGTAATTTGGGCCTTTAATGGCTGGAAACAAATTGACGTTGAAATTCACCGGTTCCCCCCTTGCACAGTACCAAATATGGGGTGTACAACATATAACCTAAGCAGAAATCAATTTTGATTGAATTTCAGGAGTGCTGGAGAGGTCCAAAAAAGTTATTGAATCGACCGAAATAACCTCTTCAAGAAATTTTCCGGGTTGTTGCCCTACACGCTTCGATCGTAATTGAAGATAGTGTCAAATTAGGTAAGTGTTTGAGGACGAGGCGGAGGAGTCGGAAAATCTCCAAGTTTGCCTTTTGAACAAAAGGGCTTAAATACCGTAGGCGACTTTGTGTAAAAATTTATGGACCGAGAGAATATTCAAAAAGCTAACAAAATTTGGGACTCTGTTCTAGGAAAAGTAGAACTTGAGATTCCAAAACCCAGCTATGACACATGGCTTCGAAGTACACGTGGAATTTCCTGCACTTCAGAACAATTCATTGTAGAAACCCCAAACGCGTTTACGGCTCAATATTTAGAAGACCGCATGCTGGATATGTTAGAACAAGAATTAAGGACAATAGTTGAATTCGAGATCAAACTAAAATTTACGGTCATTAACGAAAACTCAAATAACCACACGTATAGTGAAAATCCCGGTGCTGCCCCGTATAGCAGGAACGAACAAACCGCCAAATACACGACAGATAATGATGATCTATTCAGAGAACACCTTTCAGAAAATCAACCCAGGTCAAATGTAGGTTCCTATAATTTCAATCCAAAATACACATTTGAAAATTTCATAGTTGGAAATTCTAACCAGCTTGCTTATGCGGGGGCCAAAGCAGTCTCAGAAAATCCTGGAGATACATTTAACCCACTGGTAATTCATTCACCAGTAGGCTTAGGCAAGACACATTTATTGCAGGCGATCGGACATGAAACCAAAGCCAAGGGGCTAGTTACGCTTTACGTGACATCAGAGGAATTTACCAACCAATACGTAATGGCAATTCAAAATGGACAGACCGAGGAATTTAGAGACAAGTATCGCAAAATAGATGTGCTGTTGATAGACGATATACAATTTCTCATCGGAAAAGAACAAACTCAAGAAGGATTTTTCCATACCTTTAATTCTCTTCACGTTGAAAACAAACAGATAGTTGTGGCAAGTGATAGACACATCAATGAATTGAGAACTTTGGAATCGCGTATCACGTCAAGGTTGACTGGTGGCCTAGTAGCAGATATTCAATTCCCGCAATTAGAGACAAGAGTTGCTATTTTGAACGGAAAAGTGCAACAAAAAAGGTACGATATTCCTCTGGAGGTTATCGAATTTTTAGGTGAAAGAATTCAATCAAACATAAGAGAACTGGAAGGATTATTGAACAAAGTAGTCGCCTGGGCACAATTCCGAGACGAGCCCATTACACTGGAATCAGTGAAAAGAATGGTAGGTGATTCTCAAATCAACACCAAAAAACCTGTCTCTGACTCGACCATTCTCTCGGAGGTCTCAAATTACTTTGGTGTTACTTCTGATGAAATCATAGGACCTCGAAGGTCGAAATCATATTTGCTTCCTAGGCAGGTAACAATGTTTCTCTTAAGAGAAGAAACATCCTTAAGTCTCTCCGCAATAGGTAAAATACTAGGCGGGCGGGATCATTCGACGGTGATTCATGGGCACGAAAAAGTCGCCTCTCTGATCAACAGTGACAATAAACTTCGAAGCGACGTCTTAGCTATCAGAAACAATTTAACAAATTGACAGAAGTAACTTCTCCGTTTCATTTGTTAACTAGCCATAGGACTCCCTTCCAGTGAGACTCATTTTAATCAGACATGGTGAAACCAAGGCAAACCTTGTTATGAGGTGGTCGGGTTCGAAAGATCTTGAAATTACCAACCTCACTGCAGAAGGTAAGGCTCAAGCTCGAAAACTAGGTCTGTGGTTCAAAAGAGAAAGTTTTATGCCTACTCACGTATACGTAAGTCCTCAAAAAAGAGCGCAGGACACAGCAATGTTGGCTGGCAACCATTGGAATATCCCTTTCACTACTTTGGGAGATCTCAAAGAAACCGGGGCAGGGATATTTGAAGGTCACACTTGGGAAGAAATCGAGTCAAAATACCCAGAGCAGGCTATTAATTTCAAAGATAGTAGGGATTGGTCATTTGTCGATGAATCGGAACAAGAGATCGACAGAAGAAATAGAGGAAATAGAGTACTGAAATTTGCGTTAGACCATCATACCAATGATGACGTTGTCGTTATGTTCTGCCACGCGGGAATAATTCAACATACAGTAAGCTGTATATTTGAATCCCCTAAACTATGGGGAATAGGTACAAAAAACACAGCCATTTTTGATTTTCAATTGGATATACAGAAATGGTCAGAGTCTTCGAGGGAACGTTTTAATCCTACTGCTTGGAGAATAATTAGATTTAACGAGCAACCACATCTCCTCTGATACATTTCATCAAAATAAGTGCGAGGCATCAGCGAATCTGTTTATTTGAAATCGTCTCCGATCCGTATTCATAGAATTACTCACATCCCAGTTGTCCGGATCAATTTCAAAATCAAAAATGGCAGTATTGGGTATTCTAAGATTCCAGACACGGTTGGTTCCAAGGATTACTCCAACTAAATGAACAAGAAAACCGCTGTGGGAATAACCAATCACAAAATCTTTTGAGTTGTGTCCCTTGATTAGAAACCCTACCGCCGTTTCAGCTCTGCGTCTTATTCGGTACCTAGTTTCCGCTTTTGGTACTAAATCAAAATTTCTCGACCTTCGAAATTCTTCATAAATAACCGAATACTCATCAGATAATTCCTCAGAGGTCTTACCCGAAAATACCCCTGCATCATTTTCTATAAGGTCAGGAATTTTGTGGATAACACTTCGAGGAAGAGATATTTCCGCAGTTTTATAGGCTCTAGTTAACGGACTTGAATAAACATGCGTAGGTTCAAGAGCCTCATCAATAAACCTTTGTTGCAGCTTTTGACTTTGACCTACGCCGAGTTCCGAAAGGTCAAAATCCATCTTTCCTTGCCACCGACCCTCCGCATTTGCCAAAGATTGTGCATGCCGGATTAAAATCAACCTCATTCCATTTTTCCTTTTACACAGTTTCCTGTTGCTGGGGCTTTGTTTGGGATTTGGATTTATTAAGAATCCATTCGATAACAACCAGAAGCCCCGCGAAAATCATTAAACCAGTGGACAGCTGAAAGGCTTTCCCCATGGCCGTAGCATATGCTGTTCTCAAACCGATGTCCTTAAGTTTCTCGGCATCTGATAAATCTGCTTCATACCCCAATCCGGCCATGACTGACACCACTATCGCTGTTGGTATTGCGATTCCAACAATATGCGCTCCATTCCTTGTCAAATTTAGAAATGCAGAAACAATACCATAACGATTTCTACCTGCACTTCCCATAATGGCACTAGTATTAGGGGCCATAAAAATGCTCATGCCCATACCAGACAACCCTGAGGCTATTCCAACTAAACTAAGTGGAGAATTCAGGCTAACTTGAGAGAATAAATACATCGCCAACGAAGAAAAGACCATTCCTATAACCGACGGAATAGTTGTCCCGACCTTATCAGCTAGACGCCCACTGATTGGCCCAAAAATAG
>CAYPXS010000122.1:0-4462 GCA_964414725.1 uncultured Dehalococcoidia bacterium
ACTCATATCTACTAAACTACATACTGTGGCGGCCAAACCTGAGAGAGTCATGCTCGTTGGTGTACATATCAAAGGATCTAAAAACAGGTGGCGTCCAAAAGATTCGATAGCTGAATTGCAGGAATTAGCTTCAGGGGCTGGTGCCAAGGTAGTAGATGTCGTCAATCAGCAATTGTCCAAGCCAACGCAAACCTATGTTGGCAAAGGAAAACTTGAAGCGCTCTTGGAAACGGTCAAACAAAAAAAGATCGATACCGTCATATGCGACGACGAATTAAAACCTACTCAGCAACTCAACCTCGAAAATGCACTCCCAGGTACAAAAGTAATAGACCGAACTGCCCTGATTTTGGACATATTTGCCTCAAGGGCTCAAACTCATGAAGGTAGATTACAAGTTGATCTCGCGCAGCATGAGTACCTACTGCCAAGATTAGCAGGACAATGGACTCATTTGGAAAGACTTGGGGGAGGCATCGGAACGAGAGGCCCTGGGGAATCTCAAATAGAAACAGACCGCCGTCTTGCCAGGAACCGAATCGGTAAATTAAAAAAGGATATCGAAAAGGTACGACAGCACCGAAAAAGATATCGCCAACGAAGAAAACGATCCGATTTACCAATAATATCCTTAGTCGGCTATACCAACGCAGGTAAAAGCACATTACTAAATACTTTGTCCTCTGCAAGGGTCACGGCGGAAGACAAGTTATTTTCAACATTAGACCCAATAACAAGAAAAATACAGCTAAAGAGCGGAAAAGAAATCCTTTTGACCGACACCGTCGGATTCATTCAGAAACTACCAACAAGCCTTATCGCTGCTTTCCGGGCCACCTTGGAGGAAGCAGAAGAAGCTGATCTCTTAATCCATGTTTCTGATATTTCTCACCCAAACCGACTCGAACACTGCCATGCTGTCAATGAAGTACTTACAAACCTTGGATTGAAACAGAAACATAAAATAGGCGCTCTCAACAAAATAGATCTTTTACCCGAAGGATATCTGGCTCATGAAGATGAATCTTTGATAAAACTTATGGATCAGTTTAACCAAACTGTGTTCTGTTCGGCCGAAACGGGTTTTGGGATAGGGGAACTAATTAATGCGATTGACGGTAATTTAACTGAATAAAGCGTTTATTGGTATTGATTTATAATTGCGCCCTATAAATGTTATGTAAAGTTAGGGAACAGAAACATTCATAGAAAGGCAGCCTTTTGCAGTTAAATGAGTTAACAGGCTCATCACTAAATTACTAATATCTCTGTATGTGATCAACTGAACCTGTCTTAAGGCCGACATCGGGAGATATTTTTGAAATTCAATAGATTCTGATATTAGTATTACATTGCCTGGGGTAATACCATTGGCGACTCCCACTGCAAATATTTCCGTATATTGGGCGTCGTCATGGATTTCTGAGGGATTTAGCAGCAAAATACTTGCAACCGCCTTATCAGGTTCTTCCACGTCATCATAAGGCCCCATACTTTTTGTCGGTATACCCAGAGCGCTCAGGTGCTCTATGACAACAGCAGTAACCTTTTTAGCTTCAGCTGTGGTATCTATAAATAGTAGATATCCTTGAGCACCGGGCTCAGAGTATTGCTGTCTTTTGACAGATCGTATTGAAACCGGCCGGTCTCTTTCCAGATCTAATTCTGGTTCGAGTGCCTGTATCTCGGTTAGTCCTCTGGAAACAACCTCGTCTTTTTCAACAGATGTTATGTAAGCAATATTCTTCGTATATATTTCTATAAATTCATCTGTTTGCTCTACATCTATGCCTAAATCCCTTACCAGTAGATTCGTAAGAAATTCAGATTTCGGCAGCTCTCCGTCCTGCACTAGTTGTTTCAATTTATCAAATTTCTCTGGGGTATGAGCAGCAGACCTTAAAGTTTTTAGCAGTTCTTCCTCTGATTTTGGCATTGAAATTGAAATACCAACTTCCGTCAAGGAAATAGTGTCATCTCTATACCGGCCTTTGGTAAACCCATACTGTTCCGAAGCTGCCAAAAGGGTGGTAAAACTACTACTACGATGACTTATGCCTAGATGGGAAGCTAAAAGCCCGCGGTCAAGGGGTAGGCCAGCATTATCCCGATATATCGCTTTAGCGATTTCCAAAGCATCCTGAAGCGTGTGTGCAGGATAACTTCTGACCTTTCTCGTCCTGCGGTAACCGTCTTTATTCATTCTATTTCAAATCCAATACGGCTTATTGAAATCATTTTGAAATAAATATACCTTTACCTGGTGAATTGTCAATGCGTTTTGATGTTTCTGGCGACCCGCCCTATTTCAATATTGCGGAAATTGATAAAATGTAGTGTATATAAATTTCTTCCCTAGTCACTCATTAGGAACATAATAGATAACATGCTTAAGCTATCCACCTTAATATTTACCCTCTTTTTGTTTTCAATTATTGCCGCATGTACTTCCGACGCCAGTGAGAAATCCTCTCTGACTCCTACTTCTGAGTACAGTGGGAGTAGTGCTCCCTACTCAATCACATCTGCAGTTACTGAATCTGATTTGGGCTCATCGCAAGGTACCCCTAAGGAATTAGAGGCAATCTGGGAAGCGTGGGCACTTTTAAATAGGGAACATATAGACCGAGAATCTTTTGATTCGGAAAATTTCGAAGAATCAGCTATAAAGGGATTAATAGATGCTGTTGAAGACACCCACACATCATACGTAGACCCCTTGGTACTGGAAATTGAACAAACAGATTTATCTGGGCAATTCGAAGGGATCGGGGCTCATGTTAGGAGGCGGGAAGACGGCATGATACAAATCATAAGCCCAATCGAAGGCGGGCCTGCAGAAGCGGCAGGAATATTGGCAGGCGACATTATATTGGCCGTGGACGGGGAATCCATAGAAGGATTAGAGTTACTGGAGGCAGTATCTAAGATTCGAGGGCCAAAGGGAAGCACAGTTTCTCTTACTGTCAAACACATCGGGCAACTGGAAAGCACAGTGATAGACGTGCTTAGAGACGTAATAGCTCTCCCTAGCGTACTGCTCCGAAGCGATCCTGGGGCCGACATAACACATATTCGGATTACCGAATTCAAGGGAGACACCCCAACTAGGCTTTCTGAAATTCTGGATACTGAAATCGAGTCTGGATCCAAAGGATTAATCCTCGATCTAAGAAGTAACCCAGGTGGATACTTACAACAAGTGTTCGATATTGCCAATATGTTTTTGGACGACGGAATTATCCTCTTGGAGGAACGTCAAAACGAAAATATAACATGGCAAGCCTCTGCAGGCGGGCTCGCCACTGAACTCCCAATGGTCGTGCTTGTTAACAAATACAGCGCTAGCGGAAGTGAGATTCTGATGGGAGCTTTCCAAGATAACGGCCGGGCCAGTGTCATAGGAGAACAGACTTTCGGAAAAGGTACAGTGAATGTTTTTCGAAAATTGAGTAATGGCGGCGGCCTATACATGTCTGTGGGCCGTTGGTATACGCCGGCTAAAAGACCGATAGAAGGCGAAGGTTTGACACCTGATATATTAATAACCGCAAGAGACTCCCAAGAAGCCGACATTAAGCAAGTCGACGCTGCATACGAAGAACTAGAAAAACTATTACCAAAATAACGACGGGACGAAGGGATGGCACAAACACTAATAGCGTCTAACCGCAGAGCAAACTACGACTATGAAATATTGGAAACCGTGGAGGCCGGCTTGGTATTGCAATCCTCCGAGATAAAGTCCATCCGTGACAATCGAGTGAATTTGGCCGGTTCCTATGCGTTCCCCTCAAATGGTGAAATGTGGCTTCATAATGCCCATATCGCTCACTATCCCTATTCTCGAGGGGAAAATCACCACCCTTTGAGAAGCCGAAAACTACTCTTAAAAAAACAAGAATTACGTAAATACGCCGCCGCTGCCCAACAAAAGGGTCATTCCATTATCCCGTTAAAACTCTACATATCTGGGCATTATGCGAAAATCACCATCGGCATAGGGCGAGGCAAAAGACGCTACGATAAGAGAAAAGCAGTCATGGAGAAAGAAAGGTCAAGAGAAGCAAAAGAAGCTATTAAACGTAACCTGCAATAAAAAAGGGCTCGGGTTTCACCCCGAGCCCTTTTCCTCTAAAAACCTAGAATAATCTAACGTTCGCCCCTGTTGACCTGTAATGTGTCCCCTGGTGCTAATGCCACCCTCCTCACATCAATCCTAAACTTCAGTAACCAGTAAGCCAATGTGGCTTTGCTAACCCCTAAATAGTCCGCGGTCGCGGTGAGGCCCTGCTCGGTTACCATTTCTGGGAGCATTTTCTCGAGCGGCTGACGGAACCTTTCTTCAACAGCTATCATCTTTTTTGTTTTTCTTGTTGCCATCAATTCCTCCGTTAATTTCGAAGACTACTAGATATTATTTACCAAATTGAACAATGTCAACGAAGTTTTCAATCATTTC
>CAYPXS010000123.1:0-4458 GCA_964414725.1 uncultured Dehalococcoidia bacterium
ACACTCCTAGGAATTATGTGACATCTTCCTACTTTGGGACTCTAGGATACGCTTACCCTACAGCACTTGGGTGTCAGGCGGCCTACCCAGAACGTAAGGTCATCGCACTCTGTGGAGACGGTGGATTCATGTATAGTCCGCAAGAGCTTTCAACAGCCATGCGGTATGGTCTTAATACCGTTGCGGTAGTGTTCAATAACGGTGCTTATGGTGCCTCTAAATGGGATCAGCAGCATCAATTCAATGGACGATACATTGGTACGGACCTCTTCAATCCAGACTTTGTTGCACTGGCCAAATCTTTCGGTGCGGAAGGCATAAAAACCGATGCAGATAATATAGAGGAAGGACTTAAAGAAGCTATTGCCCTAGAGAAACCAACACTGCTTGAGGTCGAAATCCAAAATATGATGCCACCATTCCAGATAGTGGAATAGCTTCTTATAGAATCCAGTTTAATCCTGGGAATATTTCGCAGAGACTTCAAATGGATACAAGTTAGGTCTTCTTCTTCGGTATTCAAAAAAGTTTAAGTCCGTGGTCGTCACTCCCGGGGTATTCACCAATACAACTTCATTTGCTATCGGTTGATAAGCCGGCCTGGGAGAAACAACTCCCTTGGCTATTACGATTCGGTATTTTTCAGGATATACCCCAACAGAATACATTTGTTCCCGGCTAGTATTTCCACATCTCAGCGAAGTAAGAACCAAAGTATGCCCGTCCTCAGTATCAAGAACCGCTGTCAAACCTCCATCGTAAAACCTGAATCCCCCATGAGTCGGTCGGTCGTCCTCAAATTTGCCACTGAAAAGCGTCCTTACGACACCAGACACAGTGACTGGTGTTCCATGCATCTTATCCGTTTTCCCACCAACGGCGACTGTTAAATGACCACCAACTCCAGCACTCACACATGCTGCTACCGATTCCGGGTCAAACAAAGTTTGCAAATAGCCTTTTATCCTCAAACTTTGTGCTACCTCCAAAATATGGGTCGAATCTGCACTACTACCTGCTCCTATATTGTCACCCACATCCATCAGGACGAATGGTCCATCTGCCTCGCTTGTGTAATTTTGATCCGCATATTCCAAAGCTTCTTCAATTGAAGGCGTATCTCCAAGAAATTCTTCCCTAATCTCCCAAGCCTGACTCGCCATCCATTGAGAGGCTTTTTTTGCTGACTCAATATTTCCATCTGCTATAGCTAAAAAGCCCATTCCCATCTCTTCCACATCGGCATATGGATAACCTTCGGCCACACTACCGTGGATTACGTTTTCCATAGAAAGAGCCCTATCAAGGTTTTCCATCACAGTCTTCATAGGGTTTTCGTCGGTAAATTGCTTAACTATATTGATAACAACCGGAGGGATTTCCAACCACATGACTGGATCAATCTTTCCAGTGATGGAATCTCGCACGATTTCGGCGCATTCGAATGCCCTTATTTTCGGATCCAAATGGGGATTAGTCCTGTAAACCGTCGCTACGTCCACATTGGCGATCATTTTTTGGGAAAGGTTGGCATGCATATCCACACTTAACCCTACTTTCACATCCGGTCCAACAAGAGTTCTGACCCGTTCAGCTATCTCTCCATCGGCGTCGGGATAATCTTCGGAAACCGCGGCTCCATGTAATGACAAAAGTATTCCATCCCATTGGCCATTCTCAGCTAAAAGTGACAACATTTCTTGGCTAATAGCTTCAAAAGCATCTGCTGTGATCGTACCAATTGGACCAGTAATGGCAAATATAAGAGGTATAACTTCAACTTGATCATCCTCGGAAATCTGTAAAAACCCAGCATTAGTAGTTTGAGAAGTTTCATACTCGTCGATAATCTCTTGACCCCGATATACCTTGAAGGCATCGTAATCTGCCGGCACTTGAGAAAATGTGTTGGTTTCGTGATAAATGCCCAAAAGTGCTAGTTTCATTTTTAGTACCCACAGTGTTCCGTTGTTTAAGTTTGTGTATTATAGGCCTTTGTTTTAGGACTTAACCTTGTCGATTTACAGGATGGGATTTCAGGAGATCAAAATGGACCAAGAGAACTCATTTGATATAAGTAGTGAGTTTTATAACCGAGCCCTTAATGTTCTGGCTGGCGGGGTAAATTCCAACGTAAGGTTGGCCGAGGCTCCGCATCCTCTTTTCTACGAAAGAGCTAAAGGCAGCGAGATTACTGATGTTGATGGAAATACATATATAGATTACGTCTTAGGACAAGGTCCCATGATATTTGGTCACTCTCCAAAATTCCTGCTTGAGGCCGTAAAGAAAGCCTCAGAGTCGGGTCAACTTTTCGCCGGTCAACACTTACTAGAATTAGAAGCCGCTGAAGCCGTAAAAGAATTAGTACCAAATGCTGAATTAGTACGATTCGCTAGTTCGGGAACTGAGGCAGTTGAAGCTGCCTTTAGGTTAGCGCGCGCATATACAAAACGGAACAAAATAATCAAATTTGAAGGCCAATATCACGGTTGGTCAGATAGTGTCCTATTTAATACCGCCTCTCCTTTGAGTCCCTCCAATCCAAACGGATCAATTAACGCCTCTGCTATGAGTCAGGGAATAGCAGAAGCTTCAGATTCAAATCTGATAATTTTGCCGTGGAATGACTTTGACGCTGTAGATTCGACATTCGATCAAAACGGTGGAGAGATTGCTGCAGTGATTACAGAGCCTATTATGTGTAATACAAACTGTATCATGCCGAAGCCCGGCTATCTCGAGCATCTGAAGGAATCTTGCGCCAAAAACAATTCCTTACTCATATTTGATGAGGTCATAACAGGATTTAGAGTCAGTGCGGGTGGAGCCCAAGAATTATTTGACATCACACCAGACTTAGCCACTTTCGCCAAGGCTGCCGCGGGAGGCTACCCAGTATCAATCCTTACCGGTAAAAGGGAAATAATGTCTATGATAGGTTCTGGTGAAGTAATGCATGGAGGCACCCTGAATGCCAATGTTATGTCGATGGCGGCAACAAAAGCCTCTATGGAGCGTTTATCTGACAAAGACGCAAATATAAACAAGAAATTGAACGAATTAGGAGGGAGCCTTATGGAAGGGCTCAAAGAGATTAATTCCAGACTGGAGCTTGGTATCCTTATTCAAGGGCCAGGTGCGGTTTTTGCAGTCAGTTTTACAGACGGAAAAGAGGTCTTCGACTACAGGAGTCATGTTGAGAATACAGCCACAGATAAATACTCAACATTTGTCACCGGAATGATGCAAAAAGGAATCAGGATAAATTCAAGAGGCATATGGTTCCTGTCAGAAAGCCACACCGCTCGGGACATCCAGAAGACTCTCTCCGCTGCGTCGGAAGTTCTAGAATCAATGGCTTTCTAGAAGATTACCTCGTCCGTTCAAATATTTGAACTCGATGCCTATTACTCTCAGTAACATAAATGCGACCAGAATCGTCAACTTTTACTGAAGTAGGTCCCCAAAAGAACTTTTCTATATGTGCCGATTCTTCATGTGGGTCCCCACCAAATTGGCCTGCATCCGGTTCTAAGTTAGATCGCGATCGGGGCTCTGCTTCTTCATAGTTACCCTCGAAATATTCATCTGCCCATTTCGATATCGTAGCCTGTCCTCTAAGGGTCTCTATAAAATTCCCATCCTCGTCCAAAATAACCAATCTTTCATTGCCCCAGTCAGTCACGTAAATGTATCCTTCCCCATCAACAGCGACACCTGATGGGTTTTTGAATTCACCATCGCCTGACCCTGAGGTACCAAAGCCTCTAACGAAGCTTCCCGAGGCATCATATTTAGCTATACGGTCATTGGCCCAATCAGCAACATAGACAGAATTATCTTGACCTACACAAACCCCCCAAGGCATTCTTAAATGATCCTCACCGGTATTACCAAAACTCATAATGAAGGTACCGTCTTTCGTGAACTTCTGAATCCTATTATTCAAGTGATCTGCGACAACAAGATTTTGTTCATTATCAAATGCAATGCCTGAAGGCCCCATGAGCTGGCCTTCACCGCTCCCTAATTCACCCCAATGCTGAATGGGGTCGCCTTCATGAGAGAAAATGTTTATACGGTTGTTTTGTTCATCGCTTACATAAACGTTCCCTTCGGCGTCTGCTGCCATGCCTGTAGGCCATCTGAACTCTCCTAATCCTTCACCGTACCCCCCATAAATCCCATAATATTCGCTGTCGATGTCATACATCGTAATTCGCAATTGAGCGGTAGCTGGGACATAGGCCCGGCTCACGGTATGCATCCTCCCGTCTTTCCCAATAGTGGTGTCCACTGGAAACATGAAACCTCTTCCATCCATTACACATATTCCGATTGTGTGACTGTATTTGAGAAAAGCATTTTTAGTTTGAGTTGTCGTCATAAAGGCATCCCCAAAATAATTAAGATTGTTGAAATTCTGGAACAGAAGCAACGACACTCATCACTTCA
>CAYPXS010000124.1:0-4441 GCA_964414725.1 uncultured Dehalococcoidia bacterium
AGCCGGAGGAAAAGAATTGCAAAGGGTAGTGGTACATCGGCCCAGGATGTAAACCAACTACTAAACCAATTTAAGCAGGTTAGGAAAATGATGAAAGAAATGTCCTCCCCTGGAGGCCAGAAGAAGATGATGCGGATGCTTTCTCAAAAAGGTAACCCTTTCGGATTTTAAAATCTATATGCAGGATGCTGATATAATTACGTAATTAGAAATCCGATTTGGAATCTAATTTGAAAACAGAATACTGAGGAGGTTTATCCTATGGATATTATAACTATAGTGATTGCCGCCCTCATCAGTTTAATTGTTGGTACAGTTTTAGGTATTAGCTTTAAGCGTCTCCAGACCTTTAGGAGTAAAGTCGCTGCTCGTTCTGAAGCAGACCGTATGTTGGAACAAGCTTTGGAAGAACAGCGTTCGATACTTTTGGAGGCAAAAGAGGAATCTCTGAAAATCCAAAAAGATGGAGAGGAAGAGCTCAAAGAGAGACGTGGAGAAGTAAGGAAAATAGAACGTAGAGTTGCTAATAGAGAAGAGAACGCAGAAAAAAGGTCACAAAATTTAGAGCGAAGAGAACGTAAATTAAATGACCAGGAAAAAGAAATAGAAAATCTCTACGAACAGGCAGAGGTAGTCAAATCCCAAAGCCTAGAACGACTCGAAACTGTCGCTGACATGAGAATGGATGATGCAAAAGACATTATCATGGCAACTGCTGAGGACGATTACAGGCATGAGCTGGCTCTTAAATACAGAGATATGGAGGAGTCAGTAAAAAGCGAGGCTAATGACAAGGCTAGGATGATATTGGGCCAGGCAATTCAAAGACTGGCATCGGACGTCGTATCTGAGGCCACGGTAAGTACGGTTCCTATTCCTAGTGATGACATGAAAGGACGGTTAATAGGAAGGGAAGGGCGGAATATTCGCTCGATTGAGAGGAACACTGGGGTTGATTTAATAATTGATGACACTCCAGAAGCGATCACATTATCATGTTTTGATCCGGTCAGAAGAGAAGTGGCAAGATTGGCAGTCTCTAAATTAGTTGCAGATGGTCGGATACACCCTGCAAGAATTGAAGACATGGTCAAAAAATCCCAAGAAGAAGTGGAAGAAACCATATGGAAAAGCGGGGAATCTGCGGTCCTTGAGGCAGATGTTCGAGGTTTGCATCCTGAATTAATCCGTCTGTTAGGGAGACTTAAATACAGATTTAGCTACGGTGAAAATGTGCTGATGCATTGTCTCGAGGTAGCTCATCTAGCAGGGTTAATGGCTGCTGAAGTTGGTGCGAATGTAAAAGTGGCAAAAGTTGGAGGTCTTCTCCACGATATTGGAAAAGCTTTGAGCCATGAAATTGAAGGCCCTCATGCTGAAATAGGCGCAGACATTGCGAAAAAATACAAGGTGTCTCATAGGGTAACTACGTGTATTGGCGAGCATCATGATGATGAGATGAGTTCTGTAGAATCTTTCATTGTCGCCGCCGCTGATGCTTTGAGTGCAGCAAGACCGGGCTCCAGAAAAGACACAGTTGAGAACTATGTCAAGAGAATGGAAGAACTCGAAGAGGTTGCAGGTGATTTTGCAGGTGTCGAAAAATGTTTTGCCATACAGGCCGGCCGGGAAGTTAGGATTATGGTTGAACCTGATTCTATTGATGATGTTTCTGCGACATCCCTTGCGAGAGATGTGGTAAAGAATATAGAAGAAAAACTTGCATATCCTGGTCAAATCAAAGTCGTCGTAATACGAGAGAAGCGATCTGTAGAGTACGCGAGATAGACTCGATTGAGTAATTAAGAAACCTTCTGGGGGTCATATTAAATGTGACCCTTAGAAAGGATTGTAATGGGACAGATAGAGGTAGATTTACATCTACATACCAACCATTCCGACGGAGCCTTGTCTCCAGCCGCGCTTGTTCAACTTTGTTTTGAACGGGGACTTCGTACAATAGCAATAACTGACCATGACACAACATTTGGATTATCTGAAGCCCAAATATACGCATCAAAGCTTGGCCTTAATCTGATTAACGGAATAGAACTTGGCACTCAATATATGGAGGATGAAGTTCATATTCTTGGATATGGCGTAGATTTACAAGATCCAAGATTCCAAAAAAAGCTTTCAACCTTTAGAGATGGACGATTATCAAGAGGTAGAAAAATAATTGAAAAACTTTCCTCAATTGGAATTAGAGTAACATGGGAACAAGTTGAAACGATAGCAAATGGTGCCTCTGTGGGAAGGCCACATATTGCAATAGCGTTGGTGCAATTGGGATATTCAAGGAATATTAAGGAAGCCTTTATAAACTATTTGAATGTCGATGCACCTGGATTTGTGCCTAGGGAAATGACAACTCCTACTGAAGCCGTAAAAATATTGAAAGAAAACGGATCAGTCCCAGTTTTGGCTCATCCACTTTGCTCTAATACAAAATCAGGAAGAAAAAGTATTAAGGATTTAGATGATCTACTCCCTCAAATTTGCGAAGCTGGTTTGGGAGGTATAGAGGTCTATTATGGCGACTATAATTCCGAGCAAATTTCATATTTATCGAAGGTGGCGGGGAAATACTCGCTAATAAAATGTGGAGGGAGCGACTACCATAATTCTGAAAACCAGTATGACCCCCATCCGGGTGATGTGGGCCCCCCTAAACAATCTCTAGATCAATTATATTTAGCTATTTCCTGTGCATCTTAGTCAGTTTGCTATATATATATTTGTTGCTTGCACTTGCTATTTGCTAGGCTCAATACCGACCTCATTTCTAGCAGGTAAATTATGTGCTAATTTAGATATTAGAACGATGGGGTCAAGAAATATTGGTTCCTCCAATCTCATGATAAATGGAGGAAAGATTATTGGGATTATGGCCGGTGGGCTGGACTGTTTAATTAAGGGTACGTCCACAATAATTTTTCTAGATATCTATTTGGGTGTCACCCCAAATGTTTTACTGGTGGGATTAATTACCCTGATAATTGGACATAATTGGTCGCTTTTTATGGGTTTCAAAGGCGGACGGGGAATTGCCACAGCCTACGGAACTCTACTAGGACTTCAAATGTGGGAACAGTTGTTATTGATGACTTTATTTTTTGGTGTTTTGGGTCGCCTTTATGTTTATAAAGACAGCGCCGTTTGGTGTCTTGGGGCTATTGTATCCCTACCGTTATTGTGTTTTGTATTTGGAGAAGGAAAGCACATCATAATTTATAGCCTGTTGCTGGGATGTCTACTTATTTCAAAGCGGCTTATTTCGAATTACGATGCCATCCCAAGAGGATCAGTGAAATCAACGTTGATAAATAGGTTTATTTTTGATAGGGATATATCTTCTAAAAATTATTGGATTAGGCGTGGTCCAGGTTGATATGATTTTTTTGATGCCGAACGTAAATGTTTGTCATGTTATAAACGAACATATAGTATTTTTGCGGGATTAATTTTCGGGTATTTTTATGATTGATGATCTAGATAATCAAATAATTGAGATTCTTGGCTCAGATGGAAGAATGTCCAATGCTAGTATTGCAAGGAATTTAGGGGTTAGCGAAGGAACTGTTAGGCGTCGCCTAAATATCATGAAAGAAAAGGGTATTATTGACGTCAAGGTGGTATTGAATCCGGCTTATTCTGACGTGCAATCGGAAGCTATCGTAGGTATACAGGTAACTCTAGCATCGATTCGAGAGGTTGTGTTCGAACTTGATCTCATTGAGGAGATTCGATGGATTAATATTACTTCAGGCTCATTTGATATTTTTGTTAGTGTAGCCGCCAAATCTTTATCCGATCTATTGTCACTTCTGCAAAATAGAATTGGAAAGATAAAAGGAGTAGATAAAGTGGAAACGTTTACAACTTTGGAAATATCGAAAGACAGATATAGGGGGATATAATTTTTAATTCGACTTTTGGAGGGTTTAATTGCTAAAAAATACTAGTTGCGGAGCTCTGAGATCAGATGATATAGGCAAGTCTGTGACTTTGGCAGGTTGGGTTCATCGTAGGCGTGACCACGGGAATTTGATATTCATTGATTTGCGAGACCGGGAAGGGTTGGTCCAGGTAGTGTTCAATCCAGAACTGGAAGAAAAAGCGCATGATATTGCTCAACAACTGAGAAACGAATGGGTTATTCAGGTTTCTGGCGAGGTATCTGCTAGGCCAGAAGGTACAGTCAATAGTGATATGAAATCTGGCGAGATAGAAGTGTACGCATCAGATCTGACTATCCTCAACCAATCTTTGACCCCTCCTTTTTACGTCAATGAAGATGTCGCAGTTGATGAGAATATAAGACTTAAATATAGATACGTAGATCTTAGAAGAGAAACTATGAAAAATGCCTTAATAGCTAGGCACAAAGTAGTGAAATACATCCGAGATTTTTTGGATTCACAAGGCTTTTTGGAAATTG
>CAYPXS010000125.1:0-4400 GCA_964414725.1 uncultured Dehalococcoidia bacterium
ATTCTTCGTACTGTTTCTTACCAACACTTATCAAAGCACTTATGCTTTCTGTGTCCCATACATTTATTATGTTGGCAACCGGCACACCTCTGGTGTTCCTACTTTGGTCAGCCCTTAATTCATAGCCTATTTTGGACAAAACACGTCCCTTATTAGTGAAGAACATTAACTTATCGTGGCTATCAACAACCATTAATTCTTTTACCGGATCATCGTCTCTGGTATTCATTCCTGAAACACCCCTACCACCCCTATGCTGGCGCCTAAACGTATTCGATTGGATGCGTTTTAAATATCCACCTTGGCTTAAAGTAATAACAATCTGTTCGTGAGCTTCTAATTCTTCACGGCTGAGATCATAAGCATCATGACTGATAGAGGTCCTTCTCTTATCACCATACTTACTTTTAACTTCCTCCGTTTCCTCCTTAACAACATCCAATATCTTGCCTTCATCACCAAGAAGCTCCTGAAGCCCTCTAATCGTCTCCTGAAGTTCTTGATATTCTTGTTCTAGCTTTTCTCTCTCTAGAGCAGCCAAACGTCTCAATTGCATATCCAAAATAGCTTGTGCTTGAGGCTGATCCAAATCGAAAGTTGACATTAATTCGGTTCTGGCATTCTCTACATCCTGAGAATTACGGATGAGTTTAATAACTTCATCAAGATTACTTATTGCAATACGAAGACCGGCCAAAATATGTGCCCTTTCTTCGGCCTTTTTTAACTCAAATTCAGACCGGCGCCTAACTACTTGCTGTCTAAATTTCACGTATTGCTGTAATGCTATTTTGAGAGTTATAACTCTAGGTATATCGTCAATGAGAGCGAGCATATTAGCGGAGAAAGAAGATTGGAGGGCAGTTTGTTTATATAAATTATTTAACACTACCTGAGGCTGCACCCCTCCTCTGAGTTCTATAACAATGCGCATGCCGTCTCGGTCCGATTCATCCCGCACTTCCGAAACCCCCTCGATCCTCCTATTTTTGGTTAATGTAGCTATTTTTTCGACTAGAGCAGCTTTGTTGACCTGATAAGGGAGCTCAGTCACAACTATTTGCATCCTATTTGCATTCCTAGGCATCTCTTCAACTTCTGCAACGGCCCTAACAACGATTTGGCCTTTCCCAGTTGTGTAGGCTTCTCTTGCGCCGCTGGTGCCCATTATCGTTCCCCCAGTAGGAAAATCCGGTGCCCTCACATACTTCATGAGGTCTTCCGATGTGGCATCAGGATCATCAATTAGAGCGTTAACTGCATTGCAAACTTCCCGCAAATTATGGGGAGGTATATTGGTAGCCATCCCTACTGCAATTCCAGAAGCACCATTGACCAAAAGATTCGGCAGCCTTGCTGGCAGAACAACAGGTTCTCTCAGGGTATCGTCAAAATTTAATGACCAGTCAACCGTTTCTTGATCAAGGTTAGCTAGCATTACTTCCGAAACAGGACTCAATCTAGCCTCTGTATATCGCATAGCTGCAGGAGGATCATTATCAATACTGCCAAAATTACCTTGCCCATCAACTAAAGGCATTCGAACAGTAAAATCCTGAGCCAACCTAACCATGGCCTCATAGACAGCCAAGTCACCATGGGGATGCCATTTACCTAAAACTTCTCCCACTAGTCTCGCGCTTTTTTTGTAACTTGATCCAGGCCTCATCCCAAGGTCCTGCATTGCGTACAAAATACGCCTCTGAACAGGCTTCAAACCGTCCCTTGCATCAGGTAAGGCCCTGGAAACAATCACACTCATAGCATAATCGAGATAAGAACTTCTCATCTCATCAACTATCGAGGTGGTTTTTATAAATCCAAATTCAGATTTACTAGATGTCATAATCTTTTACTCCAATCAAAAAAGATTTACACGGGCAGGAATATAACCAGGTTTCAGTCCCCGCAAAATGGGAGGCACATCAGAGAAAATATCTTAATTCCCAATAGTCACAATTATAGCACAAAAAGTGGTGGTTTTATGACTATTGAACCCCTTTATATTGTGGATGAAGCCTTGAATACTAATGTTTCAAACAATTTGTCGAAATGTGGAGGTATTTCACCTCTCCTTTCTGGATGAAACTGCACACCCAAAACCCAGCGATGATTCGGACTTTCAAGCCCTTCTATTACCCCGTCTTCCATTGACCAAGCAGAGGCCATCAAATCGTCGGATTTCTGGGCTTCGCCAATGCCTTGATGATGTCTATGATTGACACGCACAAAACCTCCAGAGCCGACCGTGGCAGCTAATTTGCACCCAGGAGAAATAAAGATTCTATGGTAACTGGAAATACGCTCTTTTTCCTCGACTTCTTCACTATTGTGGCCATCAATATTTTGAATTAATGATCCTCCCAACGAGACATTTAAAACTTGCATTCCCCTGCATATTGCCAAGATTGGCAAATCCACCGCAAGAGCAGATTCCAATATGGGTAATTCCATTTCGTCTAAATTCTCGTTATACCAAGAATCAGAATTGGGATCAGCATCTTCGGAATAATGTTTGGGATGCACGTCAGCGCCTCCGGCTAACATAAGACCATCAATGCTATCGATCACTTCCGAGGTTCCATTAAAGTCAGATGGGGTGATGAGCTTCACCTCAGCTCCAAATTTTTCTAGCATGGCAGCGTAAGGGACAGATCTTTTAGAATCTGAGCATGTGAGGCCTATGGTAGGGGCGTTATATTCTTCCACTCAGGTGCTCCGTCAAGATAAATTGTGATAATCAGGCGTTCTCTTCTCCCTGAACGAGGTAAGAAATTCCTTATGGGCTGCGGTCTGCTGTGATTGACTAAAAAATCTGCTCTCGATATCCATGACTTGATCTATATCGTCGTTATACTGGTGGTCTATCATCATTCTCTTAATCTGACTCAACTGCCACTCTGGGTTAAAAGCGATCGAAGCAGCCACCTCAACTGCTTTATCAAGTAACTGATCATCGGGAAAAACGTGGTTTACTAATCCAGATTCCAAGGCTTCATCTGCCTCGATGAATCGACCAGTGAGCATAAATTCCATTGCTTTGGACATACCAACCGTCTGACTTAAAAGATTGGTACTACCAAATTCAGGCGTCAGGCCTATATAGGCGAATCGAAAAGAAAGTTTGGCACTTTCCGACATTAATCTAATGTCACACCCAAGAGGAAGAGTTATACCCATGCCTATAGCGTATCCGTTGATCGCACAAATAGTCGGTTTTGATTCTTTCATGAATACGGGCCATTTTGGAAAAGCTGCAGTCTCACCGTCAGCTTTTCTTGATTCACCTCGTGCAGTAGCCTCAAAATTGCTGACATCTGCACCCGCCGAAAAAGCCCTACCTGCCCCTGTAATAACTATGGATCCAACCGTAGCGTCATTATTAAAATCTCTAATTTGCAGCCTCAACTCTCTATTGAGGTCATCATTGAATGCATTTAAAAAATCGGGTCTATTTAAAGTTATGATCCCCACCCTACCAGTCTGTTCAACCAATATAGATTCATATCCCATGCTAAATCCCCTCTTAATGTTTACCTACGGTCAAGTTATCATAGCTCTAGATAGCTAACAACATAAAAACAATGCTAATCCACTAGCTCGGAATAAAATTATGAAAATTACTGATGTGAGAGCGGTATACCCTAACTATAAAAACGTCGTGCTTTCTTGGCGCACTCACTTTTGGCAAATAGTTGTTCGGATAGAAACCGATCAAGGTATCGTTGGTTTCGGATATGGAGGTGGTGGAGTCGCTGCCGTTGAGGTCGTAAACAGACATTTTAGGGAACTCCTTTTGGGAATAGAAATTAGCAACACTCAAGATATTAAAGAAACTTGGGATTTGCTATATTCTGCTTCACTTCCCTACGGAAGAAAAGGCATTGCAATAATGGCCCTGAGTGGAGTAGACCTTGCCCTATGGGACCTTCTCGGGAAAGCAGAAAATTCTCCGGTCTACGAATTGATAGGAACCCGAAACAAAGACTCTGTTAGGTCTTACGCAACTGGTACAGATGTTGAATGGTATGCGGAGCTAGGATATACCGCTCATAAATTCCCCCATAGATGGACCTCCGAAAAAGATACTGCCGCCGCTGTTTCTACTGCAAGCCGTGCCAGAAATATACTCGGTCAAGAAGCGTTGGTAATGATCGACACCTACATGTCATGGAGTTTCACAACTACCCAACAAATGTCGGAATCTTTAAAGGATTTTAATATTTACTGGTTTGAAGATGTCGTTACCCCCGACGACCTTGATGCTCAGTCTGAACTGAGAAAATTAGTAGCCCCAACTTTGATCGCCGGCGGTGAACATGAATTCACCGAATACGGCTATCAGGAAATCGCCCGAACTTCAGCTTTAGGCCTTTGGCAGCCTGACATTACTTGGTGTG
>CAYPXS010000126.1:0-4351 GCA_964414725.1 uncultured Dehalococcoidia bacterium
CTTCAATAGCGCTTTTCATGGAGTCGGTAACTTTGTCTGCATACATAATCACTTTTCCATCTATGTGTCTGGCAGCTCGTCCCACGGTCTGGATTAAAGACGTCCTAGAACGCAAGTATCCTTCTTTGTCGGCATCCAGGATCGCAACTAGGCTTACTTCTGGAAGGTCTAAACCTTCGCGTAACAGGTTTATTCCTACAAGGACATCGTATACTCCCATTCTTAGGTCTCTTAAGATTTCACTTCTCTCCAGGGTATCTATTTCAGAGTGTAAATAATGTGTTCTGATTCCAGATTCCTTTAGGTAATCAGATAGTTCTTCAGCCATTCGTTTTGTTAGGGTAGTAACGAGGCATCTTTCACCTTTTTTTATTCGTGAGTCAATTTGATCAAGGAGGTCATCTATTTGACCACTAACTGGTTTGACTTCAATGACAGGATCAAGTAATCCCGTCGGTCTTATAACTTGCTCAGCAGTGGTTGAACTATTTTCAGTTTCATATGGCCCAGGGGTGGCTGACACAAATACAACTTGTTTTACTTTTCCTTCAAATTCCTCAAAATTGAGCGGTCTATTGTCAAGAGCGGACGGCAACCTAAACCCATATTCCACCAGAGTCTTTTTCCTGGATTGATCTCCTCCGTACATTGCTCTTACTTGCGGGAGAGTCATGTGTGATTCATCGACGAAAAGCACAAAATCTTCAGGGAAATAATCTAGTAAAGTATATGGTGTGCTTCCAGCTGCTCGTTGTGACAAGTGCCTCGAATAATTTTCCACCCCTGCACAATATCCGGCCATTTCCAGCATTTCAAGATCATATTTTGTCCTAGATTCCAATCTTTGAGCTTCAAGCAGCTTGTCTGTTGATTTTAGGAACTTTAAATGGCTGTGTAGTTCTTCTTCTATGTCCTTAATAGCCATCTGCAATTTTTCTTTAGAGGTAACAAAGTGTTTGGCCGGATATATTTCAACATATTCTTGATCGCTCAGAATTTCACCAGTGAGAGGGTCAAGGTGCGTTATTTTTTCGACTTCATCTCCCCAAAATTCGATTCTTATTCCTAACTGTTCATATGCGGGGAGTATTTCTAAAGTGTCCCCTCTGACTCGGAAACGACCCCTTGCTAAATCATAGTCATTCCTCTCATATTGCATGTCGACCAGCTTCCTTATTAAGTCGCGTTGGTTTTTGGATTCCCCTTTTTTTATAGTAGCAACGAAACCTTGGTACTCTTCTGGGGCTCCTAGTCCGAATATGCACGAAACAGAAGCTACTATTAATACATCTTTTCTGGTTAGTAATGACCTAGTCGCGGAGTGGCGTAATTTATCGAGCTCCTCATTCACGTCAGCATCTTTTTCGATATATGTGTCAGTCCTGGGTACATATGCTTCCGGTTGGTAATAATCGTAGTAACTTACGAAATATTCCACAGCATTTTCTGGAAAAAATTCTTTGAATTCTGTAGCTAATTGTGCCGCTAGGGTTTTATTGTGTGCAATAACAAGAGTCGGTTTTTGGATTTGCTCCACAACGCAGGCCATGGTAAATGTTTTTCCGCTTCCTGTAACACCGAGCAGTGTTTGTTTATCCAGACCATTTACTATTCCATCAGAAAGTTTTGAGACAGCAGCGGGTTGATCTCCCATTGCTCTAAAGTCAGCTGAAATTTTGAATTCAGGCATGTAGCTACCAGTTAATTAAGTGAAAGAGACCATATAGTTTCATCCGAGTCACGGTTATATGGTGTACCGTCATAATCTCCGTCGATTTTTTCTATTTTAAACCCGCAAAATTCGAAGAGGTATTTAGCTTCATCGGTATACAGATATCGAAGAGTGAAATTGGCATACCTTTTTGAGGTTATTTGCTCGCCCTCGCTTTCGCTTATGGAAAGTTGAGTATGAATTAATTGGTTGTGATGGTCAAATATGGAACGATGGTGTAAAGCCTTGGCCCCCTTGTCACCATATTCAAAATCTTTAAGGTGATAAAAAATGTCAGATTTCTGGTCGAATAAATCCCTGCTAGGCACAAATAGATCAATTATCAATTTACCGTCAAGGTTGAGGTGGTTTCTCATTGAGGTCAGTGCATTAATTTGGTCTTCAACGGAGAGAAGAGATTGAAAACCCCTATAGGGGAAAATTATTAAATTGTATCTATTCTTTAGGTTAAGACTTCGTACATCCTGGAGGATGATTTCTATAGAAGCACCAATATTTCCCACCTTGCTTTCAAGTCGTTCTAACATTTTTTGTGAGTAATCTATAGCAGTTATATCAGCGCCAGCCTCCAACATTGGGATTGTAACCCTCCCGGTACCTCACCCTATTTCTAACACTTTGCCGCCCAGCCGGTTGGACTTTTTTAGGTAAAAGGCTATGTCGTAGTCTACAAATGAATAGACTTCATCGTAGATTTCAGCCCATGAATCGTAGTCAGTGTTCATCTATTGGTGATGTGTTCTAAGGCCATTCTAATTTTTTCTTCAGTGGTCAAGTCAGGTAAATTTATCGACGATATAGCTTCTCTTGCTTCCTGCACTGAATAACCTAATGCAGTTAAAGAATCAAACACATCATCAATTTCTGTGGAATCAACGGGGATAGACCATGTTTGTTCCATTTTACCTTTGAGTTCTAGGAGTATTCTATTGGCTGTCCGGTTCCCGACTCCAGATACAGATTTGAATGCGTTTACATCTTCTGCTGATACAGCAGCAGCTAGTGATGCCGCATCAAAGGTTGAAAGAATCGCTAGTGCTAGCCTAGGTCCTACTCCGCTGATTGTAATCAGTGTATCGAACGCATTTCGATCATTTTCTGATATGAACCCATAAAGGGTTATCGAATCTTGCCTCATTTGCAAAGAGGTTAAAATTTTGACCTCTTCATCCAAATCTCCGACATGTTCAACTGTAGTAGTGGGAGTACTTATTCTTAGAGTGATACCGGATACTTCTACGTCTAAATACTCAGTACCTTTCGATGTTAATTTGCCTTTTACTGCTGATATTAGTGTGTTTACCATGTGGAATTTCCTATTAAATCATCTAGCATGTGGGAGTTTATATGGCATATAGCGACCGCTAAAGCATCGGTAACATCATCTGATCCTGGTATGTCTTCAACTCCTAGCAATATACTAACCATTTCACTTACCTGTTCTTTTGAACTCCCGCCATAATTGGTTACGGATTTTTTTACCTCTTGTGGGGCATATCGAAAAACTGGGATATCATTTTGAGCACCAGCAATGAATACCACGGACTGCGCCTGCCCTATAGCAATAGCCGTTCGAGGGTTTTTGGAAACGAAAGGTTCTTCAACCGCTATAGCGTCAGGAAGGTTTTGTTTAATTACCTGCGTTGTAGCCTCATATAAGAATGCCAAACGGCTCTCAATAGAATCTTTTCGTTTGGGGGTGATCAGGCCGTTATAAGGCGTTACCAAGTCCCCTGAAATTGAATCTACGACACCTAGGCCCATTTTAATGGTTCCAGGGTCTACACCCAGAACTCTCATCTGTATCCTATTGTTCAACCTGCCTTGAAATCATCCATAGCCTCTTCCGGGAAATCAGCATTTGAGTAAACCTTTTGCACATCATCTAGTTCCTCTAGTGAATCGAGGAGTCGAAGGGTTTGGATAGCTTTCTTGCTGTCGAGCATAATAGTGTTACTTGGAATCATTGATAGCTCCGTAGAAGAAACCTTGGCTTCACTATCGGTTAAGGTAGATCGGATACTTTCTAAACTATTTGGCTCTGAGTACACATGCAAAGTTCCATCATAGGTCTCAAAATCATCCGCTCCAGCATCGATTGCGATTAATGCTAGGTCTTCTGCTTCACTTGTGTTTGCATCTACTACTATTACTCCCTTCTGTTCAAACTGCCAGGCGACAGCACCACTTTCCGCCATATTTCCACCGGCTTTTGAAAGTGTAGACCTAATGTCTGAAACAGTCCTGTTTTTGTTGTCAGTAAGCGTTTCAACCATTATTCCGATTCCACCAGGACCATACCCCTCATAAACCATTTCTGCCATCGCGACTCCGTCGCTTGATTCTCCTGTACCCCTTTTTATGGCTCTATCGATATTGTCTGCCGGCATGTTACTGTCTTTGGCTATTTGGACTGCCATTCGGAGTCTGAAATTCATGTCTAAATCTCCGCCTCCTTGTTTTGCAGCCACTATAATTTCCTTTGACAACTTAGTAAAAAGCTTTCCTCTTCTAGCATCTGTTATAGCTTTCTTGTGTTTTATGGTTGACCATTTTGAATGCCCAGACATTTTCCCAACCTCTGTGTTTTCAATTATAGGTTTTAAAAATTTATAGATT
>CAYPXS010000127.1:0-4319 GCA_964414725.1 uncultured Dehalococcoidia bacterium
TTATGAGCCACCTATTGAACTATTATCTTACCCACCATACCAAGAGATTCATGGGGTATGCAGATCAGATCAAATGTACCAGCATCAGAAAAAGTGAATGTGATTTCTTCAGTCGTACCAGCATCAACTTCTACATCAATACCAAGATCATCTACTGTGAAGCTATGAAATTCATTTTCTGATGTGAGTTTTAAAGTAACTGTTTCACCAGCCTTCACTGTTATATCCGCAGGATCAAACAAGTAGTTGGCATTAGCATCATTCATAGCGATATCTAAGGAATAATCTGCAGGGGACGAGGTAGAAGCAGAAGCAGTACCAGAAGACTGGGAAGATGTTGTTGCAGGGGGCGGAGCCACAGAAGTCGAACTAGAAGCCTGACCAGAAGAAGTTGAAACAATAGGTGCGGGTTTCACTTCGTCATGACTTCCTTTTGGGGGCACATTCTCACCACAGGCATATGCACTCAGCAATAAACCAGTAATAAACACTCCTCCAACTAATCTTCGGATCATATCTCCTCCTTGGACCATGATGCATTGGTGATATCTTTCACATTCTCAGTGTAGCATCGTAACTTTTAGAGGGTCAACGAATGTTCACTATAAATCACATCACCATATAGCCTAAAATCAATTGACATAGCACACTTGTTCTGATAATTTGTTCCGAACATTAGTACTTATTATGTATGCCAACCTTAAGGAAAGGAAGTGATATTAATGAAGCGACCTTTATCAAAACGTCAGCAGACCATGCTTAGTTATATTAAAGATTTCATGGGCAAGAACAGCTATCCCCCTACTGTGCGAGACATTCAAACTGGATGCGAGATCAGTTCAACTTCTGTAGTTGACTACAACCTACAAATACTTCAGCGAGAAGGTTATTTACAGAGACGCAGGGAGGTATCTAGAGGCATTGAATTATTAGGTGAAACCGCGACTTCAACTCTGAGAAACCTGATATCGATACCAGTAGTCGGAAGCATTGCAGCTGGTGAACCGCTGCCTCTAGCAAACACGGAGCAATGGAATGATACTGACTTTGACAATGTAGACCTACCGCCTTTTCTGACTAAGGGAAAGGAAAATGTGTTCGCACTTCGGGTTAAAGGAGAATCCATGGTTGACGCGTTGGTAGGAGACGGTGACCTTGTCTTACTTGAATCAATAGAACAACCTCAAAACGGAGACATGGTGGCTGCTTGGTTGAAAGACCGGGAAGAAGCCACATTAAAACACTTCTACCTTGAAGGCGATAAAGTGAAATTGGTTCCTGCAAATTCATATATGCAACCCATCACTGTTGCAGCTGAAAACGTGTCAGTAAGAGGACGAGTAGTTGGAGTGGTCAGAACAATGTAACGCAGTTAATTGTCCAATTTATCTTAAAAAGGCCGACATTAGATGTCGGCCTTTTTTATTAAACGTATAATTCTAATAGGTTGGCCCACGGTTTCAAGTATGGTGAACAAAGGAATGGCCGATAAACAAAATCCAACGTCCATAACTATTCCTGTCGATGGAATGACATGTGCTGCTTGCGTATCCCACGTGGGAGAAGCGCTTGAAAACGTGCCGCAGGTTGAACAGGCAGTAGTAAACCTAGCTACAGAAAAAGCCACAGTACATATCCCGTATGGTGAAATAGAAAAAGATGCTCTCAAATTAGCAATCGAAAATGCAGGATACAAAGTAGGCTCTGAATCAATAATCCTATCTATTGAAGGAATGACATGCGCTGCATGTGTGTCTCACATTGAAACCTCCATATCAAAATTAGCCGGTGTGGAAGAAGCATTCGTAAATCTGGCTACAGAAACAGCAAAGGTTAGATATATTCCAGGATTTGAATCGATCTCATCCATCAGGCTAGCGATCACGGATGCTGGATACTCGTCGTCTTATGTAGACAAAGAGGAATTGGGATATGGCTCAACTGAGAGAGCTCAAAAACTCATAATTCAACAAGCCGTTGCAAGTCTCTTCGGGGCAGCATTTATCATGTTTGCCATGATCCCGAACTTCGTGTCCTTACTTCCTTTCGATCATCAATATCTAGCTTTTACGATTGCTACCATCATTCAGTTCTGGGCCGGTTCTCAGTTTTATACGAGCGCTTGGAGTGCCGCCAAACACCGAACCACCAATATGAACACTTTGATTGCAGTGGGAACTTCAACTGCTTATTTATACAGCGCGTTCGTAGTCATGATTGATTTCCTTGGGATAAATGACTCCTTTTACGAAACTCATTTTGGAACTTCCTGCGCAATAATTGGAATGGTTTTGCTTGGACGATATTTGGAATCGAAGTCGCGAAGAAGGGCAACAGATTCCATCAAATCGCTGATGGAAATAGCGCCCAAAATGGCAAACACCATCGAAGGCACAATATTGAAAACAGTTCCTGTTGATGATCTTGTCATCGGTGATGTTGTAGCTGTTAGACCGGGAGAAGTTATTCCAGTAGACGGTTCGGTAATCGAAGGATTTTCAGAAGTGGATGAATCTTCCCTTACCGGAGAAAGTATTCCATCCGTAAAGAAAACTGGAGATTCCGTGTTCACTTCCACTATCAACGGCACAGGCAACATAAAGGTAATTACGGAAGCACTTTCTGAAAACACTGTTTATTCAAAAATAATTTCCTTGATCGAGGACACACAAGCATCAAAAGCCCCAATTCAGCGAATTGCTGACAAATTGGCCGCCTTGTTAGTGCCGATTATTCTATGTGTATCATCCCTAACGTTCTTGACATGGATGCTTTTTGGTCCAGCCCCTGAACACTCCTATGCCACGATAGCCGCAGTCGCCGTACTCGTAATTGCTTGTCCGTGCGCGATGGGTCTGGCCACTCCAATAGCAATAATGGTGGGAAGCGGAAAAGGTGCAGAGAACGGCATTTTGTACAGAGATGCTCTAGCAATAGAAACTCTTCAAAAGGTCGATTCTGTAATATTTGACAAGACGGGAACTCTTACCAACGGAGATCCGAAAGTCAGCCATATCACGCCTACTACGGATTTTTCCGAAACTGAGCTTTTAAAATATGCCGGAGCAGTAGAAAAAAATTCTGAGCATGTCTTAGCAAAAGCTGTCATGTCTGAATGTGCCTCAAAAAATATCGAAACACACGACGTTTACCAATTTAAAGCTTTCCCTGGCTTAGGTGCCTCAGGAACGACAAATGGAAAGGAAATACTAGTCGGAAATAAAGTTTTCCTGGAAACTCAACAAGTGGAACTTTTACCAAACTCAAACCCCGACAGCCTTGGAGAAATTCATGTAGCAGTTGAAGGGAAATATGCAGGTTCGATTTTAGTTTCAGACACTATCCGACATGATGCAAAAGAAACTATAAACCGACTGAAAAATATGAACTTAAACTTAGTATTACTGAGTGGAGACGCAAAAGAAGTCGTTGAAACAGTCGCTAATGAACTCAATATAGTGGAGTATAAATCCAATTTGCTGCCTCAGGACAAAGCAAGGTATATATCAGAACTTCAGGAGAGTGGAAAAAAGGTTTGCATGGTTGGGGACGGAATAAACGATGCTCCGGCCCTTACACAGGCAGATTTGGGCATAGCCATGGGAAGCGGCACAGACATTGCTATTGAATCAGCTCAAATCACTATACTGGGCAACAGATTATCTTCGATAGTCAAATCAATCCAATTAAGTAAATCTTGTATCAAAACCATAAAACAAAATCTGTTCTGGGCTTTTGCTTACAACATACTACTGGTTCCAGTAGCAGCCGGCATCTTGTATCCTTTATTTACGTCGCAAACGGTACCAGATTTTCTATCCCCTCTTATAGGGGACAGAGGATTCTTAAACCCCGTGATGGCAGCAACAGCGATGGGCATAAGTTCAATAACAGTGGTACTAAATGCCCTCCGTCTAAAAAATAGCAATTTATAAGCAGCAAAAGGCCATACAATGAAAATTCCTTTGTTTTCAAAACCCAGAAAAGAGGCGATCGATCCTGTGTGTCATATGTCTGTTAATGTAGAAAATCCCAACGGAGGATCGCACGACTATGAAGGTAGTTCTTATTATTTTTGTGCCCCTGGTTGCAAGATAGCGTTTCAAAAAGATCCGGAAGGATACCTATCAGGAGAGAAAAAAATAGATATGTGATTAGGAGCGTTGATCAACTGCATCGGATTCACCCCTAGCAGGTAAGCTCAACCCTATCTATAATTACACTCCTTAAAATGCCGAAGTGGCGGAATGGTAGACGCGGCGGTCTCAAAAACCGTTGAGGTAACACTCGTGCGAGTTCGACTCTCGCCTTCGGCACCA
>CAYPXS010000128.1:0-4285 GCA_964414725.1 uncultured Dehalococcoidia bacterium
TGCATCGGTTTACTGAATTACTCAATGCTGATGCTGTAGATATTATTCAGCCGGACCTTCTTTGTTGTGGAGGATTCTTGGAAGCAAAGAAAATAGCGGCTATTGCAGAAGCCCACTATGTGACAGTTGCTCCTCATAATCCTCTGGGTCTGATATCTACTGCCGCTGCAGTACATCACTCAGCTTCGATAAATAATTTCGCTATCTTGGAATGGCATGGGGATGACAAAAAAAAGAAATCCGAACTCGTTAATGAATCTTGGGTTCCCAAGGATGGGTATTTTGAATTACCAACGGACGCAGGCATCGGCATGACTTTAAATCATAATGCAATTAAGGAAAATCCCCCACTCCATTGGGACAGGGGATTTGCCTCCTATAGTGATGGTTCACCAGGTTTTTTGTAAAAGAAATAAATAACAGGGAAAAATTAAATGAAAATCATAGGAATAAAGTGTCTGGTCTCCACTGATGAATCATCTGGGCATAACCTTGTGTATGTCAAAACTCTTACAGACGAGGGGATTTATGGAGTAGGTGAGGTTTATCACGTTGGGCCAGATATGGCATCTCCTTATTGGGTTCAGTATTTTGAGGAGCAGTTAGTAGGCCAAAACCCTATGGAGATTGAGCGTAATTGGGCACTCTGCTATCAAGGTGCCAGATTTCCGATCGGTTCTTCTGGTTTGGCGGCACTTTCTGCTATTGATCAGACTCTCTGGGATATAACGGGGAAAGCGCTCAACAAACCGGTTTATGAACTTTTTGGTGGGAAGGTTAGGGACAAGATTAGGGGGTATTTTGACATACATGGAGATACTCCGGGGGAACTTGCCGAAGATGCCCAGAAATATGTTGAACAAGGCTTTACGGCTCTTAAGGCAAGCCCTTTATCTCCTCGATGGCGAGATATGAGATGGAACGATGCTTTGGCGGATGCAAGGAAACGGTTTAAAGCTGTTAGGAATGCTGTTGGAGATCATATTGATGTTGGGTTTGATGCCCATGCGGCGATTTATGAACCAATACGTGTACTCGAACTTACAGATGTGATGATGGAATTTAATCCATGGTTTATGGAAGAGCCGATAAGAATGGAAAACAGGCATGAAATGGGAGAACTCCGGAAAAAAATGCCATGTGCTTTAGCAACTGGAGAGTGTCTTTATACAAAATTTGAATTATCAGAACTGATAAGGGAAGGTGGGGTGGATATCCTTCAGCCCGAGGTGTGTATAGTTGGAGGTCTTACAGAGATGCGGAAAATTGCCTTTATAGCAGAAGCACATGATCTAGTTATTGCACCTCATAACCCAATGGGACCTTTGGCCACAGAAGCAAATCTACATTTCGATGCCGCGACTTCAAATTTCCTTGTTCAAGAATCACGAAACCTAACAGAGGCTGAAATATCTTCAGTGAATCACGTTAGTAAAACAGTTGATGGGTATTTTCCTCTGCCTGAAGGACCTGGCCTTGGTATAGATATTGTGGAAGAAAGATTTGTGGAATTTCCATATAAGGCTTCCTTTCACAGAGGAGACAGGGTTAATCCGGATAATTCCATCGCGTATATATAGGATTAAATTCAAAGTGATATCCTTCGCCCCGACATATTGAGCTTGAGGATTTATTTAGCATACGGGTGATTTTGATGAATTACGATTACATTGTTGTTGGTGCTGGTTCTGCAGGCGCAATTCTTGCGACAAGGTTGACAGAAGACCCCAAAGTGTCTGTTTTACTTCTAGAGGCAGGACCAGATTATCCCGACCTAGAATCTCTTCCTGATGAGGTGAGAATTGGCCTTTCAACAGGAGCTGACATTATTACTAAAGACCATAATTGGCAGTTCTGGGGTAATCCTTCCGATCGGGCTTTTCCGATGCCGGTGCCACGTGGAAAAGTAATCGGAGGGTCTAGTTCTATCAACGGACAGGTATTTTTGAGAGGAATGCCTGAGGATTACGATGCCTGGCATGACATGGGGAATACTGAATGGAGTTACGAAAAAGTCCTTCCATATTTTAGGAAATTGGAGACAGATCTCGATTATTCTGGAGATTTTCACGGAAGTGATGGTCCCATTTTTGCTAGGCGGCATAAACGTGAAGATTGGATTGAATCTCAAAGGGCTTTCTACAATGCGTGCAAAGATGCAGGTTTTCCCGATGGACCGGACCAGAATCATCCTGATGTAACAGGAGTCGGCCCGACTCCTTATAACAACCCCAATGGCATCAGATGGAGTACTAATCTAGGCTATTTATCAATGGCAAGACATCGCTTAAATCTCACCATTAGAGCGCAGTGCATAAGCCGTAAGATTTTGTTTGAAGGTAACAAAGCGATAGGGATAGAAGTAGAAAGCGAAGGAGAGCTTTTTGACGTTTATGGGGACAATATCATACTGAGCGCGGGGGCTGTGGCATCCCCTCAACTTTTGATGCTGTCTGGTGTTGGTCCCTCTGATCAACTCAAATCTTTAGACATTGATGTTGTAAAGGATCTTCCCGGGGTAGGTCAAAATCTTAGAGACCACCCGATAATGGCGGTTCTGTGGTCGGTTAAGGAAAGCCATGTTCAGGACCCTGATGCCCCGAGGTCACAGGTTGCAGCAAGGTATACTGCAGCTGGGTCCAACATTAGAAATGATATGAAATTAGCTTTCAATAGTTTTGCTATTGCAGATAGTCGGATAGAGCATAGAAAAGATTCATCATCAGCTGGTCATGAGGCAGATATCAATACCCCAGTTGGTGTAAAGATTTCAGTGTCCTTGCAGTTGGCCGAGAGTGCTGGCTATATGCGACTAGTATCAAACGATATCCATGAACAGCCTGAGCTAAATTTTAACTACTACAGTACAGAGTTTGACCTTAAGAGAGGGAGAGAAGGCTTACTAAAGGCTATATCATTGGGGGAGTCAGGTCATTTTTCAAACATCTTTGATGAACGCATTCAGCCATCTGACGACCAAATAGCCAATGAAGACTTGTTTAATGATTGGATTTTGAGGAATGCCACCACGGGTCAGCATATATCAGGAACTTGTAAGATGGGTCCAGATTCCGATGAACTGGCGGTTGTTAATCAGTCGGGGGATGTCAAAGGTTTGAAGAATCTCAAAGTGATTGATGCCTCGATTATGCCGGATTGTATTAGGGCAAATACAAATGCTACAACCATGATGATTGCTGAAAGAATGTTGGACTTAATTTAGCATACGATTGCCCGTAAGTAGATCAATTTTTTCGGCCTAAGGTTTTATGGGTGTTTTGGACAGCGTTTCGCATTTCTCTCATCAGTATTGCTGGAGGTTGAGGAGCGACGTTTGTATATCCAACCCCAAGTTCTACAAGTTCTGAGGCATTTAAAGGGAAAGCAGGGTGATTCATAGGCATTTGTAACTTTGTGTTTCCTGCCCTTTTTACTTCTGCTGCTATCCGCTCCACTTCTGATCTCAATTTAGGATCTGTGGGGTCTGTTACTCCCAACGTCTGGGAAAGGTCAGTAGGGCCGAGCGCTACAAGGTCAACCCCGTCTAATGCAGCAATTTCTGAAACTTGAGAAATTGCTTTTGTATCTTCTGTCATGACAGATAACAGTATTTCTTCATTGGATGTACGTACATGGTCAGCCCATTCTACTGAACCGAACCTTGCAGCCCTAGTGGCACCAGCACCACCTCTCAGGCCAACTGGCGGGTATCTGACTGCTTCCACAGCTTTTTTTGCTCCTTCCAGACCGTCTACATGGGGAATAACTATGCCCTGGGCTCCCATGTCCAATACCCTCAATATGAAGCCAGGATCGCTATCTGAGACACGAACTATTGGGGTTATATCTACGAGGTCGGCGGCTACAATCATTTGTTGGACAAGGGATAAATCAAAAGCGGTATGTTCCATGTCTATAAAGACAGCATCGAAACCAGATATACCTATAATTTCAACAATTTGCGGGTCGGCAAGAGCAACATATGCTCCCAGTGCTAACTGACCAGAATTCATTATTTGTTTGGCTTTGTTCTTTCTCAATTTATCCTCCATTCGAACATGAAAATTTCATTATATGGCATACTCTTTCGAAAGATGGAAAAGACGAAGTGGAGATACTCATATGCTTGATGTACTGATACATAGTGGAACCATTATGGATGGGACAGGGAATGTCGGATATGCGGGGTCTGTAGGTATAACTGGGGATTCAATTTCCGTACACCTTGGTGATGTCTCTGATCTTGAAGCTGTGAGAAAAATTGATGCTACTGGGTATGTAGTAA
>CAYPXS010000129.1:0-4269 GCA_964414725.1 uncultured Dehalococcoidia bacterium
AATATATCAACCGAGTTTTTATAGTGTCAATTTTGTGTATGTCTTCACAATCCAATTTTGGACCATTTAGCCTAAAATATCTCCTACATGATATAGGATCTTAATCCTCAACAATCATCGTAAAAGAAACTGGCCCGAGAACACAGTATATTAGGTCAAACCCAATCATTAAAATTATCCACTTAAAGAATTCATCCAAATCATTCCCGTTCATAACCCCATATGTGGATTCCACAGCTCCTAAAATGATCGGCACAACCACAGGAAGAAACAAGATTGGTAACATAACTTCCTTTGCTCTCATTTTCATAGAAATAGCAGCAAACAACATCCCTGACAACGAAATACCAAATAAAGCCGGTATAGATACATAGAGCATGTCCAATGGAGACAATGTCACATTAAAGAGCACCATCAGAATTGGAAGTAATATCAATTCAATTAACAACAAAAACAAAACATTTGAAATCACTTTCCCGAAAAAGATTACATCTCTACCGATTGGTGCCGTCAATAACCCCTGAAAAGCACCTAGTTCAGATTCAGACAAAAACATTCTTCCAAATCCCACCATTGCCCCAAATAACACAGACACCCACAAAATTCCAGGCACCACTAAGTTAGCAGTGCTAGGAGTTGACTCCAGGGCGAAATTGAATGTTACAACCACTAGAAAAGAGAATATAAAAACCGGCAAAACCACATCTCTACTTCTTATTTCAAGCAAGAAATCCTTTCGGACGATTACAAACAAATGATAAAAGTATTTTTTTAAAGATTTATGAAATATCATCAACCAACATCCCTTTCAATATTCGTTGGTTGCGAATTACACCTTTGTACACAATCTCCTGTGAATGGGTGGTCATTAATATAGATGTTCCTTTCTCCAACTCACTATCAATGATTTTTTCCAACAGCTCCAGAGATTCTCTGTCCAATCCGGATTCAGGTTCATCAAACAACAGGAGCAAAGGACGGTGGAGAAGTGCTCGCGCTATCGCAGTTCTTTTGACATATCCGTGAGATAAGGTTGAGACTTTCGTATCCAGTCTGTCGGAAAGACCTATCAACGATGCCTTCTCTGAGATTGTGTTTTCAAGATCTTCCAGTGAATTCAATTGGGCATAAAATTCAAGATTCTCTCTAACGGTAAGTTGAGAATACAAAAAAGGTTGATGGGCTACGAAAGCCAACTGCGACCTATAATCATGAGGATTAGACCTCAAATCTCTGCCGAATATTTTCACGGTACCCGAATCATAGGAGACCAATGAAGAAATTATTGATAACAATGTTGTTTTGCCAGACCCATTCGCACCTCTGACTACAACGACTTCGCTGGAATTTAAGGACAGAGACAAATTATTAATTACTTTGTTTCTACCATAAGATTTTTCTAAATTTTCTACTTGCAAAAGCGAATTCATGGTATGTAAACCTAAGAGGTCAAAGGTAATATCAATCTGACTAATATTTCATTGTTACAATTAAAACATTAACAGACAAAAATAGTATTGGAGCAAAAAAATGCCCTCAATAGAAGAATTGCAAAGTGCTTACGAATCACTGGACGACAAAATTGAGACTGTTTCTGAAGATTCTATAAATTCAGAGCTGCTAATCGCCTTCGATTACGAATACCCAGGATCCAACAGTAAAGTCCAAATCAAAACCGATGAGTTTACTGCGGTCTGCCCTTGGACCGGACTTCCTGATTTTGGGACCTTAACCATTGAATACACCCCTTCTAATCTATGCATAGAATTAAAATCCCTCAAATATTATTTGATGGGATTCACGGGGGTAGGCATCGTCCAAGAACATGCAGCCAATCGGATATTGAATGACCTTGTTAATTGCTGTAATGCAAAAGAAATGACTTTGGATCTGGAGTACAAGGTGAGAGGAGGTATAACGACCAAAGTTTCAGTGAGTCACGAAAACTAAGGACTCCTTTGTGGAACTAGCTCACTTTATAGGTTAAACTTTCGCTCACTCATTTTCATAGTCGTATAAAAGAGTCAATCGATATACTCAAATCTAGGAGAGTAACATGACAAATTTCGTAAGATTTCAAAATAACGGCAACGCTTCTTATGGGGTTTTAGAAGGAGAAAAGATATCCGAGATATCCAATGCCCCCTTCGACTCATATCAAACTACAGGTAATACCTTTACCTTGGGAAACGTAAAAATATTGCCACCTGTCGCCCCTAGAAAGATCGTAGCAATCGGACTTAATTATAAAAGTCATCTTGGAGGCAGACCGGGCCCTGAAGCCCCTGAACCATTCCTCAAAGCCTCCACCACAGTGGTAGGCCACGGGGATGAAATCGTCATACCTAAAATAGCCCTGGAGGAAGGTGTCAAAATACAGCCAGAAGCTGAATTAGCATTAGTGATTGGAAGAGAATGTAAAAGTGTCTCCCAGTCCAATGCCCTAGACTACGTATTTGCATACACTTGTGGTAATGATGTTTCCGCAAGAGATTGGCAGCAAAACGATTTGCAATGGGCAAGAGCAAAATCTTCGGACACATTTGGCCCAATAGGACCCTGGATGACAACAGATCTTGACCCAACCAACATACAAGTCATCTGCCGAGTCAATGGAGAAGAAAAACAGAACCAAAACACCTCTGATCTATTGCACCCTGTTACCAAAATCATAGAGTATGTCAGTGCCGTCATAACTTTAGAGGTAGGAGACGTAATAATGACCGGGACCCCTGGGACTCCTGGTGACATTCACCCTGGAGATACCGTAGAAGTAGAAATCAGCGGAGTCGGTGTGCTTAGTAATCCAGTCGTTTCAGAATAACTCTAATAGACCTCACTAAGTATTCGGGATGTTGCTATGGCGACATCCCGAATATCATTACATATTCCTAAGCCTAAACCTCAAAAGTTCGGATCCGTCTCCAAACATCCAGTAGAAAACAATGTAAGCGCCAGCCGCCACCATAGACACTTTACCTATCGTCTCAATGTAGGGAATTAGAATGATAACTAGGCGTTGAGTTGCTTCTTCAAAATATAAAACAGCTACGGTCACTGAAGTCATAATTAGTCCCATTCCAATGCTATAGGCCATCGAGCCAACCACAACATTCGCCAGACCTCCAGCTGAAATGCCGGAACCTACAACGATTCCAACTGCAGATAAGAAAACCGGCAAGGCACAACTCAGTGACGCAAGGGCATAGGCTATACCAAACAAAAATATGTGCTTAATTCCGCCAAATGAACCAAATGAAATGCCGCTAAAATAGGGCACAGACAGGTTACGCCCCATAAGTAACAACCAAATACCTAAAAGAAAAATTGAGAACCCTATCCCTACCCCTATAAATGGCAAAAAAGATCCAACCAGTCTAAATCCCAGCGACATTAAGATTCCAAAAACGCCAAATACAGCGACGAATCCCAGAGTGAGAATAATTCCAATAAATAATCCTCTCAGAGTAATCAACAGTGGCGATAAAGAACTGGAGGATCTGCTTAATTGAAATCCTACGTAGGCTGGGAACATAGCTGCTCCACAAGGGTTGAATGCGGCTACCGTCCCAGCTGTGAACGCAAACAGGATTGATACATCCATAGTTTGTTACTACCTATTCATGTCCTAAATTGGATCAACTATTTATCTGTATTTTTCTTAAGTCTATTGAACCAAGACATAAATTTATCAAAATACAACCTCGGTCGTTCCAAAGAAGTTGGCCATATAAACGTGAGGTAAGAAACCAGTAAACAACCTATACCTATAACGGCAAACAAATTAATTTTTGTTAAAAAAAACAAAATGAAGGAAGTAATACTGACGACTAAAATATTGAAAGCCGACATCGAACCAAATTTGCGATTTCTGGCATGACGAAACAAAGAACCGACTTGATCCCTAAAGGATTCAATAGTTTCGTCCTGAATAGGTGGTTCCTCAGGCAGATCAGGACTACCTTCAAGAATTTTTTCTATCTCATTCTTGTATCTATCTGACATGTTTCAAATAGCTCCAAAAACTTTTAACAATATGTAAGAATCCTAAGTTAGGAAGTGAAATAATGTCAACGATAATTACACGAATAATTCCTAAAACTAACAAGCTTTTTACAAGGGAATCTAATTAAATCACGACGTAATGATATAATTACCTTCCTGCTTTTTTAAAAATCACTCCTAGGAGACACTGGTGAAAATAACTCAGGACGATGTCGTTGAAAGACAAACAGTACTTCACATCGAACTTGAAGATGATGATATTGA
>CAYPXS010000130.1:0-4242 GCA_964414725.1 uncultured Dehalococcoidia bacterium
TTCGGAGGAACCTATTACCCACCTGAGCCCCGTGGAGGCATGCCAGGTTTTTCACAACTACTATCGGCTATATCTGACGCATACAAAGACAGGCGAAATGAAATAGAAGAGTCCGGCTCATATCTCCGGGACCATATAAACCAATTTTCTGAGAATTCTTCCTCTGACAATAATATGGGGCCAAGTTTGCTAGAAAAAGCCTATAGCCAACTTTTAGCTCAACACGATTGGGAATCGGGCGGCTTTGGCAATTCGATCAAATTCCCTCAATCTATGGCGCTGGAATTTTTATTGAGATATCACCAAAGGCATCCTGAATCTCAAGCATTAGAGATCGTTGAACTTTCACTTCAAAAAATGGCCTCTGGTGGTATGTATGACCAGCTGGGAGGAGGTTTCCACCGTTATTCCACTGACAAAAACTGGCTAGTGCCACATTTTGAAAAAATGCTCTACGACAACGCTTTGCTCTCACGGTTGTATGTACACGCATATTTAGTTACCGGTAAAAAGTTCTACATCGATGTGGCAGAAGACATATTCCGCTACATAGACAATGAAATGACAGATGAGACTGGACTGTTCTTCTCAGCCCAAGATGCCGACAGTGATGGGGAGGAAGGAACTTATTACATATGGGACTCCATAGAGCTGAATGAAGTATTAGATAAACAGGAATTCAAACAACTTCAATCAGCCTTCACCATCTCTCAAAGAGGCGATTTCGAAGGTAAAACCATCCTTCATTACACTGCAGACGGAACTCATTTCGGATTTCTTAGTTCAGATAATTTAAATTTACGGACGATAAGAGCAAAATTAGCCACACACCGAGAGTCTCGAAACAAACCGTTTAAGGATGAGAAAAACCTTCTTTCTTGGAATGCCCTAATGTCCCTCTCTTTAGTGGATGGATACCTGGTTAGCAAAGATGAAAATTGGCTTAATAAAGCAATCTTAAACGCTAATTCTCTATTGAATGTTATAAACTCTGATTCCGGTGTATTCCATTCATACAAAGGGGGTAAAATCGGTAGTTACGGTTATCTGGAAGATTACTCCGCCCTCATTTTACTCATGCTGTCCCTACACGAAGCAACAATGAACCTCGATTGGCTAGCCCAAGCCGAGATTTTCGCAGACTCCTTAGTGGAATTGTTCTGGGACAGTCACGAATCACGCCTATACGATACTCCTCACAACGGTGAAACTCTCATCATTAGACCAGGTGAAAGCTACGATAACGCTACTCCTTCAGGTTCATCTATGGCTGCAGAAGGTTTATATAAGCTTTCCATAATAACTAACAATGAAAAATATCGAGATATATCTATATCGTTAATAACATCAACTTCCAATATAGCCACGGAACACCCTATCTCTTTTGGTAACTGGTTATGTGCTTTAGATACTTTTCTTTATCCAACTTTGGAAATAGCCATTGTTGCTGAAGACTATGAAAATGCTCAAAAAATGCGTGATTGTTTATTCGAGTCCTATATACCGAATCATATTTTCTGCGGAAACGCCTATTTCAGCCGCTCAGAGAAATCTAGGAACAAATGGCCCTCTTATCCCCTACTCAATGAAAGGGAGCCAGCAATTAACAAAGCTACAGCTTTCCTATGTGAAAATTATGCCTGTGAACTTCCAGTGAGCACCCCTGGGGAATTTTCAGATTTGATTCAGAAAAAAATTTAAGACAAATCAAAAATACAATCAATGTTTTTTACGTAAAGAACTGTCTAACTCTAAGGATGCCCATTGTTCTAAAAATGTTTTTTTTGCCAAAGTCGGTGATTCTCGAGTCTTCTTCCAAGAAGAAGGAAATGGTTTCCTAATAAAAGGAGCTACATTTCCTATTAAACTGGCTGATTTCGTGAGTGTATTGGTCAATTTACTATTTGAGAGGAGAAATGCGGCAAATTTAGATATTAATCTCTCCCACACCTTTGAGGTGCGTTGATCAGGGTAGTCACTACCTTCAACCAACTGATTGCGCAAATATAAAAGCATTCTTGGAATATCTATTTTTACTGGACAGGCTTCTTTACATGCCCCACAAAGACTAGAAGCAAACGGTAAATCCTTAGCATCTGACAAGCCCGTTAGCATAGGTGAAACAATTGCTCCAATAGGTCCAGGATACACATACCCATAGGAATGTCCCCCAACTTTCCTGTAAACGGGGCATGCATTCAAACATGCCCCGCATCTAAGACAATATAAGGCTTCCCTTAATTGAGGATTAGCCAGCATCTTGCTTCTCCCATTGTCCACAATCACCAAATGAAATTCTTCAGGACCATCTACATCAGTGCTTTTACTAGGGCCTGATATCATTGTCACATAACTAGATATCCATTGACCTGTAGCTGATCGAATTAGCAAGCGCAAAAACGTACCCAAATCTTCCATGGATGGGACTATTTTTTCCATACCCACAATCGCAACGTGTATACGAGGCATAGAAGTACACATTCGACCGTTCCCTTCATTAGAAACCAACGCCAAAGTACCAGTTTCAGCCACTAAAAAGTTCCCACCGGTAATACCCATATCTGCCTGAATAAATTTGTCGCGTAATTGGTCTCTAGCTTCTGAGGTCAGCGTTTCAATATTTTCTGTCTCACTCGTGCCTATTTTCTCTGAGAACAACGTAGAGACTTCCGACCTTGATTTATGTATAGCTGGAGCAATTATGTGATAAGGGGTCTCTTCTGCCAGCTGCACAATATATTCTCCCAAATCCGTCTCATACGGATCTATCCCATTCTTTATCAGCTCTTCATTAAGAGACATTTCTTCTGAGAGCATCGATTTACTTTTAACAACAGTTTTAACATCTTTACTCTTCGCCAAATTTATCACGTATTGAGTTGCATCTTCTGCAGTTTCCGCAAAATGAACCACACCACCAGAACTGACAATTTTAGATTCTAGTAATTCTAAATATTTATCTAGATTATTTATCACCTCTTCTTTAATGGCCCTACCTTTTGACTGTAATTCTGCCCAGTCATCTGTGTCAGAAGAGGCTTTTATTCGAGCACTATGAAACCCTTCATAAAGACCTGACAAATTCTTTTGAATCTGAGAATCCAATAAAGTTTCTTTAGATTTCTCGTTGAAATGCTTTGTTACTGGTTTCATTTTTTCAGGTCCGTCCCAATAGCCATATCTATTAACTGTGCTATATGCAAACTTTTTATCTCTAGGTTTTTCCGGGTAATCAACCCACCCATATGCATTAGACAACTCATGTCAGCTGCAGTGACTACATCAGCCCCACTTTTTTCCACATTAGCAATTTTTTCTTCAGCCATTGCTGTGGATATTTCCGGATATTTTGTAGAAAATGTTCCCCCAAAACCGCAACAAACTTCCGATTGATCCATATCTATCAAAACAATATTTTCAAGAGACTTGAGTAAAGAAACAGGTTCTATTGAAATTCCCAATTCACGATTTAGATGGCATGATTCGTGATAGGTTACATTGATTCTCTCAGCAGGCTTAGATTGGAAAGGGGACAAATCAAATATACCTAATTTTTGAGTTATATATTCAGTGAATTCAAATGTTCGGGCTGATATTTCTTCTACGCTACCGATATCATTGTGATCACAAATTTCCATGTAATGATTCCTTATCATGCTGGTACATGATCCTGATGGAAGTACAATGTTTGTATCACAACCAGAATAATCAGAAACAAATTTCCTTGCTAATTTGGAAGAATCCGACCAGTGACCAGAATTGAAAAATGGTTGCCCGCAACAGGTTTGAGAGGCCTCTACTGTAACCTCTACCCCCAGCCTGTTTAAAACCCTGGCTGCGCTGATGGCCACTTCCGGGTAAAAGTTATTAAGAACACATGTAGCAAACAAAGAAACCTTGTCGGACACGATCTTATTTGTTCCCCTTAATTCAATAACAACACCTATGGACCAAGAGTTCGCTGGCCTGGAAATCTGTTAAATTAAAATTCCTCTTATTGAAAAAGCCAGTATCCAACCAAGCATGAGCAGGCTCGCACCAGCAAACAGTTTTCCTTCCTGTCCCTCTTGAGCAGGCCCTGTCATTTTCATAGTGACGAAAAAAAGGGCTAGAAGTACTGCCAATATCCAAATTGACAAATCGTTTGCCCCCAATCCGGCCCCGAGCAATACACCCGCCCCTCCCCAAATATAAGGCAATTTGAGTATATTAATGACTTCGTTCATACTCTGAAGAATACAC
>CAYPXS010000131.1:0-2258 GCA_964414725.1 uncultured Dehalococcoidia bacterium
TTTGACATGTTTATTCCTTTAATTTCCGTTACGTGTTTTATTAGGTACTAAGGTCTCCTCATAAATGCAATTCGCGAGGTCCGTCTCTCGATTGATTCGCAAAGATGGTTCCAGTTTATTACCCCTTTGGATTTCATCCCGCCCAAAACTTCCTTCACATCGGTCGCCTTAGTAATGTCGTCTAGGTGAGCGAATGGTCGAGTCAATATTATTGTGCTTAGGCTTCCTACCCCTGCCGAAACCCCAACAGGCGCATTCAGTTTTTCGTGGTTTGATAGAACAACGTCTAGTAGTTCCGGTCCCATTCCTGTTTTCGCGTTTAGAATAACCCTGCCTATATATTTAGGCGGTTCTTTGGGTAGATTATCCGGGTTGATATTCGCAATTATTTCCCGAAGAACCCATCTCGTAGCGGTGGCAGACAGCTGGTCTAATTTAACCACTGAGTCCATGATAGGCAAGTTTCCTTCCACAATAGCGTCATCCAATGCTTCCACGGATGCTGCATCTTCAAATGGTCTATGGGTAGTAACAACTGGAATAGTTGGCGTAACTGTAACCATTCCAGGAAAATCCACACCTTTGTAAAAATCAACAGCTCCATTTATAAGTTCGGGTAGAGAACCAGGTTTTGGGGTTCTGAATCCACTAAGAACATATTTCATACTTCTATTTCCTCCATACATCGATTTATATAGGTTGATCTTAATGAGATATAAAAAATAATTCAAATATTATTGCTTAGCCTAATGCATAACATATTTTTTTAAACTATCAGCAAATATTTGTGCTATGTTAGGAGTCGTGGAGTAAAGGAACAAAGCATGCCTGAATGTGAAAATTGTGGTCACCGCACAGACAGAGAAGTTAAGTTCTGTGTCAAATGTGGCAGTCCCTCTACACAACAGAGTATGCCAAATGTAGAGCCCGAATTACCAGAACCAGACACAGAGCGTCCCCCACAAACCGAGACTCCCAAAAATCAATGCCCAAATTGTGGGCAGGAGAATCCTCAGGAAAACAATTTCTGTATTAATTGTGGCAAAAATATTAATCCCCCAGAACCTACTCGCGGTTATGAATCAGACCCAAACAGCGATAGTCTAGAGGAAACTCTTTCAGAACTAAAAAATGTTGAATTTTCACTTTCTCAGGTAACAAATCCTGATGACTTATTATCTCAACAATTTGTTTCAAGACTAGAACTACGAAAAGTTACCTTACTTGAAAATCTGAAAGAGATTATCGAATCTCAAGAGTCAGACAAAACTGAATCTGCCTTACGATATTTTTTCGATCAGGTTTTAGCTGTATCCGAAGAACAAGGTACAGCAGCATCTGAGTCAGTTCTTTATTCGATTGCTGTATCGCTCGGCATAAATATGTCAGACACCGAATTGACCATCTCGCCACAAGTTTCGACTGCATCGCATGTACCAGAAACCGAAGCTTCAACAATTGACACTTCTACTGATCCTGACAAAAGTAGTTTAGCCCCTAATGTGCTTTCAAGGACTCAAACTACCGAAGATCCTTATTCTGATCCACAAAAATCACATTTTGATTGGACCGCTCTTTGGACCACCCTTTATTCCGAAAACGCAATGTCTTCTTTTTTGGGTTTCGGAATACTCCTGATTACTATCAGTTCTCTGGTACTACTGGTTAATTATTGGCCTAATGAGGATATGAGATTGGTCCTTATGGGACTTGCTTTTGTTCAAATGGCAGCCTTCATTGGAGTAGGGCACCTGGTGAAAGAAAAAATTGGTCTTCATTTTTCAGGACTGGCCCTAATAACAATAGGATCAGTATGGAGCCTTTTTGCGGCCGGTATCATTGCATACCTTCTATTTGACCCTATCAGCAGTGAACCAAGGATTCCCGGCATAGGACTGGAAATAAACCTCAGCCCAATTGCATGGTTAATTGTGTCTGGTATTGGGACACCTGTCTGGGGAATACTGGCATATAAGTATAGGGGCTATGTTTTAACTCACGGGTTCATAGCACTCGGTGGTATTACAATTTTCCTCGCCATAGCCTCTTTCAGTCAAAATTGGCAGATGTGGAAATGGGCCCTAAGCCCTCTTTCTATCTATGCTTTAAGCCTTCTCTATTTAAGGTCTGCGATAGATACTTCTGGCAGAAAAAGTTTACGGCATCCACTAGTATGGTCATCCTTTTTTATCGGGTTATTACCTCTTATTATTCTAGGGCTTTCATATTCGGAAGACCCCAATCAAAATAATCTCCCC
>CAYPXS010000131.1:2358-4157 GCA_964414725.1 uncultured Dehalococcoidia bacterium
CTGTCAATAATTTTTGTTCTAACATCAGCCCCCTGGTTCCGAGAAATGTGGGACTCTGCAAAAGTCGAAATAAAGAACTATCTAATTACTAAACCTTCTGAACCCGGCTTTTGCGCTAATTGCGATGAATCCCTAGAAGAAAGGAGCGATCGTGAACCTTTAGACAGCGATATATTTTGCCCAAATTGCGGGCATAAGAACCAATTCGCTCCACGGCGCCATGACAAAGATTGGGAACAGAAATTGGTGAATGCTACACTTTCAATTGAGTTTCTCAGGACTGCTTCGCTATTCCTAATTTTAATAATCCTTCCCATCTGGACGATTGCAATATTGGGGTATATTATCCAACTTTCACAAGCATTCCCTGCCTACGCGACCACAGTCTGGTGGGTATTCACCTCGATATATACATTCGGGCTTGTCAGGTACCGAAAACCAATCTGGCTCTACTTAGGAACCATCACACTACATCTAGCCCTCATTACATTAATTAGTCTCCCCACATTGGAACTAAATATCAACCAAATCGGGTTAATCGTTTCAATCTCCTCCATCCTGTATTTAGGAATCATCGGGACTTGTTACAAATATCAAAAATGGAGCCACGATTATTCGCTAAAAACAAAGCAATATATCTTTTTACCCTTGCTAGCGGCGGCTGGTATTGAAGGCATAATTGGATTAATACTTTCAGGTTGGGCAGATTGGGGAAACTGGGAAGGGCTCACAGTAACAATTATCTACACTGTCATATCAATAGCAGCTGCTCAGATTTCAAGATATCGATTCGCTCCCTATAGCACTATGGCATTAATTCTAATCGTCAACATTTTTGTAGTTGGGCTAATTGGGGGTACCTGGCCTACGAGGGCCACGGGCTGGGCGTTACAAGGTTTGGCCTTCTGGTGGATCGCCAAAGGAATCGTATTTATTTCAAAGGATAGCTTTAAATATGATTTAAGTTTATGGATACAGCCATTAGAGAACTCATCAACTAGAACAGCTCTATTTGCGGGGGCCTTTGCATTCATAACACTGGCAGCAAAAATACTTGGGATAGGAACATTCGACCCTGACCTGATCGTCCCAACCTCAGTAATTGCGATATTGGGGCTCTTATATCTAGGGAAGGCAATTACAGAGAAGAATGTATTGTCGGGTTACTTAGCGGCTGTAGCTCTTCTATTTAGCTGGTATGTCCAATTAATTGAAAGAGACCTATCGCAGATTGAAATACAGCTGTACACAATACCTGCCGGCTTATATTTGCTGGCCTTGGCATATGTGGAAAACCGAAGAAAAACTTTCATGCCGAAATTGGCCATGGCCTCTAACATACTTGGGGTCGTAATATTGAGCGGTTCTGCTTTTGTACAATCCATAACTGCTTCGGACGGCATGGAACTTATTTTTGTTTTTCTAGGTGGGTTTGAAGGTATGCTTCTAACAATTTGGGGAATATTTTCCAAATCGAAAATTTCTTTTACAGCAGGGATCGTGACCTTTGTTATAAATATTCTCTATCAGGCTACATCACTGCTTTCAGGAACTGACGGAGCAATCATAGGAATCGTATTAGGATTATTTATAATCGTTCTGGTGATCATAATCGAACGAACAAAAAGCCATCTCGTCTCCAGAGGTCAAAAACTGAAGGATTATATTAATGATTGGGATTGGTAGAAATTGACACTAACTGATACCCAATATAGAGTCGGCTATTAAAAATAATTCTAACTTAACGGAGTACGTATGAAAGTCACGGGTGTAAAAACTTATGTAATTGAAAATGAGCC
>CAYPXS010000132.1:0-4137 GCA_964414725.1 uncultured Dehalococcoidia bacterium
AAACTGGGACCGTATATAGAATAAGGAATTTGGGGTCAGCCAGCTACCTAACGCAGTTTGTGGCGTCTCGCCAACATATGGATCCGTTCCAATCGTTTTTAGACCTGAAGTATCAACATCATTCATTTGCTTATACATCTCCTGAATAATATAGCTTTACAGATACTATCACCCGCCAAAAGAGGTAATAGCTATATGGGGAATTCGTAATCGATGGGGGAATATTGATCAAGGAAGAGGCCCCGTTTCAGATGGGGCTCTCCCTTGCTATAAAACCTATCTAGATTCTCTAGGACGCGCCTCATTAACTCTAAGGTCGCGACCCATGAAGTCATTGCTATCTAAAGCTGCTATAGCTTCCTTAGCCTGTTCATCATCGGTCATTTCCACGAATCCAAATCCTTTGGATCTACCTGTGTCCCTGTCTGTTATAACACGGACTGCACTAACCTCGCCGTACCTAGCGAATAAATCTCTTAAATCGTCCTCGCCTGTACCGTACGAGATATTTCCAACGTAAATGTTCACTTCTTCTCTTCCTGCTTCTAAACTAAAGGATGAGCAAAATTACCCACCCAAACTAACATAAGTAATGAATTTTACCACAATATGCAACTTTGCCAAAAGTATCTCCTTACGTTCTTTAAAAGTGAGGCGTGAAATCGATACAAATTTTGACGTTTTATTTATGGATTTAAATTACTTTATACCCTGTGGATTGAACAGACATAATTTTGCTTTCATCCCATGGATGTGCTCTTGCAACCTCTTCATTGATATCGGCTCCCCAGCCTGGTTTGTTAGGGACTGTCATATACCCGTCAACTAATTCCGGTGTCTCTGTCGTCAACTCATCTTTCCAAGGAACATCATCAATATCGATCTCCATTATTCGAACGTTAGGCAGCGATGCACATAAAGAAGCACTAACAAACGTAGAAAGATGACTGTAATAATTATGCGGAGCTACGTTATGCTGAAAAACCTCAGCGAGATCCCCAATTTTTTTGGATTGGCTGAAGCCGTTCCAGGGAACATCAATCATAAACAAATCAGCTGAATGATTTTCGAAATAAGGCAAATAATCGCTCATATAAAAAAGGTTTTCCCCTGTGCAAATACGCGTATCGGTTGAATCCTTAATTTGTCTTAGGCTCAAAGGGTCATACATATCAATTTCCAACCATAACATGTCAAATTTTTCTAAAACCTTGGCGATTCTCAAACATGCCTCAGTCTTAAAGTGGAAATTTAAGTCCAAATTGATATCTATATCGTCCCCCACGGCATCTCTAAAAGTTCCAATCAGAGTTTCAATATGAGGCATCAGCCACTTTGGAGCGATTTGATCTGTGGTTCCAGAACCTCCAAAGGAGCCCCCTCCAAAAGTCGCGTTCTGTCCAGGCAGGAGAACATTAGTCTTGAGAGCAGTAAACCCCCTACTCTTAACTTCTTTCCCCAACCTGGTAACATCGTCCCAAGTCTCAATAGGTGGTGTTCCTAAAATATCTGAATGTCTGATTCTGCTGGAGCCACAATGCGACCAATAAACCCTGACTTTTTCTCTAGTCGGGCCTCCAAATAATTCAGCAACTGATATATTCAATGATTTAGCTTTAATATCAATAAAAGCGCAATCCAAACCTGCCAAAGCTTTCGCGGCTATACCTCCCTTGCTTGCTCTTGTCCCGATGTACATTTCTTGAAATCTCATTTCAAAAGCACACGGATCTTTGCCAATCAGTACAGGTTTTAAATCCTTGATGACCCCTTCTATTCCGTGAGGAGATTTCCCATCGCTGCATTCTCCCCAGCCAGTTATGCCTTCATCAGTTTCAACCTTTACAAACATCCATGGCCGCCACCCGGCGTCAACTATCAGAGTCTCTATATTCGTTATCTTCATTAACTTGCTCCCTAATTAGCATTTGTATTTTTTATCCCTGAGTTCACTTTGACGAATTTATCAAATTTATTATAAAAAAACATTTTTGACTTCTTATTGGCAAAAGAAGCTTCGTTAGTAAGACATCCTAATCCCACAGTGGATACAAAATAGTTCAGACTCTCGAGAATTCGTCCCACATTGTGGACAAATATTCTCCTGATATGAGCTTGGAAGTCGCTTTCCATTCAAAAACATTCCTATAAAACTAGATCGGACAAAATATCGATATGTTATTAGGCATATGCCAGTAGTAAATGTTATGGACAAAACAAACTTAATTTCCGGAAAGAAAGGCCAGTTAAACAAGAAGAATGTCGTGAATGCAACTATTGGCAAATGAATTAAATACATCCAATACGACCCATCAGAAATGAATCGCGACAAAGAATTATAGGAACCAAATTTAGCTTCTGCCAACCCAATAAAGCCTATTGAAAATAATACTGTACCAATGATTTCCAACCCATATCGAGACAACACTAATATATTTAACGGTTGGACTTGGCTTCCTTTTACTTCATTTTGATAGATGACCTCTGTTACATCTTTAACACCTTTAATATCAAGCCCTACATATGCTGAAAAAACGAGAACAGCAATCAATAAATAATATTTCCATTCTTTCTTTACAAAACAAATCAAAGACGGATTACTATATAAGCTAAAGCCAAAAAGGAAATACAGCCCACTGCCAATTGGATTTATTATCAACTCCCCACCGGTCCAAAAATTAGTAACCGCACAAACCAAAATAAATCCGATCGGAAATTTGGCCCTGAAAATAATTGTTGCGCTAACTTCCCTTAATTTTAGGAATACCGACTTTAATATACCCAAACCTAAATTTTCTAGTTGCTTCGACAAAATAACGAACCCTTTATAGGGAATTCGAAGCAGAATCGAGCACAGGGTAAATATCATCAATTGCCATAAAAACCATAAGTGAAATGGTTGACCTACATTTGAATAGAAAATATTAAATTCACCAATCTGGCCATATTTCCAAATCGACGGCAAAATAAAGCCCATAACAGGGAAAAAAACAAGCATTGGCAACCCAACACGCAAGAATCTATTAGTCCACCAAAATTCCCAAGATCTGCGAGTAATAATCAGATTAGCGAAAAATCCAGCCAGCATGAAAAATAGTGGCATTCTCCACATGTGTATAAACTCAAAAATGACCTTTACTGGGTAAGACGAACTGCTGTCAGAAGGCCAAATAGAAGAGGGCATTCCCGGAATGTAGGGAAGAGCCGCATGCAGCACTATCCCCATGACCATGGCTATTCCCCTTAAAGCATCCAGACCATGATAACGTGACGCTGAAGCAGTCATGGCTACAAAAAACTAAGTGGTGGATTCCCTAGGGGGAGCATCGAAAACAAAATTACCCGATCGTCCGCCTGATTTAGAGGCCACCCAGACCCTGAAATTCATACTTCTGTCTACAGCTTTACACATATCGTAAACGGTAAGAGCTGCTACCGATGCCCCCGTCAACGCTTCCATCTCAACTCCAGTTTTAGCATTTGTTTTAACCATGGTTGTGATACGAACACAGCTGTTTTCTTCATCTAAGTCAATATCAATCTTTATTTGGCTAATGGGTAAGGGATGACACAAAGGAATTAATCTAGAGGTTTCCTTGGCGGCCATTATTCCGGCAATACGTGCTGTGGATACCACATCGCCTTTCTCAAAAGAATTGGTCAGAATTAGTGCGAGAGTTTCAGGGTTCATGTGCACTTCAGCCTTCGCCTCGGCGATCCTCTCGGAGATTGGTTTTGCACCTACATCAACCATATTGGCATCTCCGCTTTCATCCACATGAGTTAATTTTTTTCCTTTGGGCACAATAGCCTCCTGTTGAGCAAATGCTACGTTCTATTTTTCCTTTGCTACCTTTGAAGCTTCTTCATAAGCCAAGCGATCAGCCTCCTCATTGAATTCATCTCCAGAATGGCCTTTCACCCATTCCCATTCAAGATTTCGATGCGCCGCCTCACTATCCAATAAAATCCACAAATCTTGATTTTTCTTTCTTTTCCAATTTTTTGTCATGGTATTGATGACGTATGTTGAATCAGAATAAATCTTGACATTAATGCCAGTCGGAAGGGTCTTCAGGGCTTCGATTACAGCTGTAATTTCCATTCTATTATTGGTGGTGTTGTTTTCTCCCCCAT
>CAYPXS010000133.1:0-4120 GCA_964414725.1 uncultured Dehalococcoidia bacterium
ACCATTTTGCCGTTTTTTATATCATCGATAGCTTCTTCTATTTTGGATAATGGCATAAGTATTCGTCCTTCGGAATTACTATCAACCCAATTCTATATTGGTTTGATCTCCGGTCGACAGTTTTTCTAAATATTTACCTATAATGTCAGTTTCTATATTTACAGTGCTTCCTACCCTTTTTAATCCTAAAACTGTGTTGTCTTTAGTGAAAGGTATCAAAGCTATACTAAAAGCATTTTCGTCACAGTTTACAACCGTGAGACTGGCACCGTCCACGCATATGAACCCTTTCTCAACAACATACTTAGATAAAGTGTCAGAAATTCCAAATTCTATTGACCAAGAAGTCCCCTCCTCAACGATGGAAGTTATTACCGCTGTTCCATCCACGTGGCCTTGAACAATGTGTCCCCCTAATCGACCTCCTAGTTGAACGGATCTTTCCAAGTTCACCTTGTCCCCTGCAGAAAGATCTCCTAAGTCAGTCCTACTCAAAGTTTCAGGAACTACATCCACTCGAAATGTATTTTCCGACAGATCTACTACAGTTAAGCAAGCACCGTTGACGGAGATACTATCTTTAATTCCTAGATCTTCCATTACTACGGAAGCTTCTATCCATATTTCTGTCTGGGTAATTTCTGAAATAATCCCCAGTTCTTCCACTAAACCTGTGAACATCAAACTCCTCTTTTACAGTATCCGGTTACCAAAATATCCGAACCAATAAAATCTCTTTTCACCCCGGTTAACACATATTTGTCAGCCATAAATTCTGTTCCTATCCCGCCTACGGCACTCAAACTATACCTCCCACCAATAATACTAGGCGAAATAAAGGCGGCCACTTTATCTACCAGACCTTGATCAAATAGCGAGCCTAAAAGCTCAGACCCACCTTCGACGAATACAGATGAGACAGGCATCTTGCCTAAATGTTTCAAAACTGAAATCAAATCTACTTTCCCCTCTTTATCTGGAAAAGCTTTCGTAGACAAATTATTTATACTTTCCGAAAATGTGACATTTTTAACGGTGGCTACGAAAGTAGCACCCTCTTCAAGTAACATAGAACTATTAGTAGGAATACGGCCCTGCGAATCTATTACCACTCGCAGTGGTTGTCTATCCACATCACGATCGCCCAACCTCACTGTTAGCCTAGGATCATCGACAACTACTGTATTAACCCCAACCATAATAGCGTCAGATTCGAGCCGCATAACGTGAGCAGCGGTGCGAGATTCCTCGCCTGTTATCCATTTAGATTCTCCAGAAGAGGCCGCTATTTTCCCGTCCAGGCTCATAGCGAATTTGGCAGTCACAAAAGGCAATCCTGTCGTGGATAATTTAATATGGGCTTCCAAATCAAGCTCAGTTTCTTCTTTGCCTATACCCAATACGACCTCAATGCCGGCCTTTCGTAATCGCTGAATGCCTTGTCCGGAGACTCTGTCATCCGGGTCTTCGACGGCAATGAAAACCTTAGATATCCCAGACTTGATGATAGCTTCAGTGCACGGAGGGGTTCTTCCAAAATGACAACATGGTTCCAAAGTCACATACAAGGTGGAGTTATTGACATTATCCCCAGCAGAGGATATTGCCATTATTTCCGCGTGAGGAGATCCGGGCCTTCCCGTAAATCCTTTAGCTAATACTTGTTCGTCTTTTACTATAATTGCCCCGACTGGAGGATTTGGATTTGATATACCCCTAGCCTTTTTACCAGCATCTATAGCCATGTCCATATATGACATGGATCACCTTCTTTCAAAATCCTGATGTACTTTGCTTGCTGTCGGGTCGGATTGACCTTGATATTTACTCCCCAATTCTGGGGAACCATATGGAAATTCAGCATCCGTACTAAGACGAACGTAAGATAACTGGCCTATTTTCATACCGTAATACAAAGTTATCGGCAAATTAGATACATTGCTTAATTCAAGGGTTAGATGTCCTTTAAACCCAGGATCTACATAACCGGCCGTTGAATGAATTAACAACCCTAGTCTCCCAAGTGAACTTTTTCCTTCCACCCGTGAAACTAAATCATTAGGCAACTCTATATGTTCTAAGGTGCTACCTAAAACAAATTCTCCCGGGTGAAGCATGAAAGGCACATCCCCTTCAATTTCTACTTTCTCGGTAAGATCCTCAGCACTCTGTCTGACATCTATAAAAGGCACCCTAGAATTCCGAAAAACGAGAAAAGTTTTATCCAAATGTACGTCAACGCTAGCTGGTTGAATAGCATTTTCTCCCAATGGCTCAATTACTATCCGGCCGGCGGCAATCTCTTCCTTTATGGTGCGGTCACTAAGTACCATGGTCGGTCTCCATATAATTTAGATTTGATTCTATCAACAGGTCCTAAAAGTACGCAAAATGGTCATTCTTCAAAATCAATCCAAATGTCATTTAATGGCAAACAAAGTGTTGACAGTCAAACTAATCTCTAGCTGACCAGTACTTATGGAAGTAGTAGGCGCTGCCGCCATCATCCTCATACCGTAGTCAGCCTCATAAGGTGAATGCACAGATCCTGAATGCATCTCATCCAGTGATATTACCGGGCCCAACTCTACGTTGGTTAGCAGAGCATATTCTTGCGCCTTCCCGACAGCATCTTCAACCGCCATTTTACGTATTTCTGTTTCATAGGGAGTAGAATCATCGACGGTAAAATCAACACCGTTAATCCGGACATAATCGCCACCAGCATCAGCAGCTTTATCGATTATTTCCCCCACTTTAGCCATTTCGTAAACCTTAGCTTTAACTGTATTGTTTACCGTATAGCCAGTAAGAACTTGTGTCCCAACCCTTCTATCATTTATTGTCACTTCCTCATAATCGTATCTCGGATATATGCTGAATCTAGTCGTTTGTATATCTTTCTCTTCAACGCCTTCTTTTTTCAGAACGGAAACCACTGAATCCATAGCTTTTGACGCTTCGGATCTAGCTGTGCTTACCTTCCCTGCAAAAACTTCAACACCTACTTGAAGAATCGCTACATCAGGCTCTACCGAGACCGAACCTGTTCCGGAAACTCTTATACCACCACTTACGGCTTCTACATGCAGGGCATCTAAATTGGTAACACCTCTCACAGTCCCTCCTTCTGCAAATGTAGAAGAGGAGGCATATACTGGAGACAATGCAGTTGGATCTGGATCTGCCACACCAACGCCGGAACTCGACCGACTATCTGAGCAGGCGAAGCCAGACATCAATACAAGAAGAGCTAAGACAACAAATTTACTCATCTGGTCACCTCTAAACTTTCCATTGAAGGTAAATATTCACCGATAAAAGGATACAACTTTAAAGTACAGAAAAACTTATATATAAAGCCGTTTCTTGCCTTAAAAGATATAATTAGATGCTATGTATATTTACGAAAGGAAAATCCAAAGGGCTACACGGGAAATTATCGAAACAGCAATATTGGCTATGTTCGTCTTTTCGATTTTGTACGTATCGATCCAAAATTACCAAGTTGAAGGGTCTAGTATGACTCCAAATATAAACCAAGGTGATTGTGTGTTAGCCAACAAACTGGCTTACTGGAAAGTACCAGAAAATGGCGTTAATTTTTTCTCTATAGGTGATGCCTCTGACCGGAAACCCAAATACTTATTTGGAGATCCTAACAAGGGCGACGTAATCGTTTTTACATATCCCAAAGATCCAAGCCGACATTTCATAAAGAGGGTAATAGCCAAGGAAGGGGATAGTGTGCACATCGATAACGGAAATGTATATATAAATAGCGTCTTACTTCGAGAACCCTACCTAGACCCCGCCCTAAATGATAGTTCCAATTGGGGACCAAATGTAGTCGGCCTTGGAAAATATTTTGTTCTTGGAGACAACAGAAGAGCTAGCAACGATTCAAGATCTTGGGGACCAATTACGAGTGAGAACATAGTTGGAAAATATTTGGCTCGATACCCATCTTCTATCTGCTCAATAGCACCTATAACACAAGAAAACCTTCGATAAAAATAAATTTGTTCTTGAAGACCTGAAATTCTATATATAGAATTGTTGTTCAGTGAAACAAAATGGGCCGGTAGCTCAGTTGGCAGAGCATCGGACTTTTAATCCG
>CAYPXS010000134.1:0-4115 GCA_964414725.1 uncultured Dehalococcoidia bacterium
GAGGGTGTTTGATGCCATTAAAAACTAGAAAACCGATAACCCCAGGCCAGAGAGGTTTAGTACTCCAAAGTACGGACGACATCACTGAAAGTAGGCCTCGGAAGAAATTAGTAAGGCCGTTGAAAAAAACTGGAGGAAGAAATTCCAGCGGTAAAATAACGGTTCGACATCGTGGCGGTGGTCACAAGAGGCGGTACAGAATCATCGATTTCAAGAGAGACAATTATGGTGTGCCGGGAGTAGTTGAAACAATCGAATATGACCCGAACCGTTCATGCCGAATAGCTCTCATAAAATTTGAGAATGGCGATTGGCGCTATATCTTGGCCCCGAATGAAATACATGTTGGGGATAAAGTGAAGTCAGGTGATGACGCTGATATTAGACCTGGAAATGCACTTACACTTGAAAAAATACCGTCAGGTACTTTGGTACACAACGTTGAATTAACGAAGGGTAAAGGCGGGCAAATAGTGAGGAGTGCTGGCAGTTATGCCCAGGTTTTGGCCAGCGAAGGGAAATACACCTTGTTGAGGCTACCATCTGGAGAGATGAGGAATGTTTTGAGCACTTGTATGGCCACTGTAGGTCAATTGAGTGCTTTGGATAAGAAAAATGTAAAGCTAGGTAAAGCTGGCAGGAAAAGATACTTAGGGAAAAGGCCGGAAGTAAGAGGGGTAGCAATGGCGCCAAATGCTCATCCACATGGAGGGGGTGAAGGTAGGTCTCCTATAGGCATGCCTGGTCCAAAAACTCCATGGGGCAAACCTGCCCTCGGCTACCGGACTAGAAAGAAGAACAAGCCTTCGAGCAAATTCATAGTGAGAAGAAGATATGACAGGTAGAGTAAATGGGGGTGCGGTGTAAATGTCGCGTTCGATAAAAAAGGGGCCATACGTGCACCCAAAGCTTACGAAAAAAGTGGAGCAAGCAGTCAAATCGAATAGCAGAGAGGTGATAAAAACCTGGTCTCGGGCTTCGATGATTATGCCGGATATGCTGGGTTTGACTATTGCAGTTCACGATGGAAGAAGACATGTTCCGGTATTCGTTACCGAAAACATGGTGGGTCACAAGTTGGGAGAATTTTCACCAACACGGACATTTAGAGGCCATTCGACTAAGTCGGAAAGAGCTTCTCGAATAGTGTAACGAAATAAAGAGTCATTGAGGAACGCTAGTGAGCATAAGAGCAAAATCAAGTAATACAGGGATTTCAGTGAAGAAATTGAAACCGATCGCTAACCTCGTGAGGGGGATGAAGGTCGATGACGCCTTAACAGCTCTGCAATTTATGCAATCACCTGCAGCGGCTCGAGTCGCTAAAACAGTTAAGTCAGCAGCATCAAATGCTGAAAACGAGCTGATGGCAAGAAGTGAAGATTTGAAAATAATAGAAATTTACGCTAATGAGGGACCTAGGTTGAAAAGGTTTAGGGCGCGCGCTCGAGGTAGGGTTGGTCGCATTAATAGAAGAAGCAGCCACATTACTGTGGTTGTAGAAGAGGAGGAACTGTAGTTTGGGACAGAAAATTCACCCCAATGGCTTTAGGGTAGGCGTTACAAGGGACTGGCATGCCACATGGTTTGCGGGTCAAAAGGAGTACGCTTCATTGGTTACTGAGGATATCAATATCCGACAAGCGATTGATGCTATGTATGAAGACGCTGGTATTTCAAAAGTCGACATAGAAAGAGATTCTAACGAAGTTGCAGTAACCATTCATACAGCGAGACCAGGTATTGTGATTGGGAGAGGGGGACAGAGAGTAGATGAACTAAGAAAACATTTAGAGACTCTTACTGGAAACCGAAGAGCCAAACTCAATGTTAAAGAGGTTCGCCAGGCAGAATTGGATGCATATCTCGTAGCTCGAAATGTTGCTGACCAATTGGAGAGAAGGATTGCTTTTAGGAGAGCTATTCGCCAAGCGGTGATGAGGACCATGCAGGCTGGTGCGGAGGGGATAAAAATCACCTGTTCTGGTAGATTGGCAGGGGCTGATATAGCAAGGGCAGAGAAGGCTATGGAAGGTAGAGTCCCACTTCATACACTTAGGGCAGATATTGATTATGGATTAGCCGAAGCACAAACAGAATTTGGAGTAATTGGCGTCAAGGTGTGGATTTGCCGAGGGGAAATAATGAACCCAACAATAATTGGGGAGAACTCCACGGGTACAGAAGAATTAGTTGCATCGACTGAGGTGGAAGAGGATGAGGTGGCACCAATCCAGGTAATGGTGACGGCACAAGAAGATAATCAACCAACTTCGACAAATCAAATTGAACCAGAACCTGCAGATGAAATTGCTGCAGAGGATCAAGGAACAGAGGAAGATGCTTCAACCTAAAAGAGTTAAGTACAGGAATCACCATCGTGGTAGGCGAAAAGGGCTATCTGTCGCTGGTAGTACTCTTAATTTCGGAGAGTTTGGCCTGAAGGCTACTGAGAATGCGTGGGTTACGTCGAGGCAGATAGAAGCAGCTAGAAGGGCCATGACAAGGTACGCTAGAAGAGGTGGAAGAATGTGGATTCGGGTGTTTCCCGATAAGAGTGTGACAGCCAGAGCAGCTGAAACCAGGATGGGTAAAGGGAAAGGTGCCCCGGATCATTGGGTGGCGGTGGTTAAACCAGGGAAAATAATGTTCGAAATGGCTGGAATTCCAGAGGAAACTGCTAAGCATGCACTCACTTTAGCTGCATCGAAGATGCCTATGGGAACCAGGATAGTTAGTAGGACCAATGTTAGGTCCAGAGATCAGTAAATTAGAGGAAAAACAAAAAATTGGTGAATAAATAATGGCTGAGATCGACGATATAAGGAATATGAATGATCAAGATTTGGTAGAAAACCTTGATTCTACGCAAAAGGATCTTATGAATATGAGGTTCAGGATTGCGACCATGCAGCTGAGTGACACCAATTCGGTAAAAAAAACTCAGAGAAAAATTGCCAAGATAATGACAGTTATAAGAGAAAGAGAGATATCAGAGAGATCCTAATGAGTCACGAAAGAAGAAAAGTAAGGGTGGGACGAGTTGTCAGCGATAAGATGGATAAGACTATTGTCGTCTCTGTCGAATGGAGCCAGCCTCACCGTGTATATAAAAAGAATGTAAAACGTTGGAATAAGTTCAGGGTTCATGATCAGGATAATTCCTGCAACTTAGGGGATACTGTACGGATTGTAGAAACCAGACCTCTTTCCAAGACTAAAAGATGGAAGGTGTCGGAGATAATACAGAAAGGTGATGTGGCGGAGTTGCAACCTGGGGAAATAGCTACTCCTAGTATTGAAGACAGCAGCGAAGATAGTGAGTAAACGGTAAGGCGATAGCGATGATACAAATTTACACGAGATTAAAAGTTGCGGATAACTCCGGAGCAAGAGAAATTAGTTGCATAGGGGTACCCGGTGGTTCAGGGAGGAAATATGCCTGGCTTGGCGATGTGATAGTTGCTTCAGTTAAAGATGCGGCTCCTGCCGCTGGGGTCAAAAAAGGGGAAGTTGTAAAAGCTGTGGTGGTTCGAACCGCTAAGACACATAGAAGAAAAGATGGTTCACATATTAAATTTGACGAAAATGCAGCTGTGATTATTAACGAAGATCGAATGCCCAGAGGCACTCGTATATTTGGACCTGTGGCCAGAGAGTTAAGAGACAAAGATTTCATGAGAATTGTTTCACTAGCTCCAGAGGTTATATAAAAAATGAAAATAAAGAAAAATGACAACGTGCTTATCATCAAAGGAAAAGATAAAGGTCGACAGGGAGAAGTTCAAAGTGTTCTTCTTAGTAAAAATAAAGTTCTGGTGGAAGGAATCAATTTAGTAAAACAACATCGGAAAGCCCAAGGCATGAGCGGAGCTGAAATTGTAGAGAAAGAATTGCCTATACCAGTCGCTAATGTGATGCTCATCTGTAGCGGTTGCCAAAAACCAACACGAGTATCTAGTGACAAGATTGGTGATGGATCTAGGGTGAGGACCTGCAAAATTTGCCAAGAGGTTATTGAATAATGGCAGACGACAAAAATAAGCAAACAGTTGAAGCGCCTCGTCTTTTGCAAAAGATAAGAGATGAGATTGGCCCAGAAATGATGAAAGAAT
>CAYPXS010000135.1:0-4052 GCA_964414725.1 uncultured Dehalococcoidia bacterium
CCTTTGAAACCAGGTGACAAAGAAACATCGATTTCATTAAAAGTTTCTTCTGAACCTTGTTCAATATATCTAGAATCAGTGAAAAGTATTTCATGGTTTTCAGCTATCAGTAAAAATCCGTTACTACCAGTAAATCCGCACAAATACCGCACATTGACAAGTGAAGTGACCAATAAGGCATCCACGTGTAGTTCATCGATTATTCTTTTTAGACGTTCTCTTCTTTTTCGGTATTCAGATTCCATTTTCGAGATAATTCACCATTAATTCCAAGGCATAAATGTAACCCAAGGTACCAAACCCAGCCACCTGACCAACTGCTACCGATTCAACCACGGAACTTCTTCTATATTCCTCCCGCTGATGTATGTTTGATATATGTATTTCAACTAATGGAATCCTGGCATCTAACAAGGAATCCTTCAAGGATAATCCATAGTGAGTAATAGCACCTGCATTAATTACAATACCATCACAATCATCGGATTGATTTTGAATAAAAGTTACTAAATCACCTTCTGAATTACTCTGAAAAAAAGAAACGTCAACACCGAGTTTTGTCGCATACTTTCCAACCGATTCGATTACGTCTTTATACGATTCAGATCCATAATGCGATTCGTCACGTTTACCAAGGTTATTAAGGTTGGGGCCATTAATAATCAATATCTTCATCTAGATTGCCTCCCGAGATTCCTGGGCCAAAGGATGTGCATCCAAATAACTCTTCCTTGACTCTACACCAGTTACATGAGTATATATCTGAGTCGTTGCAGGACTCGAGTGACCTAGCAAATCTTGAACAATCCGAAGATCGGCCCCTCCATTTATCAAATGAGTAGCAAAAGAATGTCTTAAAGTGTGGGTGTGCACTTCATTTCCAAGACCAGCCCACCGTGAATGTTTCTTAACGATATTCTGTATAGATCGTATGCTCAGCCTAGAGCCACGATTACTGAGAAAGATCGCATTTATTTGTTCAGTATTTTTGAATTTTGCCCTGTCTATGTTTATGTATTTTTCTAATGCTAATGCTGCTGCCGTACCTATCAATGAAATTCTTTCCTTATCACCTTTCCCGATAATTCGTAGACTTTTAGCTTCTATATCTAAGTCCTTTATACCAATTGAATGCACCTCGCTGACCCTAAGACCTGCAGCATAAATTAGTTCAAGAAGTGCTACGTCTCTATTGACCAACAATTCACTTGATCCTCCTGATTTAGGTGAATCAATTAGCCTAGAAACCTCCTCACTGGATAAAAAACGGGGTAATCTAGTTTCTTTCTTCATCACAGAGCGCCTAGGAACAGGATCAACCAAGGAAAGTTCTTCAGAAACCAGCCACCTGTAGAAACCTCTGAGAACGGAAAGTTTTCTGGATATACTCGATCTGCGGTAGGCCTTATCAACCAAAAAAGCTAGAAAACCTCTAACAATCCTTCGATCTACACTGTCCACCTTATGAATTCTCATAGTCGTGAGAAAATCTACAAATGTGTTTAAATCTTGGGCGTAAGTTTTAACTGTGGCTTCAGACAATCCACGGTATCTCAGGAGGTACTCAAAATAAGCTGCCAGGTATGAATCAACATCTTCATCTAACAATACATTTGCCATGCAACAAGGATATTGACGAACTTTAATTTTTGCCAGTAGTTAAGGTCCCAATTATCTTCCGCAGTTATCCACTAGCCAGCGAGTTCTACCTCAACAACTTTTTCATCTTCCTCGAATTCCGAGATAGAGCCTCTAAATCCACACTCTTTAGACGGGCACCTCACATTATCTCTCCCGGACGGCAGAAGTAACCCATCGCAATCCGGGCATGGCGTGGCGATTGGCTTGGTATTAACTGCGAATTTGCAATCCGGATAATTAGTACAACCAAAGAAAATTCCTCTTTTACTTTTTCTTTCAGCCAATTCTCCAACATTGCATTCGCGACATTTGATACCTATTGTAAGTGGTCTGGTATTTTTACAATCTGGAAAACCTGAACATGCGATAAACCTGCCATTCCTACCGCCTCGTATGACCATAGGACGTTCGCATTTTTCACATACTTGGTCGCTCTCCTCATCTATTTTTTCCCTTGGGACCCGAACTGCTTCGAGTTTAGCAGTTTCTATGGCCTGATCAAACGGGCCATAAAATTCTTGCAGCATAGGATTCCATTGAATTAATCCTTCCGCTATATCGTCTAATTGTTTCTCCATGCCAGCAGTAAATCCGACATCAACAATATCTTCGAAATGCTCTTTCAGAAATTCAGTAACTGCAATTCCCAATTTAGTAGGAATGAATCTACCTCGTTCTCTCCTAACGTAATCTCTATCCTGAATAGTTCCGATTATTGATGCGTATGTACTCGGTCTACCTATACCTTCGCTTTCTAAATTTCTTATCAGCGATGCTTCCGTAAACCTTGGAGGCGGTTCAGTGAAATGCTGTTCCTGAATGAGCTCATTGCAGTGCATTTCTTGTCCTTTTGAAAGTATTGGAAGCCCTTTTTCTTCCTCTTCATCTTCATCATCTTTACCCTCTGTATACAATATCCTGAAGCCATCGAATTTCAACACGGACCCAGTAGTTCTAAAAGTGTAAACCTTTGAGGAGACTGAGCTATTGGAATCGAAATCAATCGTGGTTCTATCATATACCGCTTCCGCCATCTGGCTCGCAACAAGACGTTTCCATATTAGATCGTAAAGGCGGTACTGATCTCTATCTAATTTATCCTTTAAAGAATCGGGGGTTCTCAGCACGGAAGTAGGCCGAACTGCCTCGTGGGCTTCTTGAGCACCTTGAACCCTTTTCGAAAAGGTCCTAGGCTTCTCCAATGCATAATTTGAGCCATATTTACCGGTGATATATTCCTTTGCCTCCGTGAGTGCAATGGCAGACACATTAGTAGAATCTGTCCTCATATAAGTTATTAAGCCCTCAACTCCTTCAGAACCCATATCTATGCCTTCGTACAATTGTTGCGCTAAAGTCATAGTTCGAGAAGCCGAGAACCGGAGTCTTCGAGAGGCTTCCTGCTGCAAAGTACTAGTGATAAACGGAGCCGAGGGTCTCCGCTTACTTTCCTTAGTGATATAGTCACTGACCTTAAAGCCGGTGCCTTTCAAATCTTCAAGTATTTCAGAAGCCTCTTTTTCATTATTTATCTCCGGCTTCTTTTTCCCCTTATCAATTGATGTCAGGGCGGCCTTCAACATCGATTCCTCAGAAGTAAGTCCAAGTAACGCATCGATTGACCAATATTCCACTGGTTGGAAAGATTCAATTTCCTTTTCCCGATCAACCACCATCTTCAATGCCACTGATTGAACTCGACCAGCAGAGGTACCTTTTTTCACTTTACTCCAAAGGACTGGGCTTAAGGTATAGCCAACTAACCGATCTAACACCCGCCGAGCCTGCTGTGCATCGACAAGATCCACATCAATATCCCGAGTGTTTGCGAAAGCCTCTTCGATCGCGGGTTTCGTTATCTCGTGAAATACGACCCTTTTTGTTTTGTCTATATCGATATTGGCAGCCTCAACCAAGTGCCAGGATATTGCTTCACCCTCTCTATCTGGGTCTGTCGCTAGATACACCGTCTTTGCACTTGCTGCTGCTTTTTTTAATTCCGAAACAATTTTTCTTTTATCAGAAGAGACTGTATAGGTGGGAATAAACCCATTATCCCCTATGTCCACACCTAACTTTTTCCTGGGTAAGTCTCTTACGTGCCCCATGGAGGCCTTCACATCATAATCTTTACCTAGGAATCTACCCACTGTCCTAGCTTTCGCAGGAGATTCAACTATCACAAGGTCTTTAGCCATTACTTTTTATCACCAAAATTACATTAATAAACGACTTAATTAAACAAAATCTTCAATAAGTACAAATTGCGAGTCCCAATCATACTTTAACGAAACACCCAATCGTCAATATCAAATTATTATCTGTCACTGAATTTCTAAACGATCATAACGCCAGTCATGGCGGAGAGGGTGGGATTCGAACCCACGGTTCCCCTTGTGAGGGAACACGCG
>CAYPXS010000136.1:0-4049 GCA_964414725.1 uncultured Dehalococcoidia bacterium
CATGAAAGAGAATTAGATATTTGTTATGTAATTGTGGGATTTTTACTGATTCTTGAGATAATTCTGTTTCATCAATTTCACAATCAAGGGTCCATTGATATTGTATTTCTTCAAATTTCATAATCTTTCAATTTTTTAAGGGCTATCATCGTACCCGCTTGTTCAATTATTTCGGCATAACCTTCTTCAACCCATTCATCTATAAATCTGGTTACTCCTTCACAAGTTGGATCAGTATAATCATGAGCTAAACAAGGACCATTTAAATAATTCCAATGATGAATAAAGTCTTTCTTAACTCCTTCATATGAATGATCACCATCAACAAACAACATAGACAATGGTACATTTTCCATTGCGTGTGAATTCTCTGTCCTAATATCTATACGTTCTTTTTCTTCGTAATCATTTAACCAATCATCTACATCTGGATCATGACACCCCTCTACCGCATCAACAGAAATAATTTTTACTTTAGAATCATGGGTTGCCATTGCAAGTAACATTAGTGATCCTGCCCAATATCGACCAATCTCTAATATGATATTACCCTCTCTTGTCTTGGGCATTGTTTTCCATTGTCGAGAAGCATATTTGTACAATAATCCTGCTTCATGCAAGTCTAATCGTATAATATCTCTTGTTTCTCTAGGGGAATTGAATAACCATAACAATTCTACAAAATCACGTTTCATTTTAATTGTTCAATAGGTTCTTAATAATATAGTTTGAATAGTTAAAACTAATTGTTGCTTGTTGATATACTGGATCTGTTGTGGTACTATCAAATGAAATTCCACTTAAAGATGTGGGGAAAATTTCTTTGAAATGTATTTCCATCGTGGGATTCATGGAGCTACTTAAAAGGGTTAACACCGCAGAAGTGTATTTACTTGAATCACCAACTATCCATTCATATATTTCTTGCCAATTTTGCAAATACTCATCAATCAAAAAAGCCACTTCAAGTGTTTCATAAGTTATAATACCAGTATGTCGAGAATAATTTTGAAGTTGTGGTGTGGCTATAGCTGCACCCTCTAATGTTACGCCTGGTAAATTAACAGTTTGAAGAAAAAAAGAAGTATTTGGTAAGGCATCAACATCAAATTTAAATTGAACATCTGCCAAAGGATTAATATTTTTAGGTTGGTCTGTTAACGCTGTCATATTGCCTTTTCATCTCTTGAATATAAATTTGATAGTTTTGGAAAATTATCTCCACGATAATTAATCCAAATAAACTGTAAAGAGGGATGTTCTTCAACAACTTTAATAATTTGATTATTCCAATTATTATATTCAGCTTTCCATCCATTTACTCTTTTACTATCTTTACTGAAATAATGTTCTGTATCAGTATAGATGTTATCATAATAATCATTATTGTGGTCAAAACCTAATAGGTAAACCCTCTCATAATCATTCCAAGTAAAATCTCGACACGCTATATGTAATGCTGAAGTTCCTGTAGACCACCCCATAACTTTAGTACCTATATTTTTAATTTTGTGTTCCATTTCTTTAGGAACCCAGATAATATACCTTTGGGGTTTTTTTACATCACTATCAAGTCCAGAAATATATACAAATTGATTATCACCTGCCTTTCTTTTAGTTTCATATTCTGAACCATTAACTACTGATGGATATACATCTGCTGGTAATAGATTCCATGAATCATGTGTGAAATAACATTGGCCGTCATACCCAGAGTCAATAATATCACTTATTATTCCGGCATCTGTGGCACAAATTACATCAGGAGTAAAATCTCTATAACAAGCATTACACCCTATAATTTTACCATCTAATTCTGAAGGATTAATATTTTTTCTACTAGGACCATTACCTAGTACAAAAACGTTTTCATTTCCTTGAGCATCAGCACCCTCATACATTTCACTACCTCCATTACTACACTACTATTTAGTAAGCACAAAAAAAGGGAGATCTAAAAAGACCTCCCTCTCTTTTCCATTGTAATCGAAATTACATAAGGTTTGCAACGATAACGTGTCTGTAGTAGCGGTTAGCGTTAGCTGTAAGTGAACCATCACCAGCTCCGTTATTTGCGGAACCAGTTTCATTCGCGAAAGGATTCGAAACAAGACCATAACGTGTCTTGAAACCAATCTTAGGCTGGAATGAATTCTCACCAACTGCACGAACCATCTGCAACGGAACGTAAGGACAGTAGAACAGTCCTGCATCGTATGCGGATGAACCTTTGTAACCAACTGTGAAATAGTTAGTTGCAGCGGATGGGGCATATGGATCAACATAAACCTTGAACCGACCATTAAGAGTTCCAACCATAGTTGAACCTGTGTCGTCTGGATCAAAGTCATTTCCGGAAGGTGCTCCGGACAGCTGACCGGCCATTGCTAATGCAGATGCTACATCAGAAGAAGTAATGAGAACATTACCTTTTCCTCTGCGAGTATCTTTAGCAATTGCGTTTGCTTCACGTTCAATCTGGAACATTAACCCTTTGAACTTCTCAACTGACCAACGACCATTAGAGTCTGTATCAAGATCAAAAGTTCCTGCGGATGTAGTATTATGAGCTGCACCAGTTTTTGCGTTGGTGTAGATAGTTCTCATAACTTCGCGGTTAATTTCAGCCAAGATTTCACTTGACAGAATGTTTGACAATTCTGTTTCAGCATCTAAACCATGAACGGCTTTAAGATCCTGTGCCAATTCCATTGTGTACTCAGCCTTGAGTGCACGTGACTTAGCAGTAACAGTTACTTTGTCAATCGCGAATGCCATCTCGGATACGGTCACATCAGCTTCTTGTGTCGCTGTTGCGGTACCAGTACCAGTAGTCATACTAGCATGGGCGGGGTTACTGTTAGCAGAATGTGTTCCACTACCAGAAAAGGATGTGTCGGCTTCAACAGAGTCAGCCGCTTCTACACCAGCCTGAGATGTGATGTGAGACTTCATAGCGAAGATTAGTCCGGTAGGACCAGTCATCGGTTGAACTCCACAAACATCATAGGCGATGAGATTAGGCATAGCTCTACGAACCAACGAAATCAAAACGGGATCAACGGTATCAATATTACCGCCAGTCTTGTTAGCATGAGCCGCCTCAAATAAAGTCCCACCAGATCCGGCTTCTTCTTTCATTGCAGATTCTTGGTTTTCCAAGAGAACTGCAGTGACAGCCTTACGATAGTTGTCTTTAATTTTAGGAAGGTCTTCATGCTCCAGGACCGGACCCCATTTTTTCTGAAGGTCTTCAGCTAGGTACATTTTTTTCTCCTATAGGTTTATTAAGAATTATAGCGACGAATCGCTGATGTATAATGTTGCATAGATTCATCAAGCTTCTCTGTAGATTCTTCTGCAGATACCTCAATGTTTTCATCAGTTTCAGTAATTTCTGAGGTCACTGCTTCTGATTTAGGAAAATAACTTTCCTTGAGGACACTTAATTTTTCAATGTATTGCTCTGAATTCTCAAATTCGATTCCTTCAGCCAACTTTGCGATTTTTTCCGAATCACTATCGGCCAAATCTTTAGTTGCTGATTTAAGGGCATCGTCTTTTTTGAACTGAGCCAATTCTTTTTGGAGTTCTACTCCACGATTAATCTCTTCATCCAAAGAGGTTTCAAGGTCTTCAACTTTTGTGAATAAGTCATCAACCATATCAACTTTTTCTTCGGGAATGTCGATGTAATGTTCTGTGAAGAGAGTTTTGAGTCCGGACATGAAATCTTCAACCAATTCGGAACGAATTCCTCTTTCGATTGCCAATTCATTTTCCTTCATCCACTCTTCTACGACATAAGTGAGATAACCGTCAACTTTTTCTGTAAGTTCTTTTTGGAACTCTTGAGATCCAGCTTCTTGTTCTTTTGCTTGTTCTTGCATTCGGTCATTGACTTCATCAACAACTTTGGCATGAACTGCAGCTTCAAAAATAGTTTTGGCTTTTTTCTTGAAGTCTTCTGAAAGGCCTTCTTCATCTTTTGTTAAGGCTTCGATATCATCATCAACATTAATTGGTGCGATATCTTGTGGAGTAACAGC
>CAYPXS010000137.1:0-4035 GCA_964414725.1 uncultured Dehalococcoidia bacterium
TGTTGAGTCAGTCAAGATCAAAGACGGCGTTTTGCAAATCGAAACTATTGGTAATAGTGATGTGCAAGGTATATGCGGCTCGGGATTAATCGATTTATTGGCAGAACTTCGCAAATCTAATTTGATGTCCGAGCTTGGAGTCTACTTAGATGGTTCAAACAAATATTCGTTTTCCGAAAAAGAAGACATGGCCCTTTACAGATCCGATATTAGTGCGTTGGCGCAGGCAAAATCAGCAAATTACTGCGGGCAATATCTAGCATTGCGGCATTTTGGAACCCCTGTCGATAAAATAACCAAACTGTATCTAGCGGGTGGTTTCGCAAACTACATAAATTCCTCGAATGCACGTGATATCGGGTTCATCGCCAATTTCCCATTAGAAAAAATTGAAAAAGTAGGGAATGCTTCACTAGAAGGAGCTATTCTGATGCTCAAATCAGTCGCAATGAGAACAGAAATAGAAAAACTAGTATTGGAAATAGAACATTTAGAATTGGAAACGGTCTCAGATTTCTTCGAGGTTTTTGTTGAAGGATGTATGTTTAACCCAATGCCGGTAGATTTAACGTCAATTAATTCAAAATAAGTCATAATCTGAGGGAGATAAAAATGGGTTGGAAAGTCCTAATTACAGACCATGTATGGCCTAGCACAGACCCAGAAAGGGCTGTTCTTGAAGCTGCAGGAGCTGAGGTTATAGTTGCCCCTGACGGGGACGAAGATACACTAATCAATATGGCAAAAGATGTGGATGCGATAATGACCTGTTTCGCAAAGGTTACTGGTAACGTAATCAGGTCGGCTGAAAATTGTGTTGCCATAGGTAGGTTTGGTGTAGGAGTCGACAATATAGACGTAGCTACAGCTACTGAATTAGGTATACCTGTAACTTATGTCCCTGACTATTGCGTCGATGAAGTTTCTGACCATGTATTAGCAATGCTGCACACTTGGAATAGGAAAATAGCCTTATTTAGCCAATCAGTCAAAGCTGACGGTTGGGGCCATTTGGGTTTGACGATGCGTATAAAAAGACTACGAGGTAAAACAATTGGGATTGTTGGGTTTGGTCGAATAGGACAGGCAGTAGCTGAAAAAGCCTCAGCGTTTGGATTAGAAATACTCGCTTCTGACCCAATAACTCCTAGGGAAGTTGTGGAATCCTATGGCGGAAAGTTAGTCAGCCTTACTGAATTGCTTAAAAGATCGGACTTTGTGTCTCTCCATGCCCCTCTAACTCCCGCAACCGAAAAAATGATTGGCCCAAAAGAATTGGATTTGATGAAGGATGATTCTTTCCTGATAAATGCCGCACGCGGTCCATTAATTGACGAACCCGCTCTGTTTGATGCATTGTCTAATGGAAAGATCGGTGGCGCAGGTTTGGATGTGATGGTCGAGAATGAACCACCAAAAGATCATCCTTTAATGCAATTAGAAAACATCCTAATAACCCCTCACACCGCCTTCTTTTCCCAAGAATCCACTCTGGAATTAGAGGAACGAGCTGCTAGTGAGGTGGTCAGGGTTTACAGGAACACTATGCCAGAAAATTTAGTTAACAAGGAAGTCTTGGATCATCCAAACCCCAAAAGATCTTTGCGAGATTAATTTCTAGATCATTGATACGCTCTGGCCTCCATCAATGACAATACATGAGCCTGTAATTAGTCCAGATCTATCCGAAGCTAGATATGCTACCAAATCTCCAAGTGGTTCTGGCCATCCAAACTTTCCCAGAGGCAAATTATCTTTTATAAAATTGTCCACAACCTCCGAGGTATTGTCATTTTGAAACCTTTCCCACGATCCCCCTGGATGTTCAATGGAACCTGGGGCAATAGAATTTACTAATATTCCATCCTTGGCCAAGGAAATGGCAGCATGCTTGGAGGCTGCTATCAAAGCCGCTTTTGCTGACATGTAGGATATATTCCCGCCATATTCTCTCCCCCATATAGAAGCAATGTTAATGATCCTGCCCCAACCCTTACTGCTCATAGAGGGAATGACGTGCTGCATAAGCTCAAACGCTCCGAAAACATTTAAGTCAAACGTGCCTTTGAAATCCTCTATAGGTGTGCCGCTTATATCCTCTCTAGATCTGGTACCACCCGCATTATTTACCAGAATATCTATCGCCCCCAAAGCATCGGTTACAGCGGTATGTAAATACCCTACTGACGCGGTATCAGAAACATCCGCCACAACTCCTATGCAGACCCCTCCATTTCCTTTAATTTCATTCACAGTATCATCCAAGGTGTCTTGTGTTCTGCCACATATAGCAACATTCGCACCCTCCCTTGCCAAAGATAAGGCACTTTCTCTCCCCAAACCTCGGCTTCCACCTGTTACTAGAGCAACTTTTCCACTCAGTCCTAAATCCATATTTTTCACCCACTTTCTTATTTTTAGTATCTGATAGATACAATTCTGTTAGTTTAATACATTAAATTCTTGACTACAGTGAAGTGCTAACCTAACATTCAATCCTGTTATGCTCCTTGATTTACACACTCACTCGGTTGCCTCGGACGATTCTAGAGCAACTGTAGAACAATACATAAAATGGGCCAATGTGCTAAGAAGAAAAGGTAAATCCATTGATGGATTTGTCTTAACAGAGCACAGGCAATTTAATCATAGCGTTGACTACAGTAATTTAGCCTCAGAAAATGGTCTCATGATTTTGAAAGGGGCAGAACTAGACACAGACACTGGTCATTTTTTAGTTTATGGAATTTCAGAAGAAATAACCAACAAAATCGATTTTTCGGATGTTAATATGAGTGCGCAAAAACTAGTAGATGTTTGCGATACTTATGACGCAATAGCAATCCCAGCCCATCCGGGACGGGCGGGCATTGGTTTCGCAGAATACCTGGACGAAGGCATCACAGGTTTCGAAACTGTTAGAACTGTTGAAAGACTTAACGGATCAAACAGGCCAGGCGAAGGTGAAAAAGCACAGTCACTAATTGACGCTAAGGGATACCGCGGAACTGGTGGAAGTGACGCTCACATAGTAAGTGCGATTGGTACCTGCATGACAAATTTTGAAAAAGAAATTTCAAATGAATATGATCTAGTTGAGGAGCTCAGAAATGGGTCCTTCAAAGCTGTAAGACTTGATAGTTAGCAATAATTTTGGAGCAAACTATGACCACCGATGACGGAATCGTATACGACAGAAGTCTACTTGGAGTAGAAACCAACATAGGAACTTTCGAATTGACGCGCGAGATGATGCTTGGGTTCGCTAAATCAACAGGAGAGACAAATCCTAGATATATAGGTGATGAGAATGGAGAAGGAGATATTGTGGCTCCTTCAACAATTTGCAACGTTTTTGTTTCAGGAGTTTCAAGGCCTGATATAAAACTTGAATTTGGAGAAATAAGTTTTTTCGCCGGGCAGTCGATAGAATGCAAGGCTGAGATACGGCCCGGTGACGTACTTTCAGCAAGTACCAAACTGGATAATGTATACGCCAAAACAGGAAGATCAGGAAAAATGGTCTTTGCTGTCTGGGAAACACATTTCAAAAATCAAGACGATGCAACGGTCGCACTCGTGACAGAATCTTTTGTTAGAAGGAATAAAAGTAGATGAGTAAGAATCTGTATTTTGAAGACGTTGATATTGGGGATGAAATCGGACCTATAGTGAGATCCGTTTCGGACGATGATGTCATTCAATTTGTTTCAATTAGAGAGAAAACAGTAGCTCCTTCCAGATTTACGTCAAAAGAGTTCGCTAATAGCGAAGGCCTGGCAGAGGCAATTGTGCCAGGGCCAATGAACATAGCCTTAATGTCCCAGGTGCTGACTGATTGGTCGGAAACAGTTTGTCTCCTAAAAATAGATGTCGTCTTCCGACAAACAGTCCCACACAACAAAGAGCTTTCTTTCAGCGGAATAGTTACAGATAAGGATGAAACGGGGGAAAGTACCAAACTAGAATGTGATGTGGTTATGGAAAATTCTGATGGGGTAAAACTCGTCATTGGAACGGGAATAATAGCCCTCC
>CAYPXS010000138.1:0-4032 GCA_964414725.1 uncultured Dehalococcoidia bacterium
ACATAGACCGAGAGGCTATGTCTGGCTTTGACCGCGACCACTTTAAGAATATGGATAAAGAAGCCATGGGTGGCCTGGACAAGGACCATTTTAAGAACATAGATCACAATGCAATGTCTGGTTTTGACAAGGGACATCTTGAAAATATGGCCCCAGAAGCACTGGAAGGTCTATCCGGCGGGCATGTGAAAAACTTGGAGCCTTCAGCTATTAAGGGGTTCAGCCGTAAGCATGTGAAGAAAATTTCTCGGGAGGCTTTGTCTGATATAAATTCAGAGCAAGTAAAGAATCTCACTCAGGATTCCAAAGAAGGATTGAGAGATACTGTTTCTTCATTTGAAAACTTCGATGTATCTGTGAAAGAAGAGCTCGTTGATGATGATGTCAGATTGTTGGGAGGAGTAGGGTCGTTTTCTGATTTCATAAAAGAAAGAATAGATTCTGTGGCTGAAGAGAATATACCATCACGGTCTGGATGGGATTCTGGAATATTACAGAAAGTTAAAACGGCATCTGTAGATAAAGCTTTAATAGGCACGGAAAGAATTGAAATTAGAGGGGTTTTCGGTGGAGACACCACTAAAACTGATGTCCTAGAGAAAGGGGCAACCAGTCGTATCAAAGCTAAATTTGGCAAACTCAAGATATTCAAAACTGATGATTAATCCAGATGGAAGAAGCGATTTGAAATCTAGAATAAACCATTTACAAATTATTGTGTCGATTTGACATGTTGACGGCGTGAAGGTAAAGTTTGCGCCCGATGACCCCGCATAATTTGGAACTAAACAATAAAATGAATTGCGTGCACATGATGTGTGTCATGATGTGTTGCAGCATGGATTGTTGTTTGAACTGATTCAGCGGGGAGCAGATAAAAAAAAGACCCCTCCTGGATCCACGGGCGGGGTCTTTTTTTTGCCTGTTAAATTCCAAGTTGATCATCTAAATACATTAGATAATGAAAGGAGAGACGTTATGAGTGACCAGAGATTTGAAACATTGCAATTGCATGCAGGGCAAGAGCCCGATCCTGCAACAAACGCAAGAGCTGTCCCGATTTATCAGACCACATCATTTGTGTTTGATAACGCGGAGCATGGGGCCAATCTTTTCGCCTTGAAAGAATTTGGGAACATTTATACAAGGATCATGAATCCTACAACAGATGTTTTTGAGAAGAGGATCGCAGCCTTGGAAGGTGGAGTGATAGGCCTCGCGACAGCATCAGGGCAGGCATCCCAATTCGCTGCTGTTGCTAACATGATGCAGGCTGGAGATCATATGGTATCAACCTCATTTCTATATGGGGGTACTTACAACCAATTTAAGGTGCAGTTTCCCCGCTTAGGGATAGATGTAAGTTTTACAGACGGCGATGAGCCAGAAAAGTTCGAGGCTTTAATACAGGAAAATACAAAAGCCCTGTACATAGAGTCTATGGGAAACCCGAGATTCAATATTCCGGATTTTAAGGCCTTATCTGAATTAGCTCATTCCCATGGAATACCGTTGGTTGTAGATAATACTCTAGGCGCTGCGGGGGCTTTAATTAGACCAATCGACCATGGTGCTGATGTAGTGGTGCAGAGTGCAACTAAGTGGATTGGTGGACATGGAACTAGTATAGCTGGTGTGGTGGTTGATGCAGGTACCTTCAACTGGGGTAATGGCAAATTCCCGCTATATACAGAGCCTAGTGAGGCATATCATGGATTGGTCCATTGGGACGCCTTTGGTTTTGGGAGTGATATTTGCAACATGCTAGGAGTCCCTGAAGATAGGAATATCGCTTTTGGGTTGAGGTCTAGGATAGAGGTTTTGAGAGATTACGGTGCTGCAATTAGCCCTTTCAATTCGTTCCTATTAATCCAGGGATTAGAGACATTGTCTCTGCGAGTGGAAAGGCATGGTTCAAATGCTATGGAGCTTGCTAAATGGTTGGAAGACAACTCCAAAGTAGAGTCGGTTAATTACCCTGGTTTGGATTCGAGCCCTTACAAGGCAGCGGCTGAGAAATACCTTGAAAGAGGATACGGTTCAATGCTGACAGTAAGCCTTAAAGGCGGCTATGAGGATGCTGTTAAATTTATAGACAACCTTAAATTAGCCAGTCATCTTGCCAACGTTGGAGATGCCAAAACTTTGGTAATACATCCGGCTTCAACTACTCATCAGCAGCTGTCAGAAGAAGAGCAGTTGTCATCTGGGGTTGAGCCTACAATGGTTAGGGTATCTGTAGGGTTAGAGCATATTGATGATATTAAAGAGGATTTCCAACAGGCTTTAGATTCTATAAACTAGGCTGAACAAGAACCGTGTGATATTTAAGCAAGTCACACGGTTCTAATTTTCCTTTAAGGTGTTTAATGGCTCTTGTAATAAGACCGGACTATCACGCAATACCTACCATAGAAAAAAATGGGCTGGACTGGGTTTCTAAAGAGGAATTCCATGAACAAGGCCGTCGGGCCTTGCGAATCGGAATATTGAATATTATGCCGCTTGGCGAGCAGTATGAGATGAACATTTTAAATCCTCTTGGCCTATCTCTGATGGACATAGAACCAGTATGGCTCAGATTAGAATCTCATTCGTACAAGACATGGCCAGATGGGCATGTAGACGGTTTGTATTCAAGTTATAAAGAGGCCCTAAAAGATAATAAATTGGATGGCCTTATAGTAACTGGAGCTCCAGTTGAACATCTTGATTTTGAAGAGGTCAATTACTGGAGCGAAATATCAGAAATTATAACTGACGCTAGACATAATTCTTATAGTACTCTAGGTCTTTGTTGGGCTGGGTTTGCACTTGCAAAACTTGCGGGCGTCGAAAAAATAACGTTCGAAAGAAAACTATTTGGAGTATATGAATTAGACAACCTAGCATCGAATCATCCCATTATGGGAGCATTGGATGATAAATTCGTATGTCCTCAAAGTAGATTTGCTGGATTTGAGGATAAAGAGGTTACTGATGCTATTAGCAGAGGGGATATCAATGCTTTGGCGTACGGTAAAGAGTCTGGGTACGCAATATTGGAAACTCCAGACCATAAACAGCTCATGCATATAGGCCATCCAGAATACAACAAAGGGCGTCTAGCACTCGAGGCCAGACGAGATCAGGAAAATCCTAATGTGCCTGATATTGAAAATTTCAATTTCGACAAACCACTAAACAAATGGCGTATGCACCGTAACACGTTTTTTCAGAGGTGGATTAATTTTGTTACTGGTCAATCTAGAGCCAGTTTATAAAAAATCAAACTAAGACAGAACCCGGTAGACCCAGACCTGGTGTAATACCTCTGGCTCCCCAGTAGGCAATGGGTGGAATTCATCACTTATTTCTACAACTTCCCATAATCCACTCGACTCCATAGCATCTTGTTTTTGTTTGAAACCATTTTCTAGGTACACATCTGTTCTTATCGTAAATACGATATATCCTTGAGGTTTAGTGATCCTTATCAATTCGTCAAAGGATTCGGGACCGGCGTGACCTAGCGTCATGACTCCGACAGTGATGACAGCATCGAAATAGTCGGTTTTATAATCCAACTCTTCACCAAGAGTCATCTGGTCTAAATTTTTATATACGTTTTTACTACGGGCTTCATTGAGCATTCCTTCAGACAGATCCATTGCACTGAGGTTTTGGAATCCGTGATCAGCTAATGCTAGGCCGACTAATCCAGTTCCTGCTCCTGCATCTAAAACACTAGAGTCTTTATTTACATATTTTACTAAGTAGTCAGACGCTGTCTTAGGGGCAATCCAACCATAGAACTCTGATAGATCATTATCGTAATCTTTGGCCCATTCGTCATATCGTTCCGATAATTCTGAATTGCTTTGGGAAGAATAAATCCACTGTACGCGCTCTTCGCTTTTGTCGTTCATTTGTGATCTCCGGAATTTTTATTTAAAGCTGACGGGTGATCTTAAAAGATTGATGCATTAATCTTTGTAATTTCCTTTACTATATAGAAAGATGTAATACCATGGGTTCGCTTTTATAGGAGGC
>CAYPXS010000139.1:0-4006 GCA_964414725.1 uncultured Dehalococcoidia bacterium
TTAGCGACGATTTAGGAGGATTGGCAGGGCCGAATACACCGTTTGGAAAAGGCTCCTATGAGATTGCCAAACTAGCCGCTGGAGGGACAATCGTAGCCACAGAGGCTGTGTTGAGTGGCAAAGTCGATAATGCCTATGCCCTTGTACGGCCTCCTGGACATCACGCCGAGCGTGATATAGGAAGAGGTTTCTGCATATTTGCGAATGTGGCATTAGCCGCAATGTATGCAAGGGATATTTGGAAAGTTGAACGGATAGCGACTGTTGATTGGGACGTTCATCACGGTAATGGAACCCAACAGGCGTTTTACGACGACCCCAATGTTTTGACAATTTCCATTCACCAAGATGGCCTATTTCCTGCAGATTCAGGAAAATTTGCTGAGCGAGGTATGAAGGAAGGGGAAAACTTCAATATCAACATCCCTCTACCAGCAGGCTCAGGGCACGGCGCCTACTCTTCGACAATAGAACGTATCGTGACACCTGCAATAAAGTCCTTTCAGCCCGAAATTATACTTGTTCCTTGCGGGTTCGATGCAAGCGTATATGATCCATTGGGGCGAATGCTGCTAACATCTGAATCCTATAGACAACTTACTCAAATGCTCCTGGAGTTGGCTAATGACGTTTGTGAGGGCAAAATTGTGTTCTCTCACGAAGGTGGTTATTCAAAAAGATATGTGCCATTCTGTGGGCTTGCTACACTGGAAGCATTGAGTGGGATAAGGACCGAAATAACTGACTTGGGAGTCCGTGACGATTTGCCTGGTCAAGATTTAGCGCCTCATCAAGAAACCCTTATTGATGATATTGCTAGCCATGTAAAACAGACGTTTCTGCCTAAATCTGGACGATTCATCTAACTGATAAACGAGGAATAATACTTTTCGCTAAATACAAAAAATCTAGTTAAACAACTCCTGAAATTTATGTGTCTTTCCGTTTTAAAAAAGGTTCCATCATTACTTGAGGCTCATCACCCTTATAAGCTTCAGAGAAAACGTCGATACCGGAGTGAATACCGTCTTTAACAGAAAGTCTTTCCCATTGAGTCATCAATTTTTTTTGCGCCCTGACAGCAATAGGGCCTGCATTCGCAATCGACTCTGCGACTCTAACTGATTCTTTTTTTAACTCTTCTGGCGCCACTATACCCTCAACAAATCCCCAATCATAAGCTTTAAAGGCATCGATACTTTCACCAGTTAGTACCAAATAATTTGTCCTTCCCCAACCAACTAGACGAGGCAAAAGAGCAGCTTCGATCACGGAGGGTAAGCCAACTTTTACTTCTGGCATACCAAAAATTGCTGTGCTCGAGGCGATTCGGATATCACAAGCTGCAGCTAATTCCATACCTGCTCCCAACGCATATCCATTAATCTCTGCGATCACTGGAATTGGTAAGCTTCTAATTCTTGAGAAAAGACTATGTAATGAGCTAATAAATATCTTTGCGGTATCCGTATTCAGATTCTCGAGTTCTACAATGTCTGCTCCACCCACGAATGCTTTTTGTCCTGCTCCAGTCAGGATTACAGCCCTAGCATCAGGGTCATCGAAAATAGCATCGAAAGAGAGTGACAATTCATATATACCTTCTGAATTTAATGAATTTAATTTCTCCGCACGATCATAGGTAATGGTTACGAAATGACCAGTTCCTGCCAATGTATTTTCCAAAAGAACCCGCACCACAGTACCTTCTTGCCTCATTTAAATTAATTTGCGTTGTCAGGCTCAAGGAATAGAGTTGCATGCCTATTCAACAAGTTGCTCACATAAGGTTATTATACGAGAGGATTTCTCTAGGAGGACAAGATGAAAGTAGGATTTATAGGGCTTGGTGGCATCGGAAAACCAATGGCGATTAATATTGCCAGGTCAGGGTTCGAACTTACAGTTACAGATCTTCGAAATCAACCATTGAGAGATCTTGAGAAATATGGGGCTCAAACTGTCGCTACCCCTCGAGAGGTAGCTGAATTATCGGACATAGTATTGGCTAGTCTTCCTTCCAATAAAGCTAGTCTAGAAGTAGCACTTGGCGTAAACGGGGTGCTCTCTGGTACGAAAAATGGTGATATTTACATAGAACTAAGCACCATTAGTCCAGAAGCTGTTCATACTATCGTAGAAAAAGCATCAGCAAAAGGCGTGAATGTGCTAGATGCCCCGGTAAGTGGAGGACTTGAACAACGCGAGGAAGGCACGTTGTCAATTATGGCTGGAGGTGACGCCAATATCCTTTCACAGGCAATGCCTGTACTCAAAACCTTTGGAGATAAAATATTTCACACTGGTACAAACGGAACTGGAGCGTCTATAAAGCTAATCAACAACATGCTTGCCGGAATCAACATGGTCGCCACAATGGAAGCTCTTGTGCTCGGAGTGAAAGCTGGCCTGAGCGTGCAAACAATAAAAGAAGTAATCGGCGCCAGCAGTGGGAACAATAAAGTCTTTGAAGGTTTAGTAGATAAAATCACTACCATCAACCCTGAGCCACCGACTGACCAAACCGCTAATCAAGGTCTCCATACAATCGGCAAAGATGTGATATTAGCCAATGAGATGGCTCTAAAATTATCGGTACCGTTATCACTTGGTTCCGCAGCAATACAACCTTTTCTCGCCGGTTTAGCAAACGACTGGGCAGATAAGGAATACTGGGTCATTATGGAATTTTTCGAACAACTAGCCGGTGTTATCGTTCGCCCACCAGAACTAACAAATTTTGAAGAGAGTAGGACATCGAATAAATAAGGCTTGGAAATCAAAGACTAAGTTTAGAAATCCGTCTTGATTTGCTGAACATGAAAGGGTGTTTTTTTAGTACAAGCTACAAGGACAATACTAACAATTGTCAAAAGTAAAAACCCCCAAAAAATATTGGTATAACTTCCAATAACATCAAATCCGATTCCAGCTATCATTGGGCCAGCGGAAAATCCTACAACTGCTGATGCCCTGTTGATTCCGTATATTCCGCCAACATTGTTTTTACCGAAATAGCTAACTAACAACAAGACCAGAACTGTAGATTGAATCCCGTCTGAAAGTCCACCAAGAACACCTGAAATCCCTGCCGTTAAAAAAGTACCTGCAAATATAAGAACTATTATCGAAAAAGCCCTGGTAGAAACAGCGAGTAGGATCAGAGAACGTGGGGTAAATCGGTCTGCCGAGACCCCACCAAGCAAACCTCCTACCGCTGAAGCTAAAAACCGGAGACTAACAGTAGCGACCGCGACCTCTGGATTTAAACCCTGCCCGACAAGGAAAGGGACTATATGCAACCCAATACCTGCGGTGGCAATACCTGTGAGAAACACCGTGGTTGTTAGAAACCAATATTCCTTGGTGTGAAGGACTTCCGATAAGGAAAATTCATTATCTATGAAATTTTCAGACTCACTCACATCTTTATTTGCAGTAAAGTTTTTAGAGGAACGAACAAACATAAAGACGGGAAGTACCCCTGTCAAAAACATGATAACGGCTAAAACCATCCATCCATGCCTCCAACCAAATTCCGTAATCGACATTTGAGATATCAAGGGAAGTATGACTCCCCCTAAAGCCGTGATCCCAAATAGAATGGATAGAGCCAATCCACTATTTTTATCAAACCATTTAGCTATCGTAGATGGTGATACGGATTGAATAAGTCCTTGGTCACTCACGCGTGCTGCGCCATAAAATATATAAAAAGTCATTATGGTGTTAGTTTGGCTTAGTGCAATCATTGCAACTGTTGTAACTAAAGCCCCTATAGTCAGAATCGCCCTTGGACCAGCGCGATCCAGAATTCTACCTGTTACTACTGCCAAGCCAGCACCCAACAAAGCTCCAAGACTTGCCGCTCCTGATATTTGGGTTCGATTCCATTGGAATTCATCTGACATAGGCAAAAAGAAAACGGTCAAAACATTAAGGCTAGCCACAGAATTAGCCAATGCCAACCCAGACACGGCCGCCAAAACAATCCAGCTGTAGTGGA
>CAYPXS010000140.1:0-3988 GCA_964414725.1 uncultured Dehalococcoidia bacterium
GGAGATTCTATATTTAACTTTCACAAATTATTCTATATCACCGGTAAAATAGTAGGAGTTAACTTTTATTTATTTTGTAATTTGATATTGGCTATATACCTATGAAGAAATTGTCTTTGTCTTTTGCTGTTGTATTGATGTGTTTGATGGTGGCATGCAGTTCTGATCCTGATGTTGAATCTGGTGACGTTTTGGTGATTAAAAATACCCCGTTTGCGACCGTGGCTCCCACAGTTAAAGCTGAAATAATCCATTCACCATCACCATCACCATCACCATCACCATCACCATCACCATCACCATCACCTATACCAAATGTCACTGAAACACCTACTTCGATGAAAACGGTGGATTCACAGGGGATAGTTGAAACCCAAAATGAAGGTCAGAAATCATCATTTGAAATCATTTCTAATATGAAGAAAATGTGGGATCAGGGATATTCCCATCATTCGATGCTTAACATGAACATGACGATCTCATTCGACGATTATTTGGAAGATATGCCGATGCTTATGGAAGGTGACGTTCAAAATTCTCGTAATTATAAAGGGGTTACCTCATTTGAAGATAATGGTCAGATTGAAATGATTGACATGATTGTTATGGATAAAAATACCTATGCTAAGTATCCAAATACCAAATATTGGATTCAGTTTCCGGAAGATCAAGAACCTGTGAATCCTGTAACTATTATTAATTTGATTAACAACAATGATGTTGAGGGTGAATTTGTTGGTATTGAGAAATCTGGAGGAACTTCATCTCAGCGAATTACCATTGAATTGGAATCAACAATTTTGGGCCAATTGCTTCCTGTATTAGAAGACTCGATTGGTACGTTGAAACTAGATCTTTGGATTGATTCTGATACAAATCAGGTAGTAAGGATTTTGATTACCGGGATGGCGATAGGAGGCCAGAGAGTTAAAGGTCCAGATGGACAAGAGGTAACAATAGAGGTGGATATTGAAATGTCATCATGGGATTTTGGGAAACAAGTTGAATTTTCTAAACCGGAATTACCTTCCATGCCTGAGCCAATGGTTTGGGATTCAGCTCCTGAAATTACGTTGCAAGATGACAAAGATTATTCAGCGATTATAAAAATATATGGGGGTGGAGAAATAAAGATTGATTTATTCGAAGATAAAGCTCCCGTTACGGTAAATAATTTTATTTTTCTTTCTGAAGAAGGCTACTATGATTGGGTTACTTTTCACAGAGTCATCCCGGAATTTATGGCTCAAGGAGGTGATCCTTCAGGTACAGGTAGAGGTGGCCCTGGATATTTTATTGGCAACGAATTTCATCCCGAAGCTAGACATGATTCCGCCGGTGTTTTATCGATGGCCAATTCAGGTCTTCTGCCGGACGGGCAAGGAACCAGCGGTAGTCAATTTTTCATCACATATAGAGAGGCTCCATTTTTGGATGGATTAAATCAAGACGGAACACCAAAAGACTGTGCCAGTGCCTCGTGTCATTCTGTGTTTGGGAGAGTAGTAGAAGGTATGGATGTACTGAATAATATAGTGCCTCGTGATCCTGAAACTGCCAGTCTCCCCGGCGATGTAATTGAGACCATTGAAATTATCGCTGTTCCAAAATAGTAATCATTCTAGCTTCAGAAATTGTTCGCCACTAGAAACTGCCCTTTTAAAAGTTACGCTTTTTTCCATCTCACTGATTGGAAATACCGGTGATATTTCTTGGTCTGTGTTATTAAGGTGCACTCTCCAAAACCCAACGTCATACCATTGGCCGTCTTTGTACCCTGCATCAACCATTTGATAGTCTTTTGTAAAGCCAAAATGTTCGTGTAGATAAACACTAGGAATATTTGGAAGGGCAATAACGCCAAAAGCTGAAGTGAAACCCTGCAATTTCAAACATTCCAATAGCGAAGCGTAGAGGGATTTTCCAATTCCCAAGCCTTGAGCTGCCTCTCTAACATAAACGGTTGTTTCAACTATCCAGTCGTACGCACTTCTGTCTCGGAATTGACTTCCATAAGCGTAGCCCATTATTTCATCTTCGTGTTCGCAAACTAAAAAAGGGTACATTTTCGAAACTTTTTCCATTCGCTCACGCATTTTGGATCCGTCAGGAGGTTCTGTTTCAAAGGTTATCGGAGTATTTACAACATATGGAAAATAAATAGCCGCCACCTGACGAGCATCTGTTTTTGGGTCTGCTAATCGGATGACGGCCATTTTAAGATAGCTATCTGTTTTATCTAACAGTTACTCTTTAGGAGCTTGCGGTGGAGCTGGGTTGTCCATATCCATACCTAACGTTCCGGAAAACATAGCGTCAATTTCCTCAACACTCCACCTTCCATTTTTCCTTAATGTTCGTTCTTCCGTTGGGTTGCTCATTAGGGAAATCTGGCCTCCCTGGCAGTGGAAAACATGTCCATTTACATCTTTAGATTCATCTGATGCTAACCATGCCACCATAGGGGCGACGTCTTCAGGGTCTCTGTTTAATTCTAGTGGAGTTACCGCAGAATTGGCTTGAATTCCGCTAGCGGCCCTGATATCTCTTGCCGACTGAGGCACAGTTTGAGTCATTCTAGAGTTGGCTCCAGGCGATATAGCATTGACGGTAACGCCATATCTTCCCAAGTCACGTGCGATAGCTCTTGTAAATCCTGCTATACCATCTTTGGCCGCACCATAATTCGCCTGGCCGGAGTTTCCATACAATCCCGAGGTAGAAGAAAAGTTGATTATTCTTCCGCTCCGCTGTTGCCTGAATAAAATGGATGCTGCCTTGGCTACAGTAAATGTTCCTTTAAGGTGAACAGCAATAACTGCATCCCATTCTTCTTCTGTCATATTGAATAGCATTCTGTCTCTAAGAATTCCAGCCACTGCGACAACGATATCTAATTTGCCGAAGTTGTCTAGGGCTGTTTTGACGATATTTTCACCACCGGCCATCTCTGAAACAGAATCATAGTTAGCTACTGCCTCACCACCGGCTGCTTTAATTTCATTTACAACTTCGTCAGCGGGGGCTGCAGAATCGCCACTTCCATCCACCGCACCACCAAGATCGTTCACCACCACTTTTGCGCCCTCTTCTGCGAGCAACAAGGCAATGCCACGACCTATGCCACGGCCTGAACCGGTTACTACTGCTACTTTATCTTTAAGAAGGGTTCCCATCTTTCTTACTCCTGACTTTTTATACTCTTAAAACGTATGATGCTTAACATTACTTAGCTGTTTGTGGAGGTGAGGGGTTAACTAAGCCTTGAGTCAGATGCTGTGGAGCTAACTCCCTTAGTTCCTCTACTTCCCATCTTCCTTGTTTGAAAATTGTTCTAGTTCGTCGAGGCAGAGATAGTTTGGTGATCGCTCCACCATACACGAGGAAAGTTTGACCATTAACGCTAGCTGCTTGATCAGAAGCTAGATATGCTACGAATGGTGCTACATCTTCTGCTTCCATCTGTGTGGTTGGTGGTGCTGCTTCCCGATCTTCCGGCCTATCTTCCCGTAATTGTCTAGCAGCATCAGGTACCGATTGAGTCATTCTTGTATTAGCTCTAGGGCAGATAGAATTTGCAGTGACCCCATATCGACCTAGGTCCTTTGCTGCCACCTTGGTAAAACCTGCGATCCCAGATTTAGCTGCCGCGTAATTACCCTGTCCAGTGTTTCCTATTAAGCCGGATTCTGAGGCAAATGTTATTATCCGTCCACTTCTTTGCTGGCGATACAAGATAGAAGCGTACTTACATATTGTAAAAGTACCTTTCAAATGCACCCTGATTACGTCATCCCATTCTTGCTCAGTCATATTAAAAATCATTCTATCTCGCAATATTCCTGCGACTGTTACTACAATATCTAATTTGTCGTAGTTATCCAGAGCTGATTTAACAATGCTTTCTCCCCCTTCCATTGTTGATATATCGGTATAGTTGGGAGTAGCTTCTCCCCCGGCTGATTTAATCTCTTCAACCACTTGTTCT
>CAYPXS010000141.1:0-2066 GCA_964414725.1 uncultured Dehalococcoidia bacterium
AAAATATCTCTCGAGCGATATTAAGTAGTTTCACTGTGTCTGTTGGTAGACTTGTATGCGGTGACGATTGGTTTCAGTAATGTAGACACGGTTTATTTCGTCTAGTTTGATTGAAACTGGGGACCAGAAGTACTTCTCAATATGAGCCGACTCGCTATGAGGATCATTATCATCAAGGAAATTCAACTCTATTTCCATGTTTGCAGAAAGACGAGCATCGTTTTCTTCGACATTGCTGGTTAAAAATTCTCCGGCCCATTTGGACACAGTTGCCTCTCCCCGCAAGTTTTGAACCATATTTCCTTTAGCATCAATGACCTTGACTCTTTCGTTGCCCCAGTCGGCTATATATGTTGTTCCACTTTTGTCTATGACAGCGCTTGAAGGATACTTCAGTTCATATTCAGGATTGGAGAGGTTATCAATGACAGATAAAACTTCGCCATCTAAGGTTAGTTCTTGTATACGGCTATTACCCCAGTCTGCAATGCACAATGTGTTGCGTGGTGTTAGAGATATTCCCCAAGGAAGATCAAACTGACCTCTAGATTTACCTTGTGTACCAAAGGTAGCTAGGTGAATACCTTCAATGTTGAATTTTTGGATACGGTGATTTCTGGTATCTGAGATGTAAACATTATTATCGATATCAACGGCTATGCCTGAAGGGCCGTTAAGTTCTCCTTCTCCTGGACCGGGATCGCCCCATCGGGCCAAAAATGTACCTTCTAAGTCAAACAAATTGATGGTGTGAGTATAGTCATCACAGACCATTATTCTGCCATCTTTTGTTGATTCTACGGCTGAAGGGGATTCCAGCTTTCCCTCTTCGGTTCCATAAGTTCCAAATGTCCCATAAAATTCACTTTCTATATCTAATACCGTTAATCTAACGCCTCGTTCCCCGAAATTTCTGGACTTATTTGGAACATACAGACGGCCATTTGGTCCCATTACAGAATCAGTCGGGTATTCAAACCCTCTGCCTTCCATGGCGACAATTCCCAATGTGAGCATGTATTCAATCATTTGTATTTGCCCGTCAAGATTATTGCCTTATCCTGGGACTATGCCAATTGAAATTCTTTGGAGGTGGTAATTAGACGAATTATTCCCGTTATTTTAATAACAGGATTATCAATTTCTTCTGCATATTCAACTAAAACATCTCTTGTTTCCCCGGAAATCTCTAGATAACCAAGATGCTCGAGACATTTCGCAACAGTTTCCTCAGCGGAAATCGATGCGCCGCCTTCTAGAATTAAGGTGTCTACTATTTTCTCAACACCAGGGTTCTTGTAATCTCCAAGTTGTTCTGAGGCAAAATTGATTCTTTCTATTAGGGTTCCGGTGTCAACCCATTCTTTTCCTTCATGCCATCCTTCTACACTGGAAGGATTACTTAATTCTTGACCCATCCATACGATCTGCTGGTATTTGGGGATCATTTCTCTGTCAGGAATTTCAAATTGACCACTAAGCCTTAAAACGGTAGCAGCGAATTCTGCCGGGCCTTTGACTTTCTGGTATTTAACATCCTGTGATTTGAAAAAATCTGAGTTAAATAGGACTCGAAGCATCTCAGTTATGTTGTGATTTGAATCGAAATAGGCTTTTACAAGTTGATCGATCGCTTTAGGGTCTCTTGGTTCGACTGTACCCCATGAAGGTACGGGTACTTCATCTGCTACAAAAAAGTGGTACAGATGTCTTGAAATGAATTTCGCGGTGCTTTCCTGTTCACATATTATTCTGATAATGTCCTCACCATTGAAGTTTCCACTTTGTCCCAAAAAGGTTCTTTGTTCACTATCATGGTCATCTTCTCGATATTCGAAATGGTAGGCTATTCTTCCGTAGGGCCAGTCTGAATCTCTTTTTGCTCGAACCATCATGTATTCAGCATTCCCTATCGTCCAGCCAGTAAAGGCTCTTGCACACTCCTTTACGTCCTCTTCCGTGTAATTTCCGACCCCCATGGAAAATAGTTCAAGTAATTCACGTCCCCAATTTTCATTCATAGCATCTTTATGGTTTTCCTGATTGTCGAGCCAAACAATCATCGC
>CAYPXS010000141.1:2166-3974 GCA_964414725.1 uncultured Dehalococcoidia bacterium
TTTCATTCATAGCATCTTTATGGTTTTCCTGATTGTCGAGCCAAACAATCATCGCTGGGTCTCTTGAGAGTTGCAGAAGTAGATCATCCAACCTACCGGTCCCATATTTTCGGAGCATATTGATTTGGTCAAACAAAACTCTTCCATTAATTACTTTCGGAACTCCTGTTGCGAAAATGCTGTGCCATAGTAGAGGAATTTTTTCTGTTAACGGATTGGCGGTGCTGATCATCCTGTACAACCAGTTGCGAGATGCTCCTGGAGCGTTAATCATTCCTGAAGCTTCTCCATCGAATCTTCTTACGAGGTGATCGCCCATCCAGTCGTCGAAATTCGGAGTAAGAAGATATTCAACTGTATCTTCGTAGGAGTCATGCAAGTAATATTGGAGTTCCTTTTTCGTGGAACCAAAGCCTGCTCTTCGGAGTAGATGGGCTCTCAATTCGTATTCTTGTTTGTCAGAAACTACCATAGTTATGACCTTACTGGCTTTATTGGATCGCCATTTATGCTAGTTATATCACAAGATACATATCAACGTAATAAGCCATATACCCTATTGGGTTTTATGCTAACTATCACGCCTTCTTGTCGTATCATCGCTTCGTCGTACTCTTCCCAGTCTGGATGAGGGACGTCACTGCAGGACATATAAGCTTCTCTCAGCTTAGTGCGCATCAACTCTTTATCAGTACTGTTATAGTCCATCATGGAAACTGCTCCCTCGATAACTACATAATTTCGCCAATCTCCTGTCACTGAAACTAGGGTGCAGTTAGGGTTTTTTCTCAGATTCACAATTTTCTGTGATTTTGGATACACCGATACAAAAGTGGGTCTCTCCTCGTAGATACCACACACCACGATACTAGAATGTGTGGAACCGTCAGGCCTGGTTGTGCTTACCACACCTTTATGGTTATTGCGTAGGAAGGGCAAAGCTTCTTCATAATTCATTTTGGCTCTCAAGCTATTGGATTAAATATCTTTGATACTATGAGGAGCATACGGGGTTAATGATGATTTGGAAACCTTCCATATTGCAGTTAAGTGAAAATGTGCACCAGATAAATATTGGTGCTACCTCGGTCGTGCTTATTGAAAATGTCGAAGGGCCTATTCTCGTTGACGCTGGGTTTAAGTGGAGTGCCAAAACACTAAAGGCTTCTCTGAATTTATTCGATTATGAGCTAACCGACATTTGTGCTCTTCTTATGACTCATTTTCATCCGGACCACACCGGTGGAGCTAGTGTCCTTGTTGAAAATGGGGTTAAAGAGACGGCAATACATAAGTTGGACGCGCCAATAGTTTCAGGAAAACAAAACATGCCAGCTCTGATGGCAATTCCGGTTCTTAAATTAATTACAAATCCTGCTATGAAATATTTAGTTGGAAATCCGGTTGAACCAACAACACTACTACAAGGCGGAGAAATTTTGGAATTTCCAATCCCAATAAACGTAATTCACACCCCAGGACATACCCTAGGGAGCGTTTGCTATCATCTACCCACAGAAGGAGTTTTGATCGCAGGAGACGCTCTTTCTAGGCGATTTAATCGCCTTAGCGGACCGTCAAAGGTATGGAGTCAAGATTGGGCACAGGGTATAAATTCTTTACATCAACTTACCGAATTTGATTATGATGTTGTTTGTTTAAGCCATTTTAGGCCAGTTATGGAGAACGGCAAAAAAGTGGTGAAAGATCTTGTTGACGCTCTTCAATAATAAGTTAACTAAGAAGTGAATGCATGTTAATGACCAAACCTTATTTGATATATATAGTAAAGTGAAATAAATCATCAC
>CAYPXS010000142.1:0-3919 GCA_964414725.1 uncultured Dehalococcoidia bacterium
CTAAAATACCAATAAATACGGACATTTCCGCTAACACAAACAAGCCGAATTGTGCTGACATTGTGCCGAAAGATGCCGCCCAGGGAAACAAGAAGACTACTTCAACATCGAATATTACGAAAAGTAAGGCAATGCTATAGTAGCGAAAATTAAATTGACTCCATCTTTCAGTTATTGTTTCAAATCCACACTCATATATGCTGTTTTTCACAAAGGATGGTTTATTTGGCCTGACTTTTAAAAGAGATAGAGCCCACCCTATTAATAACATGCTGGTGGGCACCACAACAGCAAGGGCTGCAAATATGGCGATTACACCGTATTGTGTGAAATATTCACCTGCTGGATCAGCCATGATTTACACCGTTATATATGAGAATTGGTAATAGTTGCGATAGATTAAAGATTCCCCACTTGTTCGCTACAATTCCATGCGAAAATATAGCACAACGTTCTTTTTGCTAGCAAGTGAAAAAACGCACAAGCAGCTGCCTATATTCGATCATATGTCGACGACAAATTCTGTAAACTGCAGTTGTTAGGTGTTTCAATGTAACGAAACGAAAATTTTCGCGGTGGGCGATGTGAATTAGTAAGGGTTGGTATAGGTACCCTATTTGAGAGTAGATTTTGAGTGATGCTGTTGAATCAAAACCAGAACTTCCTATGGTTCTAAGTCGGTACCAAGATATATTGGAGCCGGCTTTAAGAAACACCATTTCGGATCGATCGTCCTTTGTTTACGACATGTTGCGGTATTGCATGGGCTGGTCAGACGTTACAGGTAAACCAAGCGATTCAGAGAAAGGAAAAGGAATACGACCGTCATTGTGTCTTTTTACATGTGATGCTTTAGGTGGCGATGTTCAAAAAGCCATTCCTGCAGCTGTTTCTCTTGAGTTGATACATAATTTTTCGTTGATACACGATGAAATACAAGATTTTGATGAAATACGGCATCATCGGCCCACTTTGTGGACTGTCTGGGGTGTTCCCAAGGCATTGGTAGCTGGGAATGTTATGAGAGTCTTGGCGGAAAAATCTATGTCACGGTTGGGATCTTCAGATCCCAAGCTGATTTCTCATTCTTCTTCCATTGTTTCAGAGGCTTGTCTTCAGATGATTGAAGGACAGTATATGGATATATCTTTCGAGGGAGGAATCAGGATAAATGTGGATCAATATATGGAAATGATTTCTCGTAAGACTGGGGCTCTTTTAAGGTCTTCGGTTCATTTGGGGGCAGTACTAGGTTCCGGTAGTGACGAAGTGGGGAATTTATTTAGGCGTATTGGTGCTGCTCTTGGGTTCATGTTCCAAATTCGGGACGATATTCTGGGAACTTGGGGGGAGAGCAAATCTACCGGCAAACCAGTGGGAGCTGATATACGTAGGAGAAAGAATACCTTGCCCATTATCCATGCTAGGGGAGCCAAGTCAGGATTATATGAGAAGGAAATTTTTGACCTGTATTCATCAGAATCACTGGATGACAATGAAACGGCGCAGGTTTTGGATATTTTGGACGACACCAAAGCTATGGATTATTGCCAAGGTCTTGTAGAAAATTATGCCTTACAGGTGGGGAGCGATATAAAGGCCGTAGGATTTAGTGAAGAGTCAGATACCGAATTTAAAGAATTAATAGATTTTCTGGTAACCCGAGACCATTGAGGTAGAGTTATTTCCAATCGATTATAATATGAACTCTGACTATAATATTGCGTAAGAATTTACGACGCGAGGTGGATTGACATATGAGCGTTTCACGCTCGGCGATGGAAGTGCTTACATACGACTTGAAAGTTCCTTCCAACTCGTCGCCGGAATTTATTGATATCACTGACGATGTAGCCGGTTTTTTGAAAGAATCGGGTATCTTGAACGGGATTTTGGTGGTGTTTTCTAGACATACAACATCGGCGATTGTGATACAAGAAAACGAACCTCTTTTGCTAGAAGACTTTAAAGATATGCTGGAGGGTGTTTCTTCCAAAGATGCCGAGTATAGACACAATGATTTTGATATTCGGACTGTACATATGCATGAGAATGAATGTCCGAATGGACATTCCCATTGCCAACATTTAGTTCTTGGCTCCAGTGAGACGATCCCAGTGATAGAAGGGAAAATGACCCTTGGGGAATGGCAGAGAATATTTATGGTTGAACTTGATGGCATGAAAGGTGAAATGGTAGGGAATAGGGAAGTTGTCGTCCAAATAATGGGGTTGTCGTAAAATATATAGAGATGAAGCGTCTTGGGATCTTACTTATTTTTAAAGTAAAGTGCGTGGAATATTTTTGACCGCCTAATTTGGTAAATGTTATATTGTTGACTGATTAACTCAACAATATATTGGATGCTTTTTTAACGAATGATAGTTCGTATACTGTCGGAGTGAATAGTTACTTAAATGAGGAAATTGCTTAAGGAGAGGTCTTGAATGGCTGATCAAAAGGTTATATCTAGGCAAACCGGAGTTGAGGACTCTCAATATAAATGGGGTTTTGAATTCGATATCGAGTCGGATGTTGCTCCGAAAGGTTTGAATGAAGATATTGTTCGTTTTATATCTGCAAAAAAGAAGGAACCAGAGTGGTTGTTGGAATGGCGTCTGAAGGCTTTTCAGCATTGGACTAATCAAGGGGAGGAAGCCGCACCAAAATGGGCACAGGTTAATTTCGAGGAAATAGATTTTCAGGACATCATATATTATGCTGCTCCGAAATCGAGTGACGATGCCCCTAAGAGCTTAGATGAAGTTGATCCGGAACTCCTTGAAGCATTTGGCAAATTAGGTATTCCACTCGAAGAGCAAAAAAAGTTGTCTGGAGTGGCAGTTGATGCGGTACTGGATAGCGTTTCTGTTGCTACTACCTATCAGGATATGCTAAAAGAAGCAGGGGTAATTTTCTGCCCGATTAGTGAAGCAGTCCAAAAGTATCCAGAGCTTGTGCAAAAGTATTTGGGTTCCGTGGTCCCTTACAGTGATAATTTTTACGCAACACTCAATTCTGCTGTTTTTAGTGATGGATCTTTTTGCTATGTTCCACCGGGAGTACGTTGTCCCATAGAACTAATGACATACTTTCGGATTAATGAGGCCGATTCAGGTCAATTTGAAAGAACTTTAATTGTTGCTGACGAAGGTAGTTACGTCAGTTATTTAGAAGGCTGTACTGCGCCTATGAGGAAGACCCATCAATTGCATGCTGCGGTCGTTGAATTGGTAGCATTAAAGGATGCTGAAATAAAATACTCGACCCTGCAAAATTGGTATCCAGGGGATAAAAATGGTGAAGGTGGAGTATTCAATTTTGTTACCAAACGGGGAGCGGCCAGAGGCGAAAACTCCAAGATATCTTGGACCCAAGTTGAGACAGGGTCGGCCATAACATGGAAATACCCGAGCGTAATTCTCCAGGGAGATAATTCCGTAGGTGAGTTTTATTCAGTTGCTCTGGTTAACAATTATCAACAAGCTGATACTGGTACCAAGATGATTCATGTAGGTAAGAACACTAAAAGTACCATCATAGCTAAGGGAATATCTGCCGGTAAGGCTGAAAATACATATCGAGGGCAGGTATCTATATTGTCGGGCGCAGACAACGCCAGGAATTTTACCCAATGTGATTCTTTGCTGATTGGCGATGAATGTGGAGCTCATACTGTTCCATACATAGAGGTTCGCAATCCGACTGCGCAAATGGGCCATGAGGCGACTACATCGAAGGTAAACGATGATCAACTTTTCTATCTTCAACAGAGAGGAATAGATTTGGAAGAATCGAACTACATGATAATCAATGGTTTTTGCCGTGGAATTTTTAAAGAGCTTCCATTTGAATTTGCCATGGAAGCATCACAATTGTTGCGAGTAAGTTTGGAGGGAACGGTAGGTTAAATGTCAAA
>CAYPXS010000143.1:0-3910 GCA_964414725.1 uncultured Dehalococcoidia bacterium
GGGGCGATAAGAGATCTAGATGTATTGATAGATGAAAAATACGATCTGACTATATACGCCAAAGCAAGAAGTTTTCATGGAAATCCATCCAGTCTTCCCGCTGAAGAGAATGTTCAGATACAGTGTGGCGGTGCTTTAGTACGCCCGGGAGACGTTATGGTTGGGGATAATGATGGTGTACTAGTTGTCCCTTCTTGGATGGCGCAATCAGTGCTGGAATGGGCTGAAGAGCATGAAGGGGCAGAAAACCTTGTGAAGGACAAAATAAAAGCTGAAGGAGTTCCTCCAGGTAAATATTATCCGCCCACAGAGGAAACAATAAAAGAGTGGCGAAAACTAAATAATCGCTAGTCAAACAATTTCGTTCTGACAAAAAAACAGATAGAAACGGTGAGCCCAATGAAAACTTTTGCAATGGCGTTGGATCTGGTTGATGATCCTTCTTCAATCGAAGAGTACAAGGAATATCACAGGAATGTCTGGCCTGAAGTGAAAGAAGGGTTACTAAGTATTGGGATTGAGGATATGGAGATATATCTCTTAGGGGATAGGTTGTTTATGGTCGTTGATACCAAAGACGATTTCGATATTGAAACAGATTTCCAGAGGTATACCGACTCTTCTGCTAAGGCCGCTGAATGGGATACTTTGATGAGGAAATTCCAAAAAAAGACACCTTTTACAAAGGAAGGTGAATGGTGGGCTCCGATGAAAAGGGTATTTAACTTAAATACTAAATGACACTTCCATGGAAATTATAGATGCGCATCACCATTTATGGGATTTAGATTTGTTCCAGTACGACTGGATGCCGGAAGATAATCCAATCTTGCGCCAAAGTTATGTGCCCGATGATTTAGCCCCCATTTTAGAGGACTGTTCTGTTAGTGGAAGTGTGGTAGTTCAGGCGGATCAAACGGTCGAAGAAGCCAAATTTTTGCTTAAATGTGCAAATGACTTTCCATGGATAAAAGGTGTTGTTGGGTGGGTCGACTTACAGGACGAGAGAGTAGGAGATACCTTGGACGAATTGATCGAACTCGGACCTCTAGTTGGAATTAGACATCAGGTAGAGGAAGAAAATGATCAAGAGTGGCTGCTTAGAAAGCAGACTTTGGCTGGGTTGAAAGCAGTATCAGATAGGAATCTTTCCTACGACTTACTGCTTAAACCGGTTCATTTGAAGCAGATCCCTTCGCTTTGTGATGAATTGCCTGATTTGAGAATGGTTGTGGATCATATAGCCAAACCAAATATCCTAGATCAGGAACTTCAACCTTGGAGTGATTTGATTTACAAGCTGCATCCTTACGAAAATCTTTTTTGTAAGGTATCCGGAATGGTGACTGAGGCAGACCATAATAACTGGAAGCCACAGGATTTACGCCCATATGTCCAAATAGTAAGAGAGGTATTTGGAATTGATAGGTTAATGTGGGGCAGCGATTGGCCGGTTTGTCTACTCGCCGGTGACTATAGAGAGGTAATGGAGGCCGCCCTTTTTGCGTTAGGAGAAATCTCTTCTGAAGAAGCGACTAGATTTATGTCTGGGTCTGCAGAAGAATTTTATAGATTGAGGTAGAAATGTTCCTATAAAAGAGTACCGCACCAGTGTATTTGTACATCTAATGATGCGGTACTTATTTACACTTATCACCTAAGTTGAAAAAATTATTTTCCCCAATTCCCGCTATTCTTTCTGATAGCGATACTGTCCATTACTGGGACAACTTCAACATCTCCGGCAAACATTTGTGGCCTCAATAGATTAGTCACAGCCTGCATGTCTTCAGATTCTACAATGCCAAATATTTTATGAGATACGTTATATCCGTATACCCCGAGAACTTTGACATCATCACTTCCTTCCATCCATCTTGAGAACTCTACTGCGGCGGGACCATTTGGGCCACCATCTTTACCTGGGCACGTCTCGTGGCTGTGTTTTGCGGTGACATGGAAAAGCATACTAAAACTCCTTAAAATTGCGCCTAAATGCGGCATTTGATAGGTATGTAAATTTCGTTTGGTTAGCCTAGATTTGCATGGACAACTTTATAATTGAATCCGACCACTGACACGGTGAGTCGGTTCATGTTGTCTCGTAACTTGTTGTAGTTCGGATTGGATGCTATGTCGGCGGCAGACTCCATCATGTCGCCTATGCTTTGGTAGCCAGCAGTAATTCGCACAAGGTCAATACTTCCAGACATCTGTCTTTGTATTGTTGGGCGCTTGCCTTCTGGCATGATACCTCTCCATTCCAGCAAGGTATCAAGTAGGGCTGATGATTCTCCCCTTTTTGCATATAGAAAAGTGCGGCGCATGTATTCTGCTGCTCCAGATGTATGGTGGTCTCCCCGTTCTATAACATTAAGAACCTGTATTGTCGGTGTCTTTATACATAGCTCTTCAATATCGGTTTGTTCCTTTTGAATGTTAGGATCGCTTAATACAGTGTTATTAAGTTTTTCCAGTTCGTCCCAACCCGAAATTCCTAGTGCGGATACAACATCTCTGTCACGATTATGTGGGGTCGTCAGAGCGGCCGATACTAATCCTCTTCTATTGGCGGATTTAAACCGATTGGTTACCGCTTCGATAAGTTCAAAAGTCTTACCCGGCTTAGGAAGCCTTCTTATTTCCAACGTCAAATCAGGCATGCACATTTCTCCTTTAAGGTCTTAGTTATTGCTGTTTATCCTGAAGCATCAAGGCTAAATTAAGATAATGTGATGTGAATTGTCAATTAACGGTTATATAACTGTATAAATCTATTTCCAATAGGAGAGAGTTATTTCTATGGATACACTCAAAACATTTATTTTTGGTAATCAAATTGTATAGATCTACTTGGGTGCTCAGAATCACACTCAAATTCATATCAATTTACTCTCAGTTATGTCTTCTTATTTTGGGATTCATAGAGGACAATATATATAGGGACATTAAATTTTTATCTGCTAATTGGACTAGGAAACAACATGCCAGAAATAGTGATTTCAACTGAAAATCTACATAAATTTTATGGGTCTAGAGACCAAAAAGTTCACGCTTTAAAGGGACTGGATATATCGATAGAGGAAGGGGAAATAGTTGGAATCATGGGCCCTAGTGGATGCGGTAAAACGACCCTACTCAACTGCTTATCAGGATTGGATTCTTTTGACGATGGCAACATATCCATACAGGGTAGCACCCTAACTGATTTGAACGATGATCAATTAAGCGAATTAAGAGCTAAAAAAATGGGTTTCGTATTTCAAACCTATAATCTGCTCCCTGTTTTAACTGCCGTGGAGAATGTTGAATTGCCGTTACTTGTTTCAGGATTTTCAGGTAAAGAGGCTAGATCTAAGGCGTTGGAAAACTTGGCTGAGGTAGAACTTGAGGATTGGCAGCATCATCTGCCAGGTGAATTGTCTGGCGGTCAGAGGCAGAGAGTTACTTTGGCTAGAGCCCTGGTAAACGATCCGGCAATCGTTTGGGCGGACGAACCCACGGGTAATTTAGATAGCGAAAATGAGCGGCTAATCATGGATTTACTCACTCAGTTAAATAAGGAAAACAATCAAACCTTCGTCATTGTTACTCATTCTGATTATGTGGGTGGTAGGACAGATAGGATTATCCAAATGAAAGACGGGGAAGTAGTGTAACTAATGGAAAAAGTTTTTGGGTTGCCAGCTACAGAATTAGCCCTGGGTATGACGGTATTTTTAGCCGTAATTTTTCTAATTATAGGGATAGGGGCGGCAAGAAGATTTATCTTGGTAAAGATGGGAAGTCGAAACATACCAAGAAGGAAAGGTCAAAGCGCGCTAATTGTAATTGGGTTAATGCTTAGTTCCGCCATAATTGCTACATCTTTAGGAATTGGAGATACCGTTCGATATTCAGTTAGGTCTGT
>CAYPXS010000144.1:0-3896 GCA_964414725.1 uncultured Dehalococcoidia bacterium
ATGGCTATAGCGGCCAAGGCTGCAGGAATAACCTGCATAGCAAGACCTTCTTCCAATAATCCGATTGACATAATGCAAGTAATGGATAGGGGGGTGGATGGGGTTCAAGTCCCTCACATAAAAACCAAGGAAGAGGCCGAGGCTGCAGTAGCATCTGTTAAATTCTATCCTTTAGGCGATAGAGGCTTGGCCATGGGAACTCGTCCATCAAATTACGGTATCGGTACTAACCTAGATGAATATTCGAAAACTTCTAACAATCAGTCGATAGTGATATTGCAAATTGAAGACCAAGAGGCCATCGAGAATTTAGACGAAATTCTGTCAGTGAAAAATGTTGATGTATTCTTTGTTGGCCCATCTGATTTATCTCAGTCGCTGGGTTATCCCGGCAAAGCGAACGAGCCTCCTGTGAGTACAGCAATAACACAAATTTTCACATCGATATTAGCCAAAGGGTTGACCCCAGGAACCGCTACTTCCGAGAAACATATGCTAAAGGCAAAATCTGAAGGCTGTGTTTACCTTTATACGCATATGAATAATCTTCTAAAATTTGGAGCGGAAAGTTATTTATAATGTAGTAACAAAGCATGAGTAGAGAAAAATTTCTAAATAGAATAAAAAAGGCTTTATACCCGGATCACGGAACTAAGGACAGCTCTGCTGAGGATCTGGTCATAGATAACGACCTCGCAGGTTTAGCGGATAGAACAGTTGACATCCAAGAGAATGCAACCACAAACTGGGAGGAACTATTTGAGCTTTTGAGAATTTCGTCAGAAGCTGCCGGTTGGAAAGTCTATAGATGTGACACCTATAAAAAGGCATCCGATTATATAGCCTCATTGGCATTCGAAAGAAATTCAAGTCACATTGTTATTTCAGATCAGGAGTGCACAGAAAATTTGGGGCTGGAAGAAGTTGATTTGCCCGACGAAAGCCATATAACCGTCATTACCTCAGATGAAGATCCAGCCTTTAAAAGAACTCGAGCTATAGAAGCCGACATAGGTGTTACTGGGGTTGATTACGCCATTGCAGAAACTGGTACTTGCGTCGTATCAGCCAGCAATGAAGTAGGTAGGCTGGTGAGTCTAGCCCCGCCCTTATATGTGGCGGTCGTCAAAAAGGGTCAAGTGCTTCCGTCTTTAGATGAACTCTTTACTATGCAAAGAAAAAAATTCTTGGACGGAAAACAGAATTCCTATACCAGCTTAATCTCTGGTCCAAGCAGATCTGCAGATATCGAATACACTCTGGTTACAGGAGTTCACGGACCAGGAGAAGTCCATTTGCTTCTCGTAGAGGAAGATTAATTTACCTCATATCCATTCCGACTGATATAAATCTAAGACTCTCCTCCACAGAATTGGATATTAATTCGGAAGCTCTCTCAGATGATTCTTCTAATGTAATAGGGCCATCAACTATGGAGGTAGCTGCCCGTATGCCGTGATCATGAACCACAGCAAAATTTTGTCCCAGTAACCCTGCAATAGCGATTGTTGGGATATTAAATTCTCCAGCAAGCCGAGCAACACCTATTGGGGCTTTGTTATAGACTGTTTGGAAATCCATACCTCCTTCCCCTGTAATAACAAGATCCACATCCGAGAGTTTTTCTTTCAGCTGAACTGTTTCCAATACTATATCGACTCCAGCTTTCAGTTCTCCTCCCATAAATGCAAGCATCCCAGCACCCAATCCTCCTGCAGCCCCAGAACCTGAAATTTCCGAGACATCTTTTCCTATATCTTTCTTTACTATTTCAGCAAAATTTAACAGAGCATTGTCTAATTCAGACACGATCTCTGGCGTAGCGCCTTTTTGCGGTCCATATACAGCAGAAGCACCTTCAACTCCGGTGAGCGGATTACTTACATCGCAAGCCACCATAAATTGGGAGTTTTCTATCCTAGGATCCATTTTTGAAACATCGATAGTCCGTAAATCAGCTAGGGCTGCCCCTCCAAAAGCTAGGGATTTCCCTTCAGCATCAAGTAGCGTAGCTCCCAAAGCTTGAGCCATACCAGCACCAGCATCGTTGGTCGCACTACCACCAATACCAACTATAAAATTGCGGAACCCCTCGTTCAAAGCTTCCAAAATAGCCTGCCCTAACCCAAAAGTCGATGCATTCAGCGGGTCCCTTTCGTCGAGACTCAATAGTGCAAGACCCGATGTACGAGCCATTTCAATTACTGCTGTAACCCCATCACCCATGGCTCCCCATTGGGCCGTAATAGTCTCGCCAATTGGATTTTGTACATTACAAGTCCTTACCTCCCCACCAGATACTTCTACTAAAGTTTCAAGAGTGCCATCACCACCATCAGCCACGGGGCAAAGTACAACCTCCGCCTCTGGGAAAACTCTTATAACGCCTGTTTTAGCAGCCTCAGCAACTGACAAAGCGGAAATACTACCTTTGAATTCTTGTGGAGCCACCAATATCTTCATATTTTCACTATCATTCCTTTCCAAGTGTGAATGCAATCTTTTTCATCGAAACTAGTCACGTTTACGTAAACCAATAATATTGTTATATTCTTATTGTTCTTAAATTTTTATGCTAATGTGAAAAATATTAATAAACGGCATTTCAGGAAGCAAAGGTACCATAATGGCGAGAAAAAAGAACGACGGACCTACCCGTCAATTATTCGCAAAAATAGATGAAGACTTATACCTAAAGGCTAAAGCCAGGTCAGCTGAATCCAGAATGTCCATGAGAGAGATATTGGAGGAGTCCCTAGAATTGTACCTTGGCTATGAATCTAGTAATCGGCCTGAACAATCTGAAGAGACCACCCCAGTAGAAGCTTCAATATGGCAAGACGAATACTTGAACAGGCAGGCAGACCGACCAGTAGGTGCCCCAATTGAGTTGTCTGAGGAAGAGGCTAAAGAGATTGCGCGAAAGGCTTTCCTATGAACCCTAAATATACAGCCATTGTGGATTCATCTGTGCTTTTGGGGTACAAGGAAGGGCGCCGAGAATGCCAAAACCTTCTTTACAAAGCCATAGACCGCGAAATAGATATAGTTATTTCTCCATTGACAATTTCGAAGATATGGAGTGCGCCTAGCTTCGACCGAAAATCTGAAATAGGTTATCTTGGTTTACTTGAATTCATAAGTGTTTGCACAATTGACACCGATACTGCGACTAAAACTGGACATTATCTAAGGCAATATTCGGCAAATACAGAAATAGATTTAGAGGTTGCAAATATTATCTCCATCTCCGATATATCAGGATATCCTCTCGTCACCAATAACAAAGCGCTTTACGACGGAATTTACGACGATACAACAAGCTGTGAAGAGACGCTATTAAAGCTTAACTAAACAAATAATTATACTTAGATAGTATCTTTTATTTTCTCTGCCAATTTTAAAGTTATCCCTTCAGTTTCAGCTAGTTGATCTACATCTGCCGCTCTTATATTTCTAACTGAACCAAATTTTCTTAGCAAAGCTTTTCGTTTTTGAGGACCTATACCCCCGATCGAATCCAGGGTAGATCTAAATGTAGATTTAGATCGTTTGGCCCTGTGATAAGTAATCGCAAATCTGTGGGCTTCATCTCTGGCTCGTTGCACCAAAAAAAGAGCATGGGAATTCCTGGGTAAAACAATTGGCTCTTGCATATATGGGACAAACAACTCCTCGTTTTCCTTTGCCAAGCTAGCCAAAGGTATGTCTGTAACTCCCAATTCCAAAAACACCTGGAGTGCAACGCCTAGATGACCTTTACCACCATCTATCAATACGAGATCCGGGTCATTAGTCCATGAGTTCGACCCCGACTCTTTATCAATTAATCGTTTGAAGCGCCTGGTTAGCATCTCCCTCATCATAGAGTAGTCATCAACCCCTTTTACATTCTT
>CAYPXS010000145.1:0-3865 GCA_964414725.1 uncultured Dehalococcoidia bacterium
GGCACTAAGATCATTAGCCTGAGTGGATCAGTGAATACCCCGGGAGTTGTCGAATTACCAATGGGTTCGAATCTTGAAGATTTGGTTATTAAGTATGGTGATGTTTCAAATATGGATGATTTGTCTGGCATTGCCATAGGGGGGCCGTCAAGTGGCGTCATAGCATCCTCGGAGGCCGCAAATTTGTTTATCGGGCCGGGATTCATCGATGGTAAAGCAGTTATGTTAGGTGCGGGTGGAATAATAGCTTTGTCAAAAGAAACAGATGTACTTCAGGTCGTTAGGAAACTTTCTGAATATAATGCGAATGAATCCTGCGGTAAATGCACACCTTGCAGGGAAGGAACTCAGCGGTTGCTTGAAATGATGGAAACCGGCTCCAAAGGCGCTCCAATAGATTGGACTGGTTTAGGCAGTCTCGCTGAGGTGATAAATGCAGCCTCTCTTTGCGGCTTGGGTCAGGCCGCCGGGAATCCAGTTTTGAGTTATAACACTTACTTTCAGTAGATATAGAAGGGGTCAAAGGAAGAGACAAAATGACGCAAATTTTCATCAATGGTAAAGAAATAAATGTGCCAGAGAACAGCTCTGTTTTGGATGCTATAAATACTTCCGGGACACCTATTGCTCAGTTATGTAAAGATCCAGACATGAAGGCCATTGGGGCTTGCCGCACTTGCCTAGTGGAGATAGATGGAATTCGTGGTTACCCTGCTTCTTGCTCTACCCCTGCCGCTGAAGGTATGAAGATTTCCACTAAAGGAGATCAGTTGGATTTTATCCGGAAAGGGGTTTTGGAACTTACTGCTGGGATGGTCGATTCAAATAAAGAAGATTTGAGAGAATTATCTAGGACTATCGACGCGAATAAGGCTAATAGTGACGCATGGAAATCCAGGATTCGTGAAAAAATAGATGACAGTAACCCAGTTTTCAATATTGAGATGGAATCTTGTATTCTTTGCGGGCGCTGCGCCCAAGCTTGCCAGGCCGGACATCAATTTATTGGAGCTATAGATGTTTTGGGTTCATCTAAACAGGCTCGGATTGGCACTTTCATGGATCGACCCTTACTGGAATCAATTTGCACCACTTGTGGCCAATGCTTATCGGTCTGCCCAACTGGAGCAATTTCTACCAAAACAAAAGTTCCAGAGGTTTCCAAGACTATAACAACTACGTGTCCCTATTGTGGGGTCGGTTGCGGTATAAAAGCACAGGTCGCATCCGATGACACCATAGTTGAAATGCTGGATGATCCTGAGAATGACTCTAGCCTGGGAATGCTCTGTGTGAAAGGAAGATTTGGTTATACATTTGTTCACCATGAAGACCGGCTAACAGAACCACTGATACGGAAAGATGGAAAATTACAACCTGCTACTTGGGACCAGGCATTGGACCTGATAACTGAAAAGCTTAGTGGATACGAGGGAGATGCTTTTGCCACATTATGTTCGGCAAAGGCAACCAACGAGGATGGGTATATACAACAAAAATTCTCACGTTTAGTGATGCAAAGTAATCACATAGATCACTGTACAAGGCTTTGCCATTCGCCGTCTGTAGAGGCGATGCTAACTTCTTTAGGGAGTGGAGCAACCAGTAATTCATACATTGATTATGAAGAGGCTGGATGTTTGGTAATTATAGGATCTGATGCCAATTCAAATCATCCTGTGGCTGCTTCAAGAATGCGTCGGGCTGTAGTTGAAAGAGGTGCGAAACTTATTGTTATAAATCCGCGAAGAATAGACATGTGTGACTACGCAGATATTTGGCTGCGCCCAAGGCCCGGAACAGATGTCGCTTTGTTGAACGGAATGGCTAATGTGATTTTGAATGAAGGTTTGTCGGACGACAGATTCATAGAAAATCGAACTGAAGGATATGACGATTGGTCAGATATAGTAAGCAAATATACCCCTGAATATGTGGAATCAATAACCGGAGTCCCAGCTGAAGATATAATTGCTGCTGCCCACATGTATGCAACACCTCCTTTCAGTGGTTCCTGTCTCATTTGGGGTATGGGTATTACTCAGCACACAATGGGTACCGCTAACGCCCATGGATTGCTAAATCTAGCTTTTTCTACGGGACAGCTGGGGAAACCTGGTTCTGGTATCTCTCCGCTACGAGGTCAAAATAATGTACAAGGTTGTGGGGATGCAGGGTGTTTGCCAAATGCCTTTCCAGGTTACCAAACAATCAATGCTGATTCTGTCGAAAAATTTTCAAACGCTTGGGGTGGAAACAAGTTACCTGATAAATCAGGGTTAGTAGTAACGGATATGGTTCCAGAGATTGATAATGGCCGCATAAAAGCGATGTATATCACAGGAGAGAATCCTCTTTTGAGTGAGCCTGATTTAAATCATGCTGAGGAATCTTTTAAAAAATTAGAACTATTAGTAGTTCAAGATATTTTCCTGCATGAAACTGCTCAGATTGCAGATGTGGTTTTGCCTGCATGTTCCTTTGCAGAAAAGGATGGCACATTCACAAATAGTGAACGGCGAGTTCAAAGAGTAAGAGAGGTAGTCAAGCCAGTTGGTTCCTCTAGGCCAGATTGGGAAATAATCTGTGATCTTGCTCAGCGTCTTTCAGTTAGAAAGAATTTGGGTTTAGAAGCACAATTCGAATATTCGAACGCTTCTGAAATATGGGATGAAATGTCTACTCTTACACCTATGATTTCAGGAATAACATACCAGCGTCTTGAAAATGGTGGTATTCAATGGCCGTGTCCTGACGCCGATCATCCTGGTACAAGATTTCTTTATGAACAAGATTTCCCCAGGGGTCCGCGGGCTAAGTTCGTTGGCTTTGAACAAGGTCCTGCTTCAGATGAACTGCCTACCGAAAGATTTCCGTTAATATTAAACACGGGGAGAATCCTATACCACTGGCATGGTGGGACTATCACAAAACGTGCGGAAGGACTGATGGCTAGAGCCTCTGAACTGCTTATATCTATAAGCCCAGAAGATGGTGAAAAATACCAGGTCACCGACGGAGAGTGGATAACGGTAAAATCAAAGAGAGGGATAATTGAAGGTCGTGTGTCATATTCTGACAAAATGAGGTCTGGTGAGATATTCGTGCCTTTTGTGAAACTTCAAGAACACGCAGCGAATTTTTTGACCAATGCTGCCTTGGACCCAAATTCTAGAATCCCAGAGTATAAGGTTTGTGCAGTCAGATTGGAGAAAAATTAGATGGCTACATTAGGTTCTACAGGAAAGGCGGAAGCCCAACAATTTGACAGGAAAAGGAAACTGTTTTTGGTTCCTTTGGTTTCCATTCCGCCTCAATTGGAGGAGCAGATTTCAGATCTTGCCGATACTCACTGGGGGCAGATAAGAGAGCAATTACAAAATTTGGAGAAATCTTTGGGCACCATTCGACATGTCTTTCATGAGCTGATTCATGATGAAGGGAAAGCTGGAGTGCAGTTGCTATCACAAATTGCTCCAAGGTCTGCCGCCTTGGTAAAAGAAATCACAGATTCTTCTGGTCATTTAGAGCAGACAGAAGATCAAGATTTGCTATTTGAGCTATCCGATTGGCAACGATGTCTTTCGATGGGTTTAGTCAGTCAAAAAGTTTCTACTTTGGCATCAGAAAACTATCAAACAGCAATGAATGACAGATATATCCATATAGGATCCAAGATTGATGAAGTTTTGGAAGAAGATGGTGTGGCAGCTTTATTTATATCGGAAGATCACCGAGTCCAATTCTCTTCTGACATACAAGTGTTTTATGTGTCGCCGCCGACTCAAAACCAATTAAAACAGTCTGTGGTAGACCTTATACAAAAAAGCTTTGAGGAGAATCAACCTGAACCCCAAGAACACCC
>CAYPXS010000146.1:0-3855 GCA_964414725.1 uncultured Dehalococcoidia bacterium
ACAAATATGACAAATGGTTAAAAATTGAGATAGCAGTCTGTGAAGCTTGGAATAAGGCTGGCTTGATTCCAGACGATGACATAACCAAAATCAGAAATGCCACCTACGATTTCGATTTATTTTATGAGATATTGGGGCGCACAAAGCACGATATGACTGCTTTTTTACAGTCCACGACGGCTAACATGGGGAGAGAGGGCCGCTGGTTACATCAAGGACTGACAACCAGTGATGTCTGGGACACTGCTACAAGCCTGCAATTGCTTGAGTCAGCAGAACTTTTGGATCAGGAATTAGGCTTTTTGGAATCTGCCCTAAAAGAAAAAGCTCTTAAGCATAAGAAAACTTTGATGATGGGTCGTACCCACGGTGTTCATGCTGAGCCTATAACTTTCGGATTAAAAATTGCTCTTTGGTGGGATGAAATAAAGCGAGGGAGAAAAAGGCTGGACGACGCCAAGGCAAGCATATCTGTAGGAAAACTTTCCGGACCCGTTGGCACACATGCCACTGCCCCACCCTACATAGAAAGAGATGTGTGCGACCTTTTGGGACTGGCACCGGCACCCGTGTCGAATCAAGTAATACAAAGAGATCGCCATGCTCATTTCATTACTACTTTAGCTTTAGTTGCGGCAACATTAGAAAAAATCGCAACTGAGATTAGAGGCCTGCAGAGAACGGAAATAAGGGAGGTAGAGGAACCGTTTACAGAGGGCCAAACGGGATCCTCATCGATGCCACATAAGAGGAATCCAGAACTCACTGAAAGAGTTTGTGGATTGGCTAGGTTAATTAGAGGCCATGCAGTAACTGCCATGGAAAATGTTGCACTGTGGGGTGAAAGGGATATAAGCCATTCATCTGCCGAAAGATTGATATTTCCAGACGCTTGTATGGCACTAGATTACATTACTGATTTGCTAACTGGAGTTATAAAAGACCTACGAATATACGAAGACCGAATGATAGAGAATATGGAGCTCACTAAGGGGTTATTATTCTCTCAACGTACCATGTTACTCCTAGTAGAAAAAGGGCTTACAAGAGAAGAAGCTTACAAAATAGTACAAGAAAATTCTATGAAAACTTGGGATGATGGGTTGGACTTCAGGGAACTAATATCCAACGATGGTCGGGTTACAGAAATTGCGTCTGGTCAGGAATTGTCTGAGCTTTTTGACTATTCTCATTACACCAAATACGTGGATGATATTTTCGAAAAGGCTTCACTTAAGTAGTCATGGCTATGGATAATTCAGATACCTTGCTAGAATCAAACCTTGCTAATTTAATACATAGAGGGAAGGTTCGGGATACCCACACTATAGACGAAGAAACTCTGCTTATGGTGTCGACTGACAGGATATCTGCATATGACGTTGTGATGCCAAATGCTATCCCGGGTAAAGGTTCTATACTGAATCAGATGTCAGTATTTTGGTTTGCCTTAACGAGTAACATTGTTCCCAATCACCTCATCACTTTTGCGATGGATACGGACACATTAGATATTCCAGACAATGTGAGAAGGCGGTCAATGATAGTTAGGAAAGCTGACCGGATTGATATCGAGTGTGTGGCACGAGGCTACATAACAGGTTCCGCCCTGCAAGAATATAAGGACACAGGAAAAATTGCTGAAGTTAAGATGCCTCAAGGATTACAAGAAGGAGATAGGTTCGGAAAACCGATTTTTACACCTGCGACAAAGGCTGAGACAGGGCATGATGAGAATATTTCTATAGATGTTATGAAAGACATGGTTGGCGAGGAATTGACCAATACGTTAGAGAAGATAACTTTGGAAGTGTATAGCTTTGCCCATCAATATGCTCTGAAGAATAATATAATAATTGCGGATACAAAAATGGAATTCGGGTTTATTGATGGTAAATTGTCTTTGATTGATGAACTTTTAACCCCGGATTCAAGCAGGTTTTGGGACAAGAGTCTTTATTCTCCTGGCAAAACGCAACCAAATTATGACAAACAATTTGTGCGAGATTGGTTGGGGTCTCAAGGATGGGATCGAGAACCTCCCGCTCCTGAATTGCCCCAGGAAATTGTTAGAAAAACTAGTATTCGATACCGGGAAGCTTTCGATAAACTTACAGGTACTGAATTAAGATAAAAATCTGAACGTGGTGTTTTAAAATAATATGACTACTCAAAATTCGAAAAATCGACCCACTCCGACTCAAGCAAGAGCTGCTAGGAGAGAGCGAAGACAGAATAGAAGAAAATTCACTAGAGTGTTGATTGGAGCTGCAGTTGGTGGAGTCGCTATATTGCTCATATTGGGCTTAATTTTGCCGATGCTTGGTGACTTAGGGGGATCTTCTGATAAGGCCCCGGACGGACCAGGAAAACGAGTTGAATCTGACGGAACGGATCATATAGAGGAAGGAACTGAACACCCACCATACAGAACTGTACCTGCTGCATCTGGCTGGCATTATCCTCAGCCACTGGCGCCTGTTTCCTGGGGAATTCATACAGAATACATACCTGAAGAAAAAAGGATTCATAATTTAGAGCATGGAGGGATATCCATAGCTTACAACTGCGTTGATCCGTCCAGTGACTCTTGTAAACAATTGACTGATAGTTTATCTGATATTGTTAATAGAGCCAGAGAGGCCAATTTGAAGGTGTTAATGTCACCGTATCCAGGAATGCCCACTACAATTGCTCTCACAGCGTGGACTTTCCTTGACGCTTTTGAGGAGTTCGATAAGAATCGAATTAACGATTTCATAAAAGCTCACGAGAGTTCTCCTAATGCCCCTGAGAGGTTCGCCAATTAATCCATGATATTCACTGCAAATATATATGTGAGCCTAAAGTCAACGGTGAGTGATCCCCAAGGTACTACTGTATCTGGGGCCTTGTCTCAACTTGGATTTGATTCTGTAAAAAATGTTCGTGTTGGTAAGTACATAACATTAGACATAGATAAACCGTCGAAGGAAGAGGCTGAATCTGCCGTATCCAATATGTGTGAGCAGTTATTAGCTAATACTGTTATTGAAGAATATAGCTTTGAATTTCAATAATCGTGACTAACCGCTGATAGTTCCTTTGGTGCTGGATATACTATTTCCTTGTCGTGGGTCAAAACTAAGTGCCGCTTTGAGAGATCTCGCAATGCTTTTAAACGACGCTTCCGCGATGTGATGGTTGTTCATACCGGCCATTACGGTAAGATGAAGATTAAATCCACCCTCCCGTGCAAAAGTCTCCATAAAATGTCTTATTAGGTCCGAAGGTAGATTTCCTAGGTCACTTTCCGTCAGAGGAGAGTCTATTATTGAGTATCCCCTTCCACTGTAATCAATGACACTTAAAACGAGAGCTTCGTCCAAAGGGACAAAAGTGTGTCCCATTCTAACTATTCCTCGGCCTTCCCCAACGGCCTCTTTGAATGATTTACCTAAGACTATGGCTGTGTCTTCTACGAGGTGGTGCCAGCCGACATGAGTGTCCCCTGTGGCAGATATTTCAAGGTCTATCAATCCGTGTCTGGAAATTTGAGCCAATAGATGATCAAACATTCCGTTACCGGTTTCAATTTTGTAATTACCGGAACCATCCAAATTAACTTTGATGGATATGTCTGTTTCTGCGGTCTTCCTAGTGGTTTCAGAGGTTCTACTCATTTTTCATGTTCCGTTAAACTATCACCTTCATGGCAGCTATTAATTTGTCAGTGTCTGAGGAAGTTCCAATAGCGATTCTAAAGCAGTCCCTCAGTCTCGGGGAATTAAAGTTCCTAACGAATATACCCTTTGTAGCTAGTTCAACATATACTCTTTCTGCCTCATTTTTCTCGAATTCACACATTAAGTAATT
>CAYPXS010000147.1:0-3751 GCA_964414725.1 uncultured Dehalococcoidia bacterium
CATTAACGGCCATCATATATCCCCCGTAATCTACATCCTTATTAAGGACGTCAGTGGTGAACAATGGCAGCAAAAATATGACCGGATGTAAAACAACATTAGGTGCTGCTGACAAAATATATATCATTGACAAAGGGCGCTGTTTATTCCAAAGATACTTAAATCCATCAACCATATCGGCAAGCATTTGGGAGAAACCAAATTTGGTAACAAATTCCCGACGTATAAAGTACGGAGTAGACATCGGAATCAAGGCAATAATGACCCCTAAATATAAAGCCGCCTCTATTGTAAAATTCCAGAAAAATCCGACTTTAGCGACTATAATTCCACCAATAAATGGACCTATCATACGAGTTCCAGGGATGGTTAGTACGCTAGTTGCATAAGCATTACTAAGAGCGTGAGCAGGTACCGTGTTGGCAATAAGGGCTTGCCTAACTGGCATCTTTAGAGCCTCGCAAGAACCGGCCATCAAAGCAAATACATAAACGTGCCATACTAAGACAAATTCAGTCCTAACTAGGAAGGCAAAGGAAAACGCCAATAAAACCATAAATATCTCAAGTGATATGACTAGCTTTTTCCGATCTAAGCGATCTCCTAAAACTCCTCCCCAGGGGCCTATAATTATTCCAGGCAAAGCAGCAGCTCCACCGACCCCAACCACTAGAAGAGCAGAATTAGATCCGTCTTGAGTTAACTCTTTAACCAACCAACCCAAAGTCAATAATTGCAACCACTGAGCAGTGTTGGCGCAAAAATTTGCCGTCCACAAATACCTATAATCAGGATAGGCACGCAGGGAGTCCAAGGTGTGTATTGTTGGTAATTTCATATCTGGAAAAATATGGCCAACAAACTTGGTAAATTAATAATTTCTCTAATGTCCAACTTGATAAGGTGAATTTATTATTCAGCCGTACCAGTGTATTCGTTTTTCAGCATACCCCAATCGATGTCATATCCTAAGCCTGGCTTTGTAGGCGCATAAACAACCCCGCCATCAAATTGAATATCTTCAACGAGACCATACATATTCGCACCGGTGCAAGGGAAAAATTCGAAAAATTCACAGTTTGGCACTGCCATAGTTATGTGCAAATTGGCCACGTTGTTTAAAGAATTACCACCATGGTGAATCTCACATTTCATGTTGAATCCTTCTGCAAGATGAGCTAACCGTATCATTGGGGTGATACCCCCAGTCACAGCCACATCACCTCTAAGTATGTCAGTCGCATATTGCGTTATCCATTGAGTCATCCCGTAATACCTACCCGGAGCATACTCAGTAGACATTATTGGTATATCTAATTTGTCGTGTAATTTCACATAGTTATAAATATCTTCTTCAACCAATGGATCTTCATACCAATAGAAATTTAATTCCTCAATAGCCCTTCCGACCCTCATTGCGTCCTCATACTGATAGGCCCACATGGAATCCAACATGAGTTTCATGTCATCTCCCACTGCTTCCCGAACTGCCTGAGATATTTTTATGTCATATGCAGGATCGCCATGAGGATGGATCTTATGGGCCGTCCAGCCCATCTCTTTAAATTTTATTGCTTCTTCAGCATATTCTTCTTTTGTTTCATGAAAGGCGGTACTTGAATATACGGGAACGGAATCCTTGCATGTACCCAAAAGGCGATGAATAGGCTGCTGGGCAATCTTCCCATTTATGTCCCACAAACAAATATCTATGGCTCCGATTACATATGTAGACACGGACCTGTTCTGCTTCCACATATCCCACCAAATAGCACCTATGTCCTGCGGGTTTCTGCCCATTACTATGGGCTTAATGAATTCAATCAACCCCGGGGCCAAATGATCGGCACCAACACGAGAGGAACCTAAAAAAGCATTACCGCTTATCCCCTCGTCCGTCTCCACTGTCACTACTCCAAGCTGCCTTGTGTTTCCAAATGAGGTTCCCACCCCAGTCTTCCAAGATTCTGTGGTCCAGTTAAACATCTCAACTTTGACATTCGTTATTTTCATAGATTGCCCTTTTTGGTATGGATTCCAGATAGATAATTCGACTAGGATAATATCAGCACAATAGGTAATCGTACAAACAACAATATCTTTACAAAAACATAATTTTGCGGAGGCTATCATGGGCGCAAAACTAGTTCCTTTGCAGAACATAAAATATTTAACTAATAAAGAAATGGAAACAAAATCCGCAAATTTTTACAAAACCATGAAACAACGCCGAACTGTTAGGGATTTTGCCAATACCGACATATCAAGGTCGATCATAGAAAACTGCATTTTAACTGCAGGAACTGCTCCTAGTGGTGCAAATATGCAGCCGTGGCATTTCGCTGTTTCCGGTTACGGTGAAGCTCGAAAAGTCATTCGTAGGGCGGCGGAAAAAGAAGAACGCGAATTTTATAGTTCAAAGGCATCACCAGAATGGTTAAAAGCTCTTGAACCACTAGGCACGGACGCCAATAAAGCATTTCTAGAAACTGCCCCATATTTGATTGGAATCTTCGTTAAAAATTACGGCACGCTGCCAGATGGCACTCGTGTGAAACACTATTACGCCACAGAATCGGTGGGAATAGCTACAGGCATTCTTATTACTGCTCTTCACAACGCTGGTTTGGCAACGCTCACCCACACTCCAAGCCCAATGGGTTTTTTAAACAAAATATTCAAACGTCCAAAAAATGAACGTCCATTCTTACTTCTTGTCGCAGGTTACGCAGAAAAAGAAGCCCAAGTACCAGATATTCAAAAATTTTCTCTAAATGAAATATCATCCTATATTGGATGAACGTCACTAGCTACAGACTGCTGGGACAGATCTCCAAAATTCGGTGGCATTTTCAAAAGCTTTGGCAAGTTGCAAGACTCCGAAATCATCTCTGTACCTACCCACAATTTGAACCCCCACGGGAAGGCCTTCTGGGGTAAACCCGCAAGGTACTGAAATTGCCGGATGGCCCGTAGCCGTTATGTAATAGCAGGATTTCATCCAAGCAATGAAATTTTCCATTTCAATTCCATTGATTTCTGAAACCCACCTTTGTTTAACGTTAAAAGGTGGTCGCTGGCTAACCGGACAAATAAGAAATTCATATTCATCCATGAACTGGTGCATGCGCTGAAATAATTCCATCCTCTTAGCTTCTGCCCACCCTACATCTGGTCCTGATAATTTGACACCTTGCTCGATATCCCAAATCATCGTGTCCTTCAATTGGTCCCTATGGTTCCTCAGATTATCTCCTTGATTTATCTCTCTTCCCCATCCTCTCCAAATCAAAAATTGCTCATCTACATCTGAAAAATCTGGTTCCGTTTCACTAATCAAACATCCAATATCTTGGAAAACCGATCTCTGAGATTCGAGGACGGCTGTGGTTCGCGGATCAATTGGTAATCCCCCCAAATCTTTACTCCAAGCAATTTTTACATTTTTAAAATCTCTTTCCAAAGATTCCAAAAAGATTTCCCCCTTTTCACTTATAGATATGGGCACTCTAGAATCAGGCCCCGCTATGGCGGCAAGAAAAAGCGCACAATCGGAAACCGTTCTAGCCATAGGACCCTGTACAGACGTAGGACTCCAACCAACCTTAGATGGGTAAGTAGGCACTCTCCCTGGAGAATTCCTAAATCCGACTACATTACAAAAATTTGCTGGATTACGCAGCGATCCTCCAGTATCACTTCCATCGGCTATTGGAAGCATTCTAGTGGCAAGGGAAACAGCTGCTCCACC
>CAYPXS010000148.1:0-3722 GCA_964414725.1 uncultured Dehalococcoidia bacterium
TCCAAATCACCTACTGTTGGGTTAATTTGGGCTAATGCTAATCTTAGGGTAGGCAATTCTAATACTATCCATATCTATAACTTCGAATATATTTATGGGTGCTATTCTACTGAATTGTTATTGATTTAGCTTTTAGATTCTACGAATTTCTGGATTCTATCAATGGCTGTTATTAAGTTTTCAGTTGAGTTAGCGAACGATATGCGTATATATCCGCTACCATATTTGCCAAATGATTCCCCTGCTAGTACGGCGACCCCTGCTTCTTCTAAAACTTTGTTTGCAAATTCAGAACTGCTCATACCTGTTCCTTCCACGTTGGGAAAAGCGTAAAAGGCACCGCTAGGTATCGCGCATGTAATGCCCTTTATATTGTTCAGTCCATCTACCACAATGGATCTTCGCTTTTTGAATTCCGCAACCATCCTATTTGAATCTTCTTGAGGGCCGTCTGTTGCCTCTATAGCGGCCCTTTGCGTGAAACTGGCGGTACATGACACGCTGTTGGTAACTAACCTAGAAATAGGCTCAACCAGATCGCTGGGGAAGACTCCATACCCAATTCTCCATCCAGTCATGGCGTAAGTTTTGGAGTAACCGTCGAGAATGACGGTTCTATCAATCATATCTGGGAAACTAGCGATACTGTGATGGGATCCTTCATACAGGAAACGAGAGTATATTTCGTCCGATAACACAGTAATATCATTCTCTTTTGCGAGTTCAGATAAGGCTTCTAAATTCTCTTTGTCTATAACACTTCCACACGGATTGTTTGGAGAGTTGATAATCATCAATTTAGTTTTGCTAGATATTTGACCTTTCACCTCTTCTATGTCCAAATTGAAAGAGTTTTCTTCATGCAATCTCATTGGAATCGCTTTTCCGCCACAGAACTCGATCATTGATTCGTAAATCGGGAACCCAGGATTTGGATATAGAACTTCATCCCCATTTTCTATCATTGCCAGAATGATGAAAAACATTATTGGCTTACCACCCGGGGTAACAATGACATTTTCTTTTTTTACGCTTATTCCTCTGCTTTTGGATATATCCTTTGCTATGGAATCTTTTAAATCGTCGTACCCAGGGGAGGGGTTATAGGAAGTAAATCCATCAGATAATGCCTGCCTACCGGCTTCAACAATATTCGCGGGGGTTTCAAAATCAGGTTCCCCGATTTCAAGATGAATAATATGCTTACCTTGGGCTTCTAACTGCTGCGCTTTGGCTAGTACTTCAAAGGCCGTTTCAGTGCCGAGACGACTCATCCGCTGAGCTAATTTCATATAGAGTGGAATCTCCAGTACGACAGTTATTGACTTTAGTATACAACGACTCAGAGTTTACGACTACAATGTGACGATGAACCCGAGCAAAAGATAATTTTGATATCCTAGGTTTAGTGTCCGATATTTGCTGTTCTTGGAGGGATAAATGAACGTTTATTTGGGAGTGCCAAGGGGGTTTTGTGCTGGCGTGGTCAGAGCTATAGATATTGTCGAGCTGGCTTTGAAGAAGTATGGATCTCCTGTATATGTTAAGCATCAGATCGTTCATAATCCACATGTCGTTAATGATTTGGAATCAAAAGGTGCGATAACCGTAGAGAACGTCGAGGATATCCCTCATGGTTCAAAGGTGGTTTTTTCAGCACATGGTTCGGCTCCAGATGATTTCATGAAAGCAAAAGAACGAGGATTGGATGTTTTAGATGCCACGTGCCCTTTGGTGATTAGAGTTCATAATGAGGCAAAAAAATATGACCGTGAGGGAAGAAAAATAATCCTTGTCGGCCATAAGGGTCACCAGGAAGTCAAAGGTACGACTGGCCAAACGGACATGGAAATTGTAGACGATAGGGAACCATACAATTCGCCAAAATGGGATGAATCAACTCCTATTGCAGTACTAACCCAGACTACCCTTTCCGTGGACGATACCGAAAAATCCATACAAAATATTCAGAATTCTTTTAGTGATGTATTGGTAAGAAACGATCTTTGCTATGCAACAACCAATAGACAGGTAGCAGTGAAAGAAATATCCGGTCATGTGGAAGTTTTTTTAGTGGTAGGAGCCCAAAATAGCTCTAATTGCAATAGATTAAAGGATGTTGCGGAAGCTAACGGACTGCCAGCTTTTTTGATCAATAGCGTTGAAGAGCTTGATATGAATTGGTTGGATGGTGTAGCTAATGTCGGAATAACTTCAGGCGCCTCCACACCTGATTCACTTGTTAAGGAGATTATAGATTTTATTAAACCCGACAAAGTAATTGAAATGGGGGGCGAAGAAGAAAATATAACTTTTAACCTACCTATGGAATTGAGAGAACAGGAAGATTAATTTGGAAATAAGAATGGGAAGTTTGCTGCCTGGAGCCCAAGATGCAGTGGGACTTGTGGTAGTTATAGACGTTTTTCGATGTTTCACGACAGAGGCTGTGGCTTTTGAGAACGGGGCCAAAGAGATCGTATTAGTCGCAGAAATTGAAGAGGCTTTTGATCTTCAAAAACAAGGTAGAGGAGACCTTTTGATGGGGGAGGTTGGTGGTAAAAAACCAGAAGGCTTTGATTTTGGGAATTCTCCCTATGAGTTGAAGAATGTCGATTTGACAGGTAAAACTATTATTCAATCTACCAGAGCAGGCACTGTAGGGGTCACTGCCGCTTCCCAGGCGGAAATTGTATATGGAGGATCGTTCGCAGTTGCCGATGCGACAGTCAAAAATATCCTTTATTCCAAACCGGAAATAGTCACATTGGTGGCAATGGGTCTTGAAGGGAAAATAAGGGCTGACGAGGACGAGCAATGCGGTCTTTATATGAGGAACCTCCTCCAAGGTCGAAAGCCAGAGAATGAAGCTGTATGCTCATTGGTGATATCGGGAGAAGAATCCCAAAAATATGAAAACCCTTTATACCCTCAATGGCCTATTGAGGATCGTGAGATGGCTTTGGATATAGATTCACATTCATTTGCCCTGCGAATCACCAAAGAGGACGGCTATTTTATATCTAGGCCTGAGAAAATAATAATTCATTAGGAGTTGAAGTTTGAAATACAGGAAATTAGGAAATTCTGGATTGGAAGTTTCTGTTGTTGGACTGGGGGCTAATAATTTTGGTGGAAGATTGGATTACCAGAGTTCAAATGAAGTCATAAGTCAGCTGTTTGATGTCGGCATTAATTTAATTGATACCTCGAATAGTTATGGCAATACGCTCTCTGAAGAATATATAGGGAAGGCATTGGAAGGTAGGCGAGAACAGGCTGTGATAGCCACTAAGGTTTCAAGTCGTATGTCGGAAGGACCTAACCAAGCTGGAAACTCAAGAAAGCATATTATGGAACAAGTAGAGCAAAGTCTGACCAGATTGCGCACAGACTATATAGATTTATATCAGATTCATTGGTGGGATCCAACCACACCAGTGGAAGAGACTTTGAGAGCATTGAATGATCTGGTTACTCAAGGAAAAATAAGATATTTTGGGTGTTCAAATTTTTCCGCATGGCAGGTTTGCGAGTCTGTGTGGACTTCAAAAGAATTGGGTATACAGACTTTTGTCAGTGCTCAGCCTCACTATAGTATGCTCGAAAGGAATGTGGAACAAGAGTTAATTCCTTTTTGCGGCAAATATGGGGTTGGTATTCTCCCATACTTTCCTCTCGCCAATGGATTCTTAACTGGGAAATACAGAAAGGATTCACCT
>CAYPXS010000149.1:0-3676 GCA_964414725.1 uncultured Dehalococcoidia bacterium
ACTCACTGTCTTACACAAGTCTGAAGACAGCACAGCGCTTTGAATTTGGTACAAGGTACTGGGCAACACATGCTTCTGCGATCAAAGCTTTAGAATTTCACAACAACATTGGGCCAGAAAATATATATGTGAGAAGCCACGATTTGGCAGACCAATTAAAAAGACGCCTAGTAGACATACCAGGAATTACCATCAAAACACCGATGAATCGGATGGATAGTACTGGCATTGTCTGTTTTTCTACGGCAGGACTTAATCACCCAGAGCCAGGAAATTGGCTTTGGAATAATCATAGAATCCTAACGGCCCATAACCCAGATACTAAATCAATGCGGATAGCTGCCGCTTTTTATCTGCTAGAAGATGAAATAGATTTACTTGCAGATAAATTATCGGAGCTTGCATCGTAATATGAATGAAGGGAAAGTCTGGGCATGATTAGATATTCCTTAGGAAGGTTACTCGGGTTACTCGGATCCGTCTTGATCATTTCTCTGATTCTATTCTTGGCAGTTAGATGGTTACCAGGTACGCCTTGGAACGAGGGAGAAATACCATTACAAGGGGCCGCAAAAGAAAACATGATGAAGAAGTATGGGTTGGACCAGCCCATTCACGTTCAATACGCAAAATATTTATGGAATTTGCTTCATTTAGATCTTGGAAATTCCTTCATATACAAAACTGATACTGTCTGGCAAACAATTGCTAGAGGCTGGCCAGCAACTGCTAAAATTGGAGCCTTCACTCTCATAATTGCATTTTCAATTGGGATACCTGTAGGTATTATTGCTGCTCTTCGCCAAAATAGTCTTCTCGACTACACGGTCACATTTTTAGCTACAACAGGAATTACTGTTCCTAATTTCGCTGTCGCAGTATGGCTAGTTATGTTTGTTTCGGTGAAAATGGACCTTCTACCGACTCAAGGTTGGGGAACTTGGCAGCATATTGTCCTACCTGTGGTTGCCTATTCGTTAGCCCCCACAAGCCTTATCGCGCGTTTTACTAGGGTAAGCATGCTGGAAGCCATGAGATCAGATTATATTCGGACCGCACGAGCCAAGGGCTTGGCAGAGCCTGTAGTTGTCTTACGTCATGTGTTCAAGAACGCTTTAATTCCGATTATTACTTTAGTAGGCCCTTTAATTCCAAACCTGATGACGGGAAGTATTTTTATAGAAAACACTTTTGGGGTACCAGGAATTGGTCGCCATTTTGTCACCAGCATTTTTGACAGGGACTACCCGGTCATTATGGGTATTTTCATGCTTGTGGCTGTCTTATTTGGGTTAACTTATTTCATCAGTGACATCCTATACACTTGGGCAGATCCTCGAGTGCGGTTAACGGATCGTAAAACATGACCAGCCTTAAAGAAGCGGAAGAAAAGGGACAAAAGAGACGGAAAGCTAATTTTATGTGGCGTTTTAAACGCAACAAGTTAGCTGTCATTGGTTTTTGCGTGGTCATCGTGTGCTTATTTATAGCAGCTTTCGCAAACTTTTTGGCGCCAACTTCTTACGATGTAGGAAATCTAACAGAAGCAAGGCAACCCCCCAGTTGGGGACACATCTTTGGAACTGACGCCGTGGGCAGAGACTACTTAAGTCGAATTATATATGCCACAAGAACATCAATTATTGTTGCTTTGGGAGTGCAAGTTATAACCCTGAGTATTGGAATAAGTTTGGGTACGCTGGGTGGATACTTAGGTGGCTGGGTAGATCAAATTGTGGTGAGAATAATAGAAATTGCAACCGGAATCCCTGCTCTTTTGATCGCTATGTTCATTATGGGCTTACTTGGTCATTCAATGTGGAATGTTATATTTGCCTTGGGAATCTCAGGTTGGGTTGTAGAAACACGCATAACCCGAGGCCAATTCTTGGCTTTTAAAGAGAGGGAATTCGTCATTGCAGCCCAAGCAATTGGGGCAAATAGATTTAGGGTAGCTTTCAGACATATTTTCCCTAATATCATACCTATTTTGGCGGTGCTGCTCGCATTCCAAGTACCAGCAGTAATTTTCAATGAAGCGGGACTTAGCTTTTTGGGACTCGGAATTGATGAACCTGTCCCAAGCCTAGGAAAAATGATCTCAACGAGCCTTGGCTATGTTAGAACATATTGGCATATGGGTCTATTTCCTAGCCTGATGATCGCCATCATCACCATGGGTTTCACATTTGTGGGTGACGGTTTAAGGGATGCCCTAGATCCCACCATGAATAGATAGTAACCTCGTCCCCTTGATTCATATCTCTTTATTGCTTCACTAGTTAGGCACGAAAGGTTATCCTTATTTTAAGTAAAACGAACAACTGGATAATTCACCTCAAATATAAACAAGCATAAGGTCTACTTATATGGTTCAATTTGAAAAGGAAACGATTGCTCGGCAGTGGCAAACGTTGGATATAGAGAACGATCTACTCTCAGATGCAGCGAGGGGTATTGGTGCAGGAAGCGCCACTGATGCTGGTCGTTTTTGGAGACTTCCCACAGAACATCCAGATCCCATTGTTTTAGCCGGCGGAATTCCCGATGATACGGCTCTTCCCACAAAAGATTTAATTGAAAGTTTCTCAAAATCGATAGAGGATAATTTTAGGGATTCTCTTATGTACGGGGGGTGGTTTGGTTACGAAGGTTTGCGACAGTTGATAGCCGATCGACAAAACAAAATAGAAGGCACCAACCTTCTAGCTGATAACATCATCATGCACAATGGAAGCTCAGGATGCCTAGAAAATGTCTGTAAGGCTTTTATTGGACCTGGCGACATAGCCATTGTCGAATCTCCCAGTTACTCAGGGACCGTGCGAGCAATTAGGGGATTCCAAGCCGATGTTATAGAGGTGCCCATGGACAAAGAAGGAATCAATCCTGATTTGTTTAAAGAAACTGTCGAATCGTTAGTGGCTGAAGGAAAAAGAGTAAAACTTTTCTATACGATTCCGGATTACCATAACCCAATGGGAAATGTGACAACATTAGAAATCAGAGAAGCGATTCTCGAAATCTGCGCGAAATACAAGATCCTTATAGCAGAAGATGCTGCTTACACGGAACTCTATTACGACACACCCCCCCCTCCGTCCTATTTTGCTCTGTCTGACGGCCATGGCGTCATTAAAATGTGCAGCTTTAGCAAAATATTAGCAACTGGATTGAGATCTGGTTGGATCCAGGCAAGAGATGAACTTGCTGAACCTTTAACCAAGGTAAGGTTCGATATGGGAAACAGCCCATTGGTTCATTATGCTCTAGCAGATCTAATAGAATCTGGAAAACTAGACGCCCATATCGCCTCTATGAGGGATTTGTACAAGTCCAAATGCAGAACAATGATCGATTCCTTGAGAAAATACTGTGGCCCGTACGTTGAATTAGAAGAACCAGAAGGAGGTTATTTCCTTTGGGTCAAATGCACTCAAACAAAAGCATTTGACTTGATTCAAGCAGCGGCAGAAGAAGGGGTTGTTTTTCCACTAGGGTCTATTTTTTACGTTGATAGTTCGTTAGATGATGCTCATTTCCGATTGGCTTTCACTCGTGCTCCTTTCGAACACCTCGAGGAAGCCAGCAAGAGAATCGGCAAGGCCTTTGAAAAGGTTTTAGATAGTCAAAATTAGCTTTTATTAATATGTTTCTATCATAAACTATGGGGTTC
>CAYPXS010000150.1:0-3673 GCA_964414725.1 uncultured Dehalococcoidia bacterium
CGTGATGCCACATTTCTCGGTCCCCAATGAGAATAGATATTTGACCATCACCCAGGGATTCTTCGATGGCAATATGTGATTCACCTATATGCGATCCTTCAACCGTATATATTGATAATATTATGTGTGCAGGATTTGAAAAGGTTTCTTCCCATTTTTCTTCAGAAAATTGGTCGGCAATTTCTGGATGATATCCGAGGTGGGCTGGATCACCGTATGAATACCTCCCAAACCAATTTTCTGAGACTGCGTCGTCTGCAAGCCACTCGCTTATTCTCGACACATCCTCTTTAGTAACTTTTCTCAATTCTATTTCAGGTACATTCATACAAGCCTCTCAGTTTCCATAGTACACATTTTGAAGAGCGCTACGTAAATTCCATAATGTGAATTATTTAAAATAGAAGGCCGCGCGTCAATAAGCCCAAAATTGTGTAATTTATGTTCATGAAAAAAAACTACATACATATGATTCTGAAATTATGGTAATTCAGGTGTCTTCACGTTATGATTTATGCTTGATTTGATAGTTAGTATTCTCGGGATGAATTCATGTTAGAAAGACTCTCCTCGGTTGAAGAAAAATATGAGGAATTGAATAGATTGTTAGCTGATCCAGAAGTGGTGGCCGATTACACTAAAGTTCAGCAATATGCCAAGGAACAATCTGTCATGAGAGAGGTTGTGGAACTTGCTCGGGAATACAGGGAAGTGATGAGAGAAATTTCTGAGTTACGCGAACTGATCAGATCCGAAACTGATTCAGAAATATTATCTATGGCCAAGGATGAACAATCTGACCTAGAAGAAAAGAAAGATGCGGCTGAACAGAATTTGCGCCTTGCATTAGTTCCTAAAGATCCGAATGATGACAAAAATGTGATTATCGAAATTAGAGCTGGTACGGGAGGAGAAGAGGCAGGTTTATTTGCATCGAATTTATACAGAATGTACTCGCGGTTGGCCCAGCGGTTGAGTTGGAAATTGGAAGTTATCGATTCTAATTCAACAGGTATCGGAGGTTTAAAGGAAATCACTTTCCAAGTTCGTGGGGATCAGGCGTACAGCAAATTGAAACACGAAAGTGGTGTTCATCGAGTCCAAAGGGTTCCCACTACTGAATCCAGTGGGAGGATACACACTTCTGCTGCGACTGTAGCAGTGTTGCCTGAAGCAGAGGAAGTAGATATTGAGATTAATCAGGAAGATTTACAGATAGATATCTATCACGCGAGCGGTCATGGTGGGCAAAATGTACAAAAAGTTGCGACAGCTGTCCGAATTACTCACTTACCGACAGGGGTTGTAACCACCTGTCAAGATGAAAGATCTCAACATAAAAATAAAGAAAAAGCCCTTGCAGTGCTCAGGTCCCGGTTACTAGCTGCCGAAATAGAAAAACAGCAGCAAGAAATTGTTGACGTGCGAAGGTCACAGGTAGGTTCTGGAGATCGTTCGGAAAGAGTTAGAACGTACAATTTCCCACAAGGAAGAATTACTGATCATAGGATAGGGTTTACTAGCTATAACCTGGAACAGGTATTGGATGGGGATTTAATGGAATTCATTGAGGCACTGGTTCAGGAAGATCAAGCTAGAAAGTTGGAAAATGCTAGCTTATGAACCTTAGGGAAACCCTTAATACTACAAGCCAAGAACTCATGAAGACAGGCTCACCTGATGCCAAGCTTGAGGCCGAAGTTCTACTAAGGCATGTTCTAAAGATCGATAGGGCGACGATGTTCAGGGATTTGGAAGAAAATCTATCAGAGGACAATGTCGATAACATTGAATCGTTGGTAAGAAGAAGGATTCAAAGAGAACCTCTGGCTTATATCACCGGAACTAAAGAATTCTATGGTTTGATGTTTGAAGTCTCGGAAGATGTGCTTATTCCACGACCAGAAACTGAACTTTTGGTCGATATGGTTATTACAAAAGCTAAATTATTGAGGAAAAATCAAATAAATATAGTGGATGTGGGGACAGGTAGCGGTGCAATAGCAGTGTCTTTGGCTGTGAATATCCCAAATTCAAATGTTGTTGCAGTCGATCTTAGCAAATCCGCATTGGGAATTGCGGATCAGAATAGGAGAACCCACGGTCAGTATTCTAGAGTAAAACTTAGGAACGGCAATTTACTTGAACCCGTTACAGATAACATTGATATATTGGTTAGTAATCCTCCTTACATTAGACGAGACCGACTAGATTTTTTACAAGATGAGGTTCTTAAGGAGCCAATCATGGCTCTGGACGGAGGAGAAGATGGGCTAACTCTTATAAAAGAATTACTGGCACAAGCCAGAGAGAAAATGGCCAATCCGGGTGTCATACTGTTCGAAATTGATTCTGATCAAGGTGCCGTAGCATCGGAGATTGCTAAACATTATTTTCCACTTGGAGAGGTTACCGTTTTAAGTGACTTAAGTAATGATCAGCGAGCTGTGCTTATTGAATTAAATACACCATGTTGAGAGCACCTTTGATAAAAGAGTGACGTTTAATCGGGATGATCTTTACTGGAGGTTATTCTAATCCTAGTTGGTAATGTTTCCCCTCGGTTTTTATAGAAGGAGCTACTACCACTTCTGCGGAATGCATATCTTTGATATTCCGTGCTCCTACCATACCCATACACACTTTGAGAGCTCCTATCAAATTTTGAGTCCCATTTGAAACGGATGACGGCCCATAAAATAATTCCTTCAAAGTTCCCTTTACTCCAACATTGACCCTGGTTCCTCTTGGAAGAGCTGGGTGCGGACTTGCCATACCCCAATTGAACCCTTTCCCCGGGGCTTCTTCAGATTGTGCTAATGGAGTACCGATCATTACGGCGTCTGCTCCACTGGCGATTGCTTTACAAAGCTCCCCGCCCGTTCTAATGCCGCCGTCAGTTATTATTGGGACATATTTTCCAGTTCGTTGGAAAAAATCATCTCTAGCTTGCGCGCAATCCATAGTGGCTGTGACCTGAGGTATTCCGACTCCAGTCACCTCTCTGGTCGTACAGGCGGCTCCAGGTCCGACTCCAACAAGGACTCCATGTATGCCGGTTTCCATGATTTCGGTGGCCACTTCATAACCGACGCAGTTGCCCACTACTATGGGCACTTTGACCATCTCGAGTAATTCAGGAAATTGAAGACCTCTAATGCTATTCGAAGAGTGGCGGGCAGTTGTAACTGTGGATTGAACAACGATCATATCTGCTCCAGCTTCTACAGCGAGCGGGGCGAAGGCTTTTGTGACTGCAGGAGTTAACGATACCGCACATTTTGAGCCTGTCGATTTTATTTCTTCAACTCTTTTCCCTATCAGGTCTTCTTTAATCGGAGCTGAATATACCTTCTGCATTACAGTAGTGACCATGTCGTTGCCAGCTTCCACCACCTCTAAAAGAACCGATTCAGGGTCGTCGTAGCGGGTCTGAACCCCTTCCAAATTCATTACACTAAGTGCACCCTGCTCATGCATTTTACCTATGAAGCTTGGGTTCGCAACAGCGTCCATTGCCGACCCGAGGATTGGAATGCTTATACTCACATCCCCTAATTTGAATGATGTGTCTGTCATTTCCGGATTGACGGTTATCGCACCAGGAGCGATAGCAACTTCGTCAAATCCATAAGTTCTTCTTAATTCCCTAAGATTTGACATATTCGACTCC
>CAYPXS010000151.1:0-3661 GCA_964414725.1 uncultured Dehalococcoidia bacterium
CTTTAGGAATTGGAGATACCGTTCGATATTCAGTTAGGTCTGTAGCCTTAGATTTCCTTGGCCCAACTGATGAAATTATCAAAGGCCCAGGAAGGCAACTTGTAGGAGAAGAATATTTCGATTTTGCTCAGTTTCAAAATATCGAGCAAGTAAGCAAAGACAATAAAGACATAGGGGCTCTCTTGCCTCTGATAGAAATTAATTTACCAGCTTCAAACGACGTTCTCGGATTGGCTGAAAGTAATATGCGAATCCGGGGGGTCGATGGAGAATATTCTGATAATTACGATGAATTACAAAACCTGGAAGGTCAAACTGTAGTCATCAATTCACTTCTAGATAATGAAATTTATATAAATTCTGATTCAAGTGAAACTTTAAAGCTCCAAAAAGGAGATCGGATTAGCGTTTATACGCAGTCAGGTAAATTTCAGTTTTCAATTCGCGATGTCCTTAAGAACGGGGGGTTAGCTGGTGGTGGTAGAAACCCATACATATTGTTTAGCCTCAATGAATTACAAGAATTGCTTGGTAAGGAAGGGCAGATAACCAACGTTTATGTCTCAAATACCGGGGAAGGGGAAGCTTCACTCCGACTGTCGGAGGATGTCACAAAATTTCTAAGATCGGAACTTACGAATACTGATGTCGCAACAGAGATGTTTGAAATACTTAAAGGCAATGGAATTCCCCAAATACTCTTAGAAGAGTCTAATGACATTAAGCAAACTGACAAAGAAACCTCCGAAACCCTTAGCCAATTATCAGGGTACTTAACATCCGATGACTTCGGGGATGACTTCATAAAAGAAATAAGTGATTATCAGAATCAATTGATTCTTCTTGGCATATTAGATAAATCTGGACTTCAAGAAGATGCCGGCAAAATATCAGCACTTTCACCAGCCTTAACAATCTTGAGAGTTGATGACCAAAAGAGTGACAGTGTTAGATTGGCGGAAACTGTAGCAACAGGGGTAACTACCATTTTTTCTATTTTTGGGTCCTTCTCCATTATGGTGGGGATGCTATTAATTTTTCTGGTATTTGTGTTACTCGCTGCTGCCCGATCTACGGAATTGGGAATGGCAAGAGCAGTAGGTTTGAAACGTAGGGATTTAGTTCAGCTGTTTACATTTGAAGGCACTATATACGCTTTTCTCGCTGCAATAGTAGGAACCCTTGTTGGTGTGGGGTTAAGTTTCGGACTGGTATTTATTCTTCAAGATCTAATCGATTCTGACGATTTTGTAATTACACCATACTATTCTGTCGTTTCTCTTTTGATATCTTTTTCAAGTGGATTGATACTAACTTTCATTACGGTAGTCTTCTCCGCATATAGAGCCAGCAACTTGAACATCGTTGTTGCAATCAGAGGACTAAAAGATGAGTTTGTTAAAAAAACTCCAGACCCTTTTACTAAAAAGGCTAAGGATTTTATGTGGAATTTAATATTCCCAGTCAGGCAATTGCTTTGGATAGTTAGGGGAAACGGGGGACGGATGAGAAATTTTGGTCTTTTGCTGCTATTTCCGGTGGTTTGGCCGATAAATATTTTGACTTCTCTATTCAATTTATCTGGAAAACATAATTACCTTATTCCGGGGATATTCTCATTGCTTTTATTGGTTTCTGGAATATCAACAGAGACTGGAGCCAGCTTTTCCATAGGACTAATTGGCTCTGCTTTAACTGTTGGATTATTTGTTAGATACCTGTGTTCCAAATTTGTAAGGGACATAGAAACCGGTAATCAAATCGCGGGTACTTTGGAAGGAGGTTTAGTTCTTATTTCAAACTCTCTACCATTTGACTTTTTCAACAGATGGATGGCTGACTTGTCTGAACCAGGACCATGGTTTTGGCCTGTTGGAGGAGCGATTTCCACTGCTGCAGCTGTTTGGTTATTGATGTCAAATACGCGAATATTGATTGCGATTCTTAATCTAATTTTATCTAGATTTTCTGGATTGAAAGCGGTGACTAAGACTGCTATAAGCTATCCAATGGCGGCTAAGTTTAGGACAGGGCTAACTGTAGCTATGTTTGCTTTGATCATTTTCACACTTATGATTTTCTCTGTTTTAAATGGAATACAAGATGTGACCACTGAACAGCCTCAAAGAGTGACTGGAGGTTACGATATCAAGGCTACTATCACACCGGATCTTCCAATCACGGGGGACGTAAGATCCTCTTTGAATATGTCAGATTTTGAAGTGGTCTCTGGTGCGTCCAATGTTCGTGTAGAGGTTAAGGAATTTGAAGGCGAAAACAATACCTATAAAGGGGCTAAACTTGTTTCATTAGAAGATGAATTTCTTGACTCAACTTTGTGGGAAATGGCCCATTTTGATCCTAATTATGGGTCCACAGATAGGGAGATTTGGCAGGCATTAATGAGTGACAAAACTCTGGTAGTCGCGAATGCGACAATAATTCCATCAGGAGATCCTTTCGGACCTCCAGATAGGAGTTTTAAGACCTCATTTATAGAGTCCGGCGATTTAAAACCAATGGATTCTTTTCGAATAGAAATGAAGAAAAGAAGGAGTTCGTTAGATCCAACTCAATTGACCGTTATAGGTGTGATTGAGCGACTTGCTTCAGGAACCGGGTTTGGGGCTAGTGGAGCCACTTTTTATTCACCCCTGTCATTAGGTCCCAAAATTGCTCAAGAAGATGTACCTTTAGATACATTTTACTTTTCCTTGAAAGATAAAAGTGATGCTTCAAATTACTCACAAAAGTTAGAAAAAATCTTTTTAGCTAATGGTATGAACGCCGTGAGTCTTATAGACCAACTGGAGGAGGAGAGAGCTACTAGTAACGCATTCAACAAACTTTTCCAAGGGTTTAGTGGTTTGGGATTAGTTGTAGGTGTTGCCGCAATCGGGGTTCTATCAGTAAGGGCAGTGGTTGAGCGAAGGCAATCTATAGGAGTTCTTCGGGCCATAGGATTTAGATCAAGCATGATTCGCACCCAATTTTTGATTGAATCTTCATTTATAACTCTATTGGGTATATTTGTTGGAATATGCCTTGGAATACTCCAATCATGGTTGATTTTTCTGGAAATCTCCAAAGAGCTCGAAGGCGCTAAATTTAGTGTTCCTATAGGGGAGGTTGGAGTACTGATTGGTATCACCATCATCGCTTCAATTTTAGCTAGCGTCATACCAGCTAATGAAGCCAGCAAAACTTATCCTGCTGAAGCACTGCGATACGAGTAGTAGGCTCACTGTTATCCTGCACAAAATAGTCTTTGTTGAAATTGGATTATCTAATCAATTTACGAAGTAATTTGTCGTTGCCTCTTAGATAAAGAGCAATCTCGTCACGGGCCTTAACGTTAGTGATAGAATCACCCCTGCCCTACTTTACGGGGAATGAGAATTAGGTTGCGTAAATTCTAAGTGCAAAGAAAAACTTAATAGTACAAGGAGAGATACATGAATCCGATGAGAGATCGATTAAAAGCGGGTAAAACGGTTGTTGGTACTGCCGGATCTGTTTTTGAGGACAACATGGTCATGTTGGCTGATTCAGGACTGGATTTTATACTTTTTGATACCCAGCATTCACCGGTAGAACCTAAAGAGTACAAGAGATCCTTCGACGCTATCAAAGGAAAGCCTATTACCCCGATAATGAGGGT
>CAYPXS010000152.1:0-3574 GCA_964414725.1 uncultured Dehalococcoidia bacterium
ATTGTGAGCATCCTTTCATACATCCATATTATCGAATCTCTATTGATTTCTTCGTAGCTCATCAGCAGTACCTCTACTAAAATTTTCTTTGAGAAGCCATGTGAAAAATTTTCCAGCTGTTAATGAGCACATGCTACATCTTATTCATATTTCTGTCTTCCTCATGACTGAGGAACAAAAAAAGAACTTACATTTGAGGTAGTCTTAACAAAACAGATAGCAAACTCTGAAATCAGCTGAGGCGAATATGTCTATTTTAGATGTTAAAAATGACGTGTCTTATTGTGTTGGTGGCTTTGGCGAAGGGCTTGATCACCCTGAATGTATAACCTGGGGGAGTGATGGTTATGCTTATGCGGGCGGTGAAGGGGGGCAGATTTATCGCATTGATGTAGAAAACAATCACTTCGAGCAGTTTGCCCAGGCCCCTAATTTTGTCGGAGGTTTATGTCAAGACGGGTCAGGTAGCTTATATATCTGCAGTGGTAACAAAGTATATAAAACCAATAATGATGGAAATTTAACTGAGTATTCTGTAGGGACACCAGATGTTGCCATGATTGGACCCAATTACCCTGCTTTCGATAAGAATGGAAATCTGTACGTTACAGATTCTGGCGGGTGGAAGAAGGATAATGGCAAGATTTTTAAGATTAGCCCAGGTGGGCAAACGGAAGTTTGGTCGGAGGTTCCAAATACTTTTCCGAACGGAATTTGTTTTTCGCCAAGTGGCACAGACTTGTATGTGGCGGTTAGTCTTAATCCACCAAGGATTGAAAAAATATCCATTAATGAAGCAGGGGAAGCAGGGGTAGTTGAAACGGTAATTGAAATACCTAATGCTGTACCGGATGGTTTGGCTTTTGATGCAGATGCCAATCTCTATATATCATGCTACAGGCCTGACACCATTTTCAGATTAGATACAAAGGGTACTCTTGAGGTACTGGTCCATGATTATGAAGGAACTCTTATGGCAGCCCCTACTAATATAGCCTTCTGTGGAGATAATTTGGATGATCTGCTGAGTGCAAATCTGGGTAGATGGCATATCAGTCGCTATGCTTTGAATACTGTTGGTTTGCCACTCAACTATCCGGTACTCTGAATACAATATAAAACAGGCATTTTACCTTTTTAATGAGGTCTATCTATGAATAAGACCAAAATAATCCTGGACACCGATCCAGGAAATGATGATCTTCTCGCTATAATTATGGCATTAAAATCTGAATTGTTGGATGTACGTGGATTAACGATCGTCGGTGGGAATGCATCTATTGAACACACTACTGGTAACGCTCTTAGCCTGCTGACCTATATGGACCGAATTGAGGTTCCAGTGTATGTCGGGGATGCTAGTGCACTGAATGAAGCTTCGACCTCACCTGAAGAATTTGAGGAATTTAAGTCACACAGAATTGAAATCCACGGAGAGACGGGCCTTCATGTGTCACTGCCTAGCCCTTCAATTGGTCCACAGAAAATTCATGCAGTGGACTTTATTATTGGGGAAGCTGAAGCGAATAAAGGGGAACTCATTTTAGTACCAGTTGGCCCTTTAACAAACATCGCATTGGCACTTAAAAAACAGCCAAGGTTAGTAGATTGGGTCAAATCAATTAATTTGATGGGTGGGGCGGTAAATGTTCCCGGAAATGTCACGGAATATGCAGAATTTAATATTTATTGCGATCCGGAAGCTGCTAATGCTGTTCTCTCTTCAGGAATAGATATAAAGATGTGTGGGCTAGATATAACCCGTATCACCTCGGTAAAGAAAGAGGAAACCGATTGGCTTGCTGGTAATTCGGCAGGTGAAAAAATTATACGACGACTCCTGAACACCGTTTTTGAAACTACCGGGAGAAATTCATTTAGTTTGCATGATCCAATAACTGTCTTATCAGTTTTGTACCCAGAACTAATTGATTGGAAAGAGTACGATGTTTCGGTGATTTGTGAGGGGTCACAATTTGGTAAAACAGTTGGTACCTTGAATCCAAATGGTTCCGTTTCTGTTGGGATCGGAATAGATCAGGTTCTGGCAAAAGCTAAAATAGCAGAAATACTCAGTGAATAATGTTGATTGAAATAGACTTACGCTACTTGGGATTACATAAAATTTGATTACGGTATAAACGCTTATCGCGATGTTTATTGTTTTCAGTTAAAACAAGGAGAAAATAATGAGTAAGGTATGTGTGGTAACCGGAGCATCGAGAGGCCTTGGTCGAGGTATTGCTTTAGTCTTAGCTAAGGAAGATGGATGTAAAGTCTACGCTACAGCCCGTAACGAGGCTGCCTTGAAATCATTGTCCGAGGAAGCTGCAAGGGGTACTTCCGCTGGCATGGTTATTCCTCACCCTCTTGATCAAAATGATGACGAGGCAGTAAAGGCTTTTGTCGACCAGTTGTCAGATCATGAGGACCAGGTCGATTTACTCGTTAATAGTGCATATGCAGGCCTAGTTGCTATGACACCTTATTTCGGGAAACCATTTTGGGAACGCCCGGTCTCAGTTTTTGACGCTTCCATAGATATCGGATTGCGCAGTGCATACGTTATGAGTTCACTCATTGCACCAATAATGGTCGCAAATAAATCTGGATTGATGGTTCAGATATCCAGTTTTGGCGGCGTTACTTACCTTTTCGACGTGGGCTATGGGGTTGGAAAAGCGGCACTTGATCGTCTTACTGCGGACATGGCAGCAGAACTCAAACCTCACGGCGTTAAGGCAGTGACTTTGTATCCAGGAGGAGCAGTTACTGAGACAGCAGCATTCCCAGGTGGCGAAACTCCAATTTTTACCGGAAGGGCGGTCGCTGCTCTACTTAATAAGGCTAGTAATGGAGATTTGGAGCGTCTTAACGGGAAAGTAATTCAAACGGCTGAGCTGGCAACTGATTATGGATTTGTCGATGCAGATGGGGAGGTTCCGGTGGGTCCTTTTTCCGGGATTGAGGCTGCTAAACAGTCGAGAATGGCAATGGCTGCTCCTTTGGCTCAATACAATTTAGATGCTGATTTACCGGATCCACTTCAGACCAATAACCCTGATGCGGCTGCTTTATTTCCAGGAGCCTGAATTTAGCCTCTTCCACCATTCTTAAACTGTTCATCGACTTCAACTTGAAAACCGTTGGCTAAAGAATTAGTTTGATTTGCCATGCCAACCACTGCCATTACCTCGGCAAACATATCATCTGTCATGCCCTTAGATCGTGCCGCCGCTGTGTGGCTGTTGGTGCAATAATCACAGCTGTTGGTGGCACTCACAGCAATATAGATCATTTCTTTAGTCAATGAATCTAAAGCCCCGTCAGACATTACGGATTTTACACCTTGCCAGGTTCGCCTAAGTAATTCTGGTTGGGCGGCAAGAGCTTTCCAAAAATTGTTAACCCAATCTGATCCCCTCGTGGCCATTATGTCATCATATATTTCCTTAACGTCTTCTGTAGCGTCGTGATATTCAACTAGTGGTGTAATGCTCATTTAATTTACCTCGTATTGGATCACTTGTGTCCGGTTATATTCACATTGGGTGATTAAAAAGGATTTCTAAAT
>CAYPXS010000153.1:0-3516 GCA_964414725.1 uncultured Dehalococcoidia bacterium
GAGATTTCCAATACATGACGGACGAAAGGTCTAATGATTTCTTATCCAAGGGAATTGTATCCGTGTATTCACCAACAGAAAATGCCCATATAGCAACTAAGACAGGTGTTGAGTTATCGACGGAGGATTGGAAGAACCTGTATCTTCTCGCTCACACTGATAAAAGTAAGGCCTATACGGAATACCTTGCCCATTATCTTCAAACCAATGGACAACATTACTGGTCCGATGAACATCAATTTAGTCCATATTTACCAGACGCCGGAGACATGCTAAATAAGTTTCTTGGCTGGGATGTCTATAAAACTCTGATGATAACCGAGTTATATGTTCCTAAAGACAATTTTGTACACTTCATGCGATCCGTAAAAAAAGTCCTCTCATCCAACGATGCCAACCTTATCTACGGCACAGTGAGATTAATTGAGAAAGAATCAGAATCTTTCTTAAGATGGGCCAAAAAGGATTATGTATGTATCATTTTCAACCTTCTAATTGAGCATAATCGAGAAGGGTTAAGAAAGGCCAGAGAACAATTTCAGGCGCTTATTGACGAGGCCTTATCAAACAACGGTAACTTTTATCTCACCTACCACAGATGGGCATCAAAAGAACAAGTTGAGATTGGGTACCCGGAGTTTGAAGATTTTCTCCAAGCCAAAGATAGGTGGGACCCACAGAACATCTTCACCAGTGACTGGCACCAACACTATAAAAAATTATTTTACTAAACCTGTATGTTATATTGCCGGAAGCAACCGTATACGAATTGAGGTAACCATGGCCAAATTAAAAGGAACCGGGATGCTCGCTGTCTGGAGTGAAGTGCCCGCAGAGTACGAAGAAGAATTCAATGAGTGGTATAACCAGGAACATATATCAGAAAGATTGTCAGTTCCCGGGGTTTTAAGTGCGGCTCGCTACGAGGCTGTGAAAAGTGGCCCGAAACATTTGGCGGTATACGAACTAGAACACCCTTCTGTTATGCAATCGCCAGAATATGTTGCATTGAAAAACGATCCAACTGAATGGTCAAAACGAATGTCACCAGACGTTATAGGAACCAAATACATAAGAAACGTATACGAAATGATATTCCCAACAGAGCTGACAGAGGAAATAGCTTCAAGCCCTATGGCACCAGCTCTACAAGTTGGGCGAATGAATATCCCTAGCAACACAGAAAATGAATGGAACAATTGGTACAACAAAATTTACGTCCCAAATTACGAAACGGTTAATGGTGTAATCCGAGGACGCCGCTATCAAGTTGTAGAAGGTTCACCCAAATACATGACATTTTATGAATTAGATTCCGCCAACGCTTCGCAGACTGAGGAGTGGCAAAAACAACAGACAGCCCACCCTGACAACGAAAGGATGCGAGAAGAAATGCAGCATGAGTCAGATTCCCCTGGTATTTGGGTCAAAACTTTTGAACTTTAGATCTAAACATTTAGGATCGACAACTAAATCCCAAGGACACCGTTAATCCAATGGAATGGATGTGGTTTTCCCTGGCCAGTGCTTTCACGTTCGCACTAGTTTCAGTTTTGGACAAATTACTGATATCAAAGCATGTTGATAACGCTAAGGTATTCATAGTCACTGTTGGAGCAGCACAAATCTGCCTAGGGTTCATAGCGATTCCCATGTCCGTGTTTGCCGGGATGAACTTAGATACTCTAATCATCGTAATTTTTTCTGGCATATCCTCTGGAATGTACCTAGTTATTATGTTCCAAATAATGGAATCACAGGACGTATCCCGGGTCGCCCCCGTGGTATCCACCTACCCTGTTTTCGTAGCGATAATGGCGTTTTTCTTCCTAGGGGAAGCGGTCACAATTTATTCCTTGATCTGTATATTAATAACGGTGTTTGGAGCAACTTTAGTGTCGCTTTCCCCTTCGGGGGGAGGGAGCCTATCCAGAGCTGATATTAAGGCGATGCTACTTCTCTTTTTTGCCAGCACTCTTTTTGGGCTTAGTCAATTCCTAGCTAAAATAATTGCAGATGATGTCGATATGTGGACACAGTATATGATCCGAGGAGTGTCTGGAGGACTTACATGTTTTTCCTTAATATTGCTCCCAGGAGTCCTAAATGGGGTTGTATCCATTTTCCGGAAACCGAAATCCTTAGTACTGATCGGGTTTACTGAAGGATTTCTAGTTTTCTTCGCAATCTTGTTTTTCTTCCTGGCTATATATGCAGGAGAAATTTACATGGTGTCGACGGTTATGGCCAGCAGGCCTATCTTTGTCTTTGGTATAGGCCTTATCCTCAGCCTACCAATGTTAAAACTATTAAATGAACCATTAAACGGGAGAGTTCTGGCTGTCAGAGCCACAGGAACTTTCTTAACAGTGCTGGGAGTTGCAGGGGTTTCGCTTTTATAACCTTCTAACCACTGTATTAAATCCTTTCCAAACTAATCATAAACACAGATTAAAAGTGGGTAGCGCCTTAAAGACGCTACCCTTCACATTTATTGTGTCTGTAAAGCTTCAAGTAGTTCTGTAAGTTCAGCTACTTTTTCTTCAAGTGAAGCTACCCTTTCCTCGAATACATCTTCCGCACCAGCTTTTACTATCTCCAATTCTTGTTCCGCAATATCGACTTCCTTTTCAATATCAGTATCAATATCATCTGAGGCATCCCTATTTGCGGCAGCTTCCCTTAGGCATTCGTTCATGAAATCATTACGTGATTTCCCTTTTCGCTTACTGGGATTTAAGGAATCGTGTCGGCAAAGCCTTGTAGCAGCTTCCCTTATCTCCCTTTCCTCTTCTGCACGGTCAGCTTCAGCTTTCGCCACTGCCATTTGCTGTTCAGCTGCTTCTACTGCCTTTTCAATATCAGTATCAATGAGTTCGTCGATATCACCTGAGGCATCCCTCATACATTCGTTCATGAAAACATGATGTGGTTTTCCTTTTCGCTTACTTGGATCATAGAAATCTTGTTGACAACGAGCTTGAGCCAACGCTATTAGGTCTCTTTTAGCTAACACCTCCTCGGCTCCAGCCTTTACTATCTCTATTTCCTGTTCAGCAGCTTCTACTGCCTTTTCTACATCAGAATCTATATCACCTGAATCGCCACTATTTGCAGTAGCTTCCATCAAGCATTCAGCCAGAAAAGCACCACGTGATTTCCCTCTTAGATTATTGGGATTAAAGGAGTCTCTACGGCAGCGAGCTTGAGCAGCCTCCATTATCTCTCTTTCCGCCAATACTTGCTCAGCACCAGCCTTCACGATTTCCACTTCCTGCTTCGCCTCTTCTACTGCCTTTTCTACATCAGTACCCGTTTCGCCTTCAGTCGCAAGCTCAGCCTCAATACGCTCTAGGCATTCCTCCATAAACGCATTTGCATCAGCATCAGACAGAATAGAATCTTTGGTAGTAAATCCGCTTTGTTGTTTATTAATAGCCGTGATTAACTGTGTTTTACAAGTTTTTTCAACATATTCAGCATCTTTGACCGTCTGACCAAGCCACTGTTTGATAT
>CAYPXS010000154.1:0-3509 GCA_964414725.1 uncultured Dehalococcoidia bacterium
CCTCGTCTTTTGCAAAAGATAAGAGATGAGATTGGCCCAGAAATGATGAAAGAATTTGGCTACTCGAGCGCCATGCAGATACCAAGGCTGGATAAGGTGGTGATTAATATAGGTCTGGGGGAAGCTTTACAAAATGCTAGAGCGATTGAAAATGTTACCGCCGACTTGAGTCGTATAACAGGACAAAGACCGGTGACTACCAAGGCAAAGAAATCCATAGCAGGTTTCAAGATAAGGGAAGGTATGCCGATAGGCGCAATGGTAACTATTCGAGGGCGCCGCATGTATGAATTCGTTGACAGATTATTAAATGCATCCTTGCCTAGGATTAGAGATTTTCAAGGTTTGTCACGGAATTCTTTTGATGGTAGAGGGAATTATTCAATTGGAATACGAGAACATACTATTTTTCCTGAAATAGATTACAACTCAATCGATCGAATACGTGGTATGCAAATTGTGATAGTAACTTCAGCCGAAAACGACCAGGAAGGAATGAGATTTTTAGAATTGGCAGGAATGCCATTTATTCGAAATTGAAATAGGAATTTTGTAAGGATATAGAAGTGGCAAAAAAATCATCTGTAGCAAGAAATGAGAAAAGGCGAAGATTAGCAGAGAAGTACGCCGAAAAAAGGAATCAGCTGAAAGCTGTGTTAAAAGATGCGAAATCCACGCCTGAGCAACGATCTGAGGCTAGGGCGGAAATGTCGAAATTACCTAGAAACTCGAATCCTGTGAGAATAAGAAATCGCTGTCAAGTGACTGGAAGACCACATGGGTATATCCGTTACTTTGGTTTGTCCCGTATAGCATTTAGGGAGATGGCACATGCAGGGGAGTTACCTGGTGTTAAAAAGGCAAGTTGGTAGGTAAAAGAATATGTCAGTAACAGATCCAATAGCAGATATGCTCACAAGAATTCGGAATGCAAACATGGTCGGACATGAGTCTGTTGAAATACCGAGTTCAAAGCTAAAAGTCGAAATTGCAGAAATTTTGCGAAAAGAAGGCTTTCTTGAAGGCTATGAACTAGAAGACGAAGGGAAAGTCGGTGCCAAAATACGATTGAATCTCCACTATTGGAATAAAGGGGAACCCGCAATAACTGGGCTCCAAAGAATCAGTAAACCAGGTCTTCGCAGATACTCAAGTAATTCCAAGCTTCCAATTGTGTATGGGAATAGAGGGATCGCAGTGATGTCAACGAATAAGGGACTTATGACCGGTTTCGAAGCCAAGAAAAATGGAGTTGGCGGAGAGGTCTTATTCTACGTCTGGTAGGGAGAAGTTTATGTCAAGAATTGGAAACCAAATAATAAATGTGCCATCCGGCGTCGAAGTTGCTATTGAAGGAACGGAAGTTACCGTAAAGGGACCCAAGGGTAGCTTGAGCCAGAATTTTCACCAGGATATGACCGTTACGCTGGATGCCAATGCCATTAAAGTGTCTAGGCCTAGCGATGAGAGTGAGCATAAAGCTTTCCATGGTTTGACTAGAAGCTTATTGGCTAACATGGTGACTGGTGTGAGTGAAGGGTTTACCAAGGAGTTGGAGTTAGTAGGTGTTGGGTATAGGGTTCAACAAAAAGGCAAAGGAATCACTTTGAATGTAATGTTGAGCCATTCAGTAGAAATTCAACCAGCTGAAGGTGCCGAACTAGAAGTGGAGGGGAATAACTACATAAAGGTTACCGGCATTGATAAGCAGGTGGTAGGTCAATTGGCATCAACAATACGTAGAGTCAGACCTCCAAATATATATACCGGGAAAGGAATCCGGTATGCAGATGAAGTCGTGAGGCTTAAGCCAGGAAAGAGCGCAAGGAGGGCATAATTTATGTCGACTTCCAATGGGAAAAATAGACGAGTTATTCGTCATAATCGATTAAGGTCAAAAATCTCCGGTACCCCACAAAGGCCGAGGTTAGCCGTATATCGAAGTATTTCACACATATATGCGCAGTTAATTGATGACGTTGAAGGTAATACAATTGCTTCAGCTTCCTCATTGGAAAACGAGCTAAAAACTCAAGGGGAAGAGCCAGGAAAAATATCTATATCCAAAGTGGTTGGTGAGTCAATTGGTAAAAAAGCAAAGGATAAGGGGATTAGTGAGATAGTGTTTGATAGAGGGGGATATAAATATCATGGAAGGGTTAAAGCGGTAGCTGATGGAGCGAGAGACGCAGGATTGAAATTTTAGTAGGGTACACATATAAATTACCCGGTTCTAGGTGTTATATAGATGCAGGAAAAACAAGACAGAAGAAGAAATAAAGAAAGGGAAGAAGAGTCTCCAATCACTGAGAGAACTGTTCGAATTAATCGGGTTTCTAAAGTAGTGAAAGGTGGACGACACCTGAGTTTTAGTGCCTTGGTTGTGGTTGGGGATGGTGAAGGACGTGTTGGCATAGGTATGGGTAAAGCCTCAGCCGTGCCGGACGCTATTACAAAAGGCTCTACTTATGCGCAAAAAAATATGGTTGATATTCCGCTGAAAGGCGACACTATCGCTCATGATGTCACGGCTAAATTTGGGGGCAGTATGGTAATGCTGAAACCAGCCCCGCCAGGTACAGGTGTTATAGCAGGAGAATCGGTTAGGGCTGTTGTGGAATTAGCGGGGGTGAAGGATATAGTCACTAAAGTGAGGAGGAGTACCAATCCCACGAACGTAGTCAAAGCCACTCTCAAGGGACTCCAGATGCTAAAAGATCCCGATGTAGAGATATCGCGTCGGCGTGAATACGCTCAACGTAATGAATTATTGCAAACTGAGCAGGCATCCGCTGAAGAAGAAGCTGAATAGAGGATATAAAATGGGAAAAATCTCCGTTACATGGAAGAAAAGTACAATTGGATATTCTCAAAAACAGAGAAGGATTATAGAAAGTTTGGGTTTAAGAAAATTAAATCACACAGTGGTCCATGAAGACACAGATTCAATTATCGGGATGTTGAAAAAAGTAGGCCACTTAGTAGAGGTTACGGAAGCCAAATAACAAGGTAATGGTAGATTAGGTACTTATCGATGACAATGCACAATCACACAGTTAGCTCGGCAGGGTCTAAAACTAGAAAACGTAAGCGAATTGGTAGGGGTGATGCCAGTGGAAATGGGAGTTACTCCGGTAAAGGTATGAAAGGACAGAAGTCTAGAAGTGGGGGAGGAGTAAGACCTGGTTTCGAGGGTGGTCAGCTACCATTAATAAAAAGATTACCTTCATTAAGAGGGTTTACTAATATTTTTAAAACTCGATACCACGCGATCAATTTAGATACCATACTAAAAGCCTATCCAAATGGAGGAGAAGTTTCTCTGGAAACTTTGGCAGAAAATGGAGTTTTGAAAGATCAAAAATTGCCTTTGAAAGTTCTTGGTAGAGGTGAAATAAACGTAAACTTGAAGGTGTCTGCCCACAAATTTACCAAATCTGCCAAGGAAAAAATTGAGACTGCAGGCGGGACAATACAGGTAATCGAATAGATGGTTCGTCAATCTCAAT
>CAYPXS010000155.1:0-3506 GCA_964414725.1 uncultured Dehalococcoidia bacterium
GCTGTGACCTAGCCTATGACTGAAATATTTGCCATAGCCCATTTTATCAATATAGTTCCTAGCTTCAGCATCAACTTCCCAACCTTGGAGGAGTTTTCCTTCAGCGTGAGCGTTTTCTAGCAAGGAAACTGCAGCATCCCGACTGCCTATAACGGTGTTGAATACCTCTAGGTGTTTATTGGGTACTTTGTCTCCAATAAATGCTGTCCAAGTTATGTCAGCACAAACTGATGGTTCATCTTCTATTCTTCCCCACAGATCAATTAAAAGCCAATCGCCTTTACGCATCGTTACTGAATTAGATTCTGTTGGCTCAAAGTGAGGATCTGCAGCATGGCCGTTGATAGCTACAACTGGCCCGTCAGGAGTTTTAAGATTATGTTCGGTGAATTTAGCTCGTATAAATTCTGCTAACTCAAATTCTGTAATACCCGATCCTATATTTTCACCGACGAAATTGAATGCTTCTTTAACTGTGGAGGTTAAAATTGCAGAAGCTTTCAGATGGGAGTTTAGCTCTGTTTCTGACCATCTCTGTGTGGCATATTGAATTAAATTAGCAGAAGTTACCACTTCGACGTCTAAGCTTTTGACCAGCTCTAGGGTTCCCCCATCAATTTTTGTGACTCTGGGTAGAACTCCCATAGGCGAATATTCCATGGCAACCTTAGCTTGATAGGGCAGATGCGATTTCAGGGAATTGATCATTTGTTCCCTACTTACCCAGAATTCCGTCTCTATTCCTAGATGTTCAAATCTATTTTGATCGACAAAACTTACAATAAATTTCGGATCAGAATTTGCAGGTATCCATAGCCAACATGGCCTTGTGATATTGGGTATGTAGCCGACTGTATCTGAAAAAATCGGATTCATCCCTTTGTAGTCATAAATCAGCCAGCCGTTAATTTCGTTTTCTTGCATGTATTCTTGGGCTTGTGCAATTACTCCTGCAACGGAGTTTTCATGTTGAAGCATTTAGTCTACCTTCCGTCCACTGTCATATTCTCTAACAAAATTCAAAATTCCATCTGCAGTAATCTCGGTTTGGTCTCCTTTGTTCAAATCCCTCATAGTGTATAAACCTGTGGATAATTCATCATCGCCAATGATTATTACGTGGGATGCATTCATGTGGGACGCATAACGCATTTGACTTCTTAATCCTCTTGAAGGCCCTACGAAAGCCTCTTCTCCAAGTTGTCTAATTTGAGATGATAGGCGTATTGTCTCTTTTTTTGCTTTCTCTCCGACATGGGCAAACATGATGGTTAGTGTTGGATCAATCTCAAAATTTACTGAAAGCCTTTTAACGTTTTCAATTACCCGTTCTATTCCCATGCCAAATCCTATCCCTGGCGTCGGTGGCCCTCCCAATTGTTCTAATAAGCCATCGTAACGGCCTCCCCCTGCTATCACATTGGTCCTTTTTTGGGTTGGAGGGCTGATTTCATAGACGGTTCTTGAATAGTAATCTAGGCCTCGAACCAAGGTATTATCAATTTCGAATGCGATTCCGGTATCGGATAAATATTCTTGAAGCTGCACCCAGTGGGAGCTGCACGGTGGGCAAAGATATTCAATACCTTTTGGAGCTGATTCAATCACCGGTTGGCAGGATTCAATTTTGCAATCCAAAAGGCGAAGAGGGTTTATCTCCAATCGTCTTACACAATCGGGACAGAGTGATCGAGAATAATTCTGGTAGTAGTTCGTCAAAGCAGATATATATTTAGGCCTGCAGTCTGAGTCACCAATGCTGTTGATACTAAGAGAAATATCATCAATGCCGACTTTTTTTAAAAAACTCCAGGAAACTTCTATAACCTCGGCATCTATATAGGGATCTGATTCCCCAAAGGCCTCTATGCCAAATTGATGAAAAGCCCTGAATCTACCCGCCTGAGGCCTCTCGTATCTGAAATTAGGACATAAGTAGAAAAGCCGCACGGGCTGGGGCATATTATGCATTCCGTGCTGAAGATAGGCACGGCATACAGAAGCTGTGCCTTCGGGTCGAAGGGTTAAGGAATCACCTCCCCTGTCTTTAAAGGTGTAAGTTTCTTTCTCTACTATGTCGGTAGAATCACCAATACCTCTAACAAAAAGATTGGTATCTTCAAACACAGGTGTATCGATTCTTCGGTAACCGAAACTTTCAGCAACTTGGGCAGCTGTGGTTTCTACGTAACGCCAGTATTTTTGATCATTAGGTAACACATCACTGGTACCTCTTGGGGCTTGGAATTCCATTTTATCTCCCTCTGTTTTGGCACGAGAACATTTTATATTAAAAAACAAAGACGGTACTGTCTTCGTCATACTGCTTAAGTTGGGATATAATTTGCCAACTTTCGAAATATATCCTTGTAAAAACAGATGAGACACAAAATGGACAGCCCGAAACGATTTGGTCTGTTAGGGTACCAAACAGATTGTAGAGGTCCGCTCAATGGTTAATATTGGGAATGTAGTTGTCGATGATGCCTTGTATGAAAAGATGGGTCAGTATCTTTCAAATGACAAGGTAGAATTAGTTGCCAAGGCCTACGCATTCGCCGAAAAGGCACATGCAGGTCAAAATCGGCTTTCGGGAGAGGCGTTTTTTGAGCACCCAAAGCAAACGGCATTGTTTTTGGCTGATTTGCGACTCGATGCCAGCGCTCTCTCCGCAGCCCTACTTCATGATGTTTTAGAAGATTGTGATGTTACTTTCGAAGAATTGTCCGATGAATTTGGAAGCGATGTAGCCGGATTAGTAGATGGTGTTACTAAACTCACCAATGCGGAGGTAATGGGAGACTCGCAGTTTTTGTCCGGTTCTCAAAGTGCTTTTGAAGAAACCTCTCTAGACGATATTGCTCAAGCCGAAACTTTACGAAAAATGCTTATGGCTATGGCTGAAGACGTTAGAGTCGTATTAATAAAACTCGCTGACAGACTACATAATATGCGAACAGTTGCTTCGTTACCTCAGATTCGTCGCGAAGCTATGGCGAAGGAGACTTTGGAAATATATGCTCCACTGGCACACAGGTTGGGTATTTGGGAAATAAAGTGGATGCTAGAGGATTTGTCGTTTCAACAAATAGATCCAGACGCGTATAAACAGATTTCACTTCGCCTAAATACCAAGCGTGGTAAACGAGAAGAATACATTCAAAAGGTGGTGGAGATTGTAAAATTTGAGTTGGGTGAGGCTGGTATTGAGGCGGACATCTATGGCAGGCCCAAACATATATATAGCATTCATAAAAAAACAGAAAGGTATCATGAATCTAACCGTGAGGTTAGTGAAATTTATGATCTTTTTGCTGTGCGTATTTTAGTTAATGAAGTCAAAGATTGTTATGGTGCTCTTGGAGTGATGCATACTAAATGGCGCCCACTTCCAGGGCAATTCGATGACTATATAGCAAATCCAAAAGACAACCTTTATCAATCTTTGCATACAGCTGTTCTTTGTGAGGAATCATCACCAGTGGAAATCCAAATTAGGACCCACG
>CAYPXS010000156.1:0-3495 GCA_964414725.1 uncultured Dehalococcoidia bacterium
TGATAGAACCTTTCGCTGGGTATGCTTTCAATAAGGCCCATAGCGTTAGCTATGGGATGGTGTCATATTGGACAGCATATATGAAGGCTAATTATCCAGCTGAATATATGGCATCTTTTATGAATTCCTATATGGATAAAAAAGATCGTTTGATAGCTGCCGTAGCTGACTGTCGTCGGATGGGAATCGAAGTATTGCCCCCTGATATAAACAAAAGTTATTCTAAATTTGCCATTGAAGATGATGTCGACTCTAAAAAAGCAATCAGGTTTGGATTAGCTGCTATAAAAAATATTGGTTCAGAAGCTTTGGCACCATTTCTGCGGTCACGAGAAGAAAACGGTCCCTTTGGTACCTTTGAGCAATTATGTCATGAAGGTGATATTAGTTCCTTGAATAGGAAAGCTATTGAATGTTTAGTTATGTCGGGTGCTTTTGATAATTTCGGTGATCGGACTGGTATTCTGGAAGTAAGTGATCGAATAAGTTCTTTGGCCCAAGATGAAGCCAACATAAGGAACTCAAACCAAACCACGATGTTTGAAATGCTAGGGGACTCAGTAGCTACTTCATTGTCCTCTATAGAAGTACCATTTTCCTCGACTTCTGATCAGCAGAAGAGGATTTGGGAAGTGGAATTGATGGGTATGAGCATTTCAGGTGCTAGCAATCTCAGTAAATTACTTAGTGGATTCGGGAACGATGTTTCTGTGATGCTTTCCCAGTTGCAAGGTGTGAACGGTTCAAAGTCGGCGGTTCTAGCCGGTCAAATATCTACTGTGGTTGATAGGTTTACTAGGGATAACCGCCCGTTTAAGGTAGTAAACATAGAAGTTTTGGACGGGAGCCTGGAAGCTGTAGTGTGGGAGGATGTGCTAAATAGGACGTCTGATTTATGGGACCCAGGGCGGATAATTAAGATGAAAGGTAAATTAAGAGAACGAGATGGAGAAGTGACAATAAGCGTGACTGAAGCAAATGAAATTAATTTGGATAAGGTTTTTGAAGAAGGGGAACCTCAAATTCGTGAAACATCCAATAACAGTTCAGGGCTCCCTTCAAATAACTTAGATAAAGAATCGAATATACCCGAAACCCAAAATGGAAATTATCAAAGTACAGCCAAGCCGTCCGTCAGTAGGAAAAAACTTATTTTGTCCATTAGAGAATCGCATGATGCCGGAAATGATCAGATGCTTCTGGACGATGTGAAAAGGCTACTATTAAGTTCTTCCGGCAGCGACGAGGTTGGAATTGAAATTGAGACAGATTCTTCATTTGTCCTAATGGAATGGCCGCCAGTAAAAATAGATGCAACACCAGAACTAGAGTCGAAATTATCAGAGGTTATTGGTTCTTCAGGCAAGGTTACCATACAGAGCCTGATGTTTTAGAAGGTAATCTGATTCAAGTTTAAGTAGGTCCAATTTTAGATCTAATCTGGTTTTACCTTTCCCAAATCCGGTTAAATTGCCGTCTGCGCCTACTACTCTATGACAGGGTATTATGAGGGTGATTTTGTTGTTTGCCATGGCCTGCCCAACCGCTCTAGCAGCCTTGGGACTCCCGCTCCGCTCAGCAACCCATTTGTACGATCTGGTAGTACCTATCGGTATTGACCGGCAGATTTCCCAAACATTTTTGTAAAATTTGGGAGCTGTTGAGATATCTAAGGAAACATCGGGAAGAGAATAATTTCTTCCTTCCAGATAATCATTTATATGTCTGATTTCTTCTGAAAAGAACGTGGTTTTCATAGTATGCTCGGAGTTCCATCCTAGGATTTCTTCTCGGCAGACATCTTCCTGTGGCTGCGGAAGGTTACAGCGTGTTATGCCTTTCGTGCTTTTCTCTAAGGCTATCCAGCCAAAAAGCGATTCAAACGTAGTATTAATTAGATTTAATTTTGTCATTTTTTTGAGTCCATTGGAAAATGCCTTTCATAAAATCTTTTAAGATATGGGATTTGATAATAGCCCATGGTGTTTCCAAATCGATAAGAGAAGTAGATTGATCAGAATATTTTTCCATCTTATGCGCGTCGGTAATTTTATATATAGCTGTTTTTATCATTGGGTATCGGGTAGATAGTAGTAAAGCATATTCCTCTATAGTTTGATAATTATTCTTTGATATACCAGCTAATCTAGCCAACCGATACAGCTTGGTTGTTACTCTTTCGGTTTTAGACAATCCAGATAGACCGTATTGCCAGAACCCCGTTATGAACAGTAATAGGAGGGTTGAGGAAAAAATAAAAGAAGCAGGTATTAAAATAGTTTTTTGAGTTAATATGTCGAAATTCTCAGACCTAGTTGTAACACTTGCTCCTTCGGGTCCTAGTTCATCATAGAAATCGTCCGGTAGTTTTGGGTAATCTCCGTCTTTGTATATACTGCCGGACCTTATGAATGATGAAGGTGTTTTTTCTCTTAAATCTCTGGAATGTCTTTCCCAGTTTGGGGTGGGTTCAAAATCAATCCATCCATAACTGGGAAAATACACTTGAACCCAGCCATGACTGTCTGAATCTTTAATAGTAGAAATATCGATTTTGGAATCATAGGAACCCGAGGAATATCCGGTTGCTAGCCTCGAAGGAATTCCCAAATCACGGAGCATTACGGTCATTGCTGAAGCAAAATAATCGCTATAGCCAGCCTTACTGGTGAATAAAAAGTAATCCACTCCGTCGGTACCAACTGGAGGTGTGGAGATTTTTTGGGAGTATATGTAATTACCACTACGAAGATGTTTTTCAATGGCAACAGCTTTGTCGTATGGGGTTGTTTCTTCAGAAGCAATCTCATGGGCTAGGATAGATATTCGAGGAGGCATATCTTTAGGTAGATCAAGATAATGGTCTTTAATAAAACCATGATATTCTTGGCTTGAATTCCTTAGGTCCTCAGGGGTTGATACTGATATGTTAGAGACCATCGTCAATTTCTTGTTCGCTGGAATTTGTCGAGATAGATTCCAATCCACAATATCTAAATTCAGAGGCATAGCACGAACTAAATTAATAATTGCAGTATCATTTTTGCCGGATGTGGTGTTTAGATACTTGTATTCTTTTGGAAGGTTTTCCTCCAAAAAATTCCCATATCTGCCAATTACTATTTCAGTAGGGTTTTTTTGGAATTTTTTTTCTAATGCTAATTCAAACTCCTGTAAATCTGATGGGATGGAATCGTCGACTATATCGTCTCCAATAGAGACCTTAAAAGATTTTGGTTTTAGCGATTCTAGTTCGGCGGGTTCACTAACACTAGATATACTTCCTCCAGCAAAGAACTGGTTTGAAGGGAATGACATTTCTATCAACTGTCTAATTGGCTTTGTTGATTTTAATCCTTTCGTATTATCAAACTTGGAATTTTTTTCGATATCAATAGTATTTGTTTCGCCCGATATCCAACCTTCATGGGTGTAGGTGTCATAAGTTCGAGAAATCCAGTAGTTGGGATAATCAGATTTTGTGGTTAATACCCC
>CAYPXS010000157.1:0-1875 GCA_964414725.1 uncultured Dehalococcoidia bacterium
TCATGAAGCCTACGCGATGTGATTGATAGGTTGGGAATAATCAAAATTATTGAAAGTATGTTGACCAATGGAATCCAGCTTACGATCATTCCAAACAAAATCCACCACCAAAATTCCGCCCTTGTTGCCCTACCACTGAATTTGAAATAATTCACAAACCCCAATTTAATGGCCTCGCCAAATCCCACCATCCCTTGGTCATTGGCTTGGTATTCATATGACTCATAATTGGTCTCAGGCGAAGAATTTAACTTAGTTCCACAAATACCGCAGAATTTCCCAGAAGAATCATTTTCTTTTCCACACGTGACACATTTCATCGGCGCATTATAGTTCCATCAAAACGACATAGCCACGAAGCGGCAACCCACAAGAATATTTAACCGAGCTATCACATAAATTCTTAGCGGGCTGTCAATCCTCCATCCACAGGCAGTTCTGCTCCCGTAATATAGGATGCATCATCAGATGCTAGAAATAGGACCGCATTTGCCACCTCTTCAACCAGGCCAACTCTGTTCATCGGAACATCCTCAAGCATTATTTTTCTAAATTCAGGGTCTGCTGTCATTTCAGAGGTAGTCATTGGCGGCATTACACCGGGATGAACTGAATTAACCCTGATGCCGCTTTCAGCATATTGAATTGCGGCAGATTTTGTCATAAGCCGAACCGCCCCTTTGGACCCGCTATATCCCATATGCACATAAGATTGTCCGATTATCCCCGAAATGGAAGAAATATTTACTACACTTCCTCCTCCTCCTTCCAACATAACACCCAAACAATATTTCATCCCCAGGAATACTCCCCTGGTATTTACTTTCATCACGTTATCGAAAATATCTATGTCTAAGAGATCTGGAGAGGAGGCACTTATTCCAGCATTATTCACCAAAACATCCAATTTCTTAGACCCTTCTTTAAGATTCTGTATGAGAGCTTCCCAGTTGGATTCATCTGTAACATCCAGATGGACATATTCAGCCGAACCTCCAGATTGATTTATCTCTTCCGTTAATTTTTCCCCGAGATCATCCTGGATATCGGCTAAAATCACATGGGAACCCTCATTAGCAAAAAGTTTCGCTTCAGCTGCCCCCATCCCGTTTGATGCTCCTGTTATTAAAGTGGTCTTATTCTGCATTCTCATAGTTTTCCCTCAGTCTTTTCCTTATTGATCGACAACTATTTCATTTTCCATTCCGGCTTTCTTTTTTCTGAGAAAGCCTTAGGGCCTTCTATAGAATCTTCAGTTGCAGAAATCCTTTCCGAAATTGGAATGGCTAATTTTTGCGAGTATTCAACCGGCAAATTTCTCCCTTGATAAACAATTTGCTTTATTGCCTGAACCGCTAATGGAGCACAGAGTTTTATCTCTCCTGCAACTCGATCAACCCTTTCTAGCAATTCCTCTCTGTCTTCTACAACATCCTGAATAAGTCCTATGCAATACGCTCTTTCGGAATTGATTCGACTACCTGTTAATTGCATATATAAAGATTCTCCCAGAGGAACCATCCGATTAAGATTATGCAATCCATACCCAGCGAGTATGCTCCATCTTGGTTCAGGCAGACCAAATTCCGATTTTTTGGTAGCGATCCTAATATCGCATTGTAACGATACTTCTAGACCTCCAGCTACACAGAACCCATCGATAGCTGCAATCAAAGGTTTATAAACACCCATATCGACAAATGACCCTGCACCTCGAGGATCTAATAAAGGGCGTTCACCCTTGGAATCCAGAGAGGCTCTTTCTTTCAGATCCATTCCAGCAGAAAAGGCCCGTCCCCCTGCACCAATCAAAATACCCAAAATAACCTCTGGGTCATCCCTGATTTCAGCAAGAGCTTCCCTCAGACCAGCACT
>CAYPXS010000157.1:1975-3464 GCA_964414725.1 uncultured Dehalococcoidia bacterium
GAATAAATGTAATAGGAACTAGTGGTAGCGGTAAATCCACTCTTTCGAAACGCATAGCTAAAAAACTTGATATTCCATACATTGAACTCGATGCGCTATTTTGGAAATCTAATTGGACTGAATCTAAAGATGACGAGTTCTTTCCCAAAATAGAGGAAGCTGTTTCCGGGGAAGACTGGGTTTTAGATGGTAACTATTCCCAAACTCAACACATCAAATCTAAACGAACACAGATGGTCGTTTACCTAGACCTACCATTCCATGTGGTCTTGTATAGGATAGCTTCTAGAAGTCTAATCCGAGGTTTCAAACAGCAAGAACTATGGTCTGGTAACAAAGAGACGATTTGGAAACATTTATTCACCCGTGATTCTATGATTTGGTGGGTTATTAAAACCTTTCATAAGAACCGGAAAAGATACGTTTCTTTATTTGATGGAGCTGAGTATTCACATATCAAATTCGTACGGCTACGTTCCTCAAAAGAGGTTGAACATTTTATTTCCCAACTTTGATTTATTTCACAATTCTACGTGCAAATAAATTAATTAAATTCGCGTTATTTTGAATAATAACTACCTTTCTCAAAGAGCTTGGAAACCAGAACATTGAAGGGAAGCTGGGCTATTCCTTTGCGTTTTCATAACCCAGTTTCCAAATCCCTTTATTCTATAAACCTTATGGAAGGTACATTAACTCCATTCCCAAAGGTGCCAAGTTCCGTTGCCTTCACCATCAACATCCCACTCATGCACAAGACACATTCCATTAAGTTCGGCAAGTGAAGGGACAGAGGTAGAAAAAAATGCAGACCCTCTAAATTTTGCTCCGCCATCCTCAGTGAATGCACCAGCTCCATTAGCAATGAAAGATACGGGCCCTTCCGCTGTTAAAAATACTCCCGAGTCAGGGCATTCACCATATACAGATCCGTCTGCCCTCAATTCTGACCAGTAGGTGGCCATAAAATTTCCGTCCACTCCCAACATCGTGCCTGTTCCTTGGCCGGACGTCTCAAACCTTGGTACTCCATTCTCAGAAGGCAGCATTTTGTTGGTGACAATGGCTCTCATTTCGGCTACTTTTTTTCCTAGCATCTTGTTCTCCTTAATTTATCTCTATTTTGTCCATCTTATCTAACACCACCCAGTATTACTATATTGATTACTCAGATCCAAGTTCATTTATAGCTTAAATCTTATTGAATACTACATTCAGATAATTCAATATAAATTGAAATTATTAGGATTAATCAGATTTGAAGAAAAGTGAATCAATTAGAAAGTAGGGGGATGAATATGGCTATAATGAATTTTCTTTCAGACATTCGCAACGCGGCTCTCGCCAATGCAGTGATTGTCATTTTTCACATCTATATCGCTTTTGCTGTCGAAGGACCAAGTTTTCTTGTCATCGTACTTCCCATTGGAGCTCTGGTTGCTGGCGCATATTTCGTCAAAGGTAAGATAGGAGCCGCTTTACTTGCTCT
>CAYPXS010000158.1:0-3420 GCA_964414725.1 uncultured Dehalococcoidia bacterium
TTTCAATAATTTTGATTATTCCCAACCTATCAATCACATCGCGTAGGCTTCATGATATAGACAAAACTGGGTGGTGGCAGTTATGGATATTTCTTTTATTTGTTGGCCTTTTCATCTTATTCTTTGCCTCTATAGCCATGGCGGCTATGGCTACTTTAAGTTTGGGACTCCTATTAATGGGGTTGAGCATAATTCTGTGGATTCTGATGATAGTGATCTGGATTCGCTGGCTTGCTCGACAAGGGGAATCAGGCACAAATAGATATGGAACAGACCCACGGACTACTCTTAGATAATATTTTGTTTAGTTAAGCGGAGGGAATATATGCCAATAGGTGATGAGAATATAAAAGAATGGTTGTGTGGACCAATGGTGGCAGTAGCTACTCCCTTCAAAGAGGACTTTGATTTAGATTTAAAGTCACTCGCTAGCAATATAAGATTTATGATTGATAGAGGAGTTGTCACGGGAAGCGGAACCCTGTTGGTTGGTGGTGCTGGTGGAGAACATCCAACTATGAACGTTGACGAACGGAAGGCTGTAATGTCCGCTGCTGTAGAAGCAGCTAAAGGCCAAGTTCCTGTACTTACCAGTATCCAGCATACTGATGTTCGCGCAGTACTTGAACTCGCGGAACATGCAACTGAAATAGGATTGCATGGAGTCCAGTTGGGACCGACCTATTATTATGAACCTTCAGAAGCTGATGTAATTAGACTATTTGAGTATGTTAGCGGAGGGTCTGACGTTAATCTCATGATTTATCACACCTGGTGGGAAGGATTGACTATGAGCATTGATCTCATAGACCAGTTGTCTCAGATAAAAAATGTTAACGCCATGAAATGGTCTGCACCCGACCCGCAACTCTACAGGGAAGGACTAGTAAATTTCTCCGAGGAATTGGCGATAATTGATAATGGCGGAGAGCATATATGGAGTAATGTATTAGGAGCGACTGGATTCATTACACATTTGAGTGGTTTCTGGCCTGAATATCCATCTGAAATATGGGAGCTACTTAAGAATTCTGATTATGATACGGCCAAAACGCGATTGGGTGATTTCAAATGGAAATGGCGTAAATGGATCATTAAGGTAATTCAGGAAACCGGAGGCGAAGGTCCATTCATAAAGGCTGCGATGGAAAGAGTAGGACTTCCTGCTGGTCCCCCAAGGCCACCTTCAATAAGACCGCCAGAACACCTAATGGCAGAACTTGATATTCTCATGAAGGAAGCCGGAATCCCGATCTACAAATAGCGGTACATCAGGTCATGTGAGAGAAGATCCCTGAATTCTTTTTTCTTTTCCTTCCCATTCTTTATCTCTGAGGACATACTTTTGTATTTTCCCAGTGGCTGTCTTGGGAAGTTCGCCAAACTCAACATATTTGGGTGCTTTGAAATGAGCTATTCGGTCTCTGGTAAATGTGATTATTTCCTCTTCTGAAACGGATGAGCCTTCTTTAGACATCACAAAGGCTTTTGGGACTTCTCCCCATCTTTCGTCCGGTACTCCCACTACACTGACTTCTAGAACACCGTCATGCTCCATTATTACTTTTTCAACTTCTTGACTGGATATGTTCTCTCCTCCGGAGATTATGATGTCTTTGGCCCTGTCTTGGAGTTCTATGTATCCATCTGGATGCCACACAGCCAAATCGCCACTATGGAACCAACCGCCTTCGAAGGCTTTGTTAGTTGCGTCTTTGTCATCGAAATAGCCAGACATAACGATGTTACCGTTCATGACAACCTCACCCATTTGTGAGCCATCCTTTTTCACATCGTTCATTTCTGTATCCACAACTCTCATACCTGTATCTGCAACAATATACCCGACACCTTGACGTGATTTCAGGTTTGCAACTTCTTCAGAACTTTTTTCCTTCCAATCAGGTTGGATAGCGCATATCGCGGTTGGTCCGTAGGTTTCAGTAAGGCCATAGGTATGTAGTATGTGTGCCCCCATATTTTCCATACTTCGTATTACCTGTGGTGCTGGTGGTGCTCCAGCGGTCATTATTGTGACCCCACTAAGATTCTGTTGTTCAGCATTTGGTATGGAATACATTGATGTAAGTACAGTAGGTGCACAGCACATGTGAGAAACCGACTCTTCTTCTATTAGTCGGTAAACTTCCAGTGGGTCTACCCTTCTCAGGCATACGTTTGTTGCCCCCACAGCGGTCGTTGCCCAAGTAAAGCACCAGCCGTTGCAGTGGAACATCGGCAAAGTCCAAAGATAATTTGATTCAAAGTTCATACCACTCTCGACGACTTCTCCTAGCGCAGAGAGATAGGCACCGCGTGAATGATATTGGACCCCTTTCGGCATTCCTGTGGTTCCTGATGTGTAGTTGATAGCGATTGGATCGGATTCTGATTCCAAGGGAACTCTATGCTCTCCATCAGGGGCGGAATTAAGGAATTCCTCGTATTCAGGACCTTCAACCAGATCGGATTTTGGGAATGTATCTACCACTTGTACAAATTTGGTTATGTTGGGTAGCTCACCCTTTATTTGATTTATTATTTCAGCATATTCAGAATCGAAGACGAGCACCTTAGCACCAGAATGATTAAGGATGTATGAGATTTCTCTTCCAGATAGTCTGATGTTAATCGCAACCAGAACAGCTCCAATCTTTAATGGTCCATAATGTCCTTCAAACATTGCAGGTATGTTTGGTACAAGGAAACCTACGCGATCACCTTTTTTAATCTGTTCCTGCTGTAATGCCCCGGCTAATTTATTGACCCGATCGTAGAATTCTTGGTACGTGTAGGTTATGTCTCCATAACTTAGTGCAGGCTTGTCGGGATACACAAAGGCCGACCTGTCAAGAAATGAGATAGGGTTAAGGTCTTTATAAAAAGGACTAGTGGTCATATTTCAGTCTCCTAAACGTCTGTTGGATCAGATTTTGGCATTATATATACCAAACTGTTTTTCGGCATATTTTGAATCGCAATTATAGGGAAATTCAGTTAGTATGAAAGTATGGAAGAAAAAGAGATTCAGGCACTCGTTATGGCCAGTGTAAATGAGGAAGTGAGTCTACGCCCTCTGAGCGGATTCAAATTGGATTTCTCTGCAAATCCGGGTTTCAAGAAAGTGTTTTTTTCTGCCAGTTGTGACTGCGGAACGGCTGCTTTGTTGAGTCTTGAGGTGTCTGAAGAAAAGACAGATTCTGATATAGAGGCTGCTCTTCCTTCGTTGATTCAGAGAATTGAAATGCAAGAAAAATCTTTTAGAAGAATGGACTGCAGTATGCACAGTATGATGCGTACCGGATTTGTTCCAGATAACGGAAATTGAGGTATCTATAGATATGGCAAAAGAGATGTCGGAATCGGAAGCAATGGCAAGTGCTCAAAAATTTTCAGAGCGTTATGTTGAACGAGGTCCTT
>CAYPXS010000159.1:0-3403 GCA_964414725.1 uncultured Dehalococcoidia bacterium
TTAAAGGTTGGGTCGATCGACAGTCGGAAAAAGAGAATTTCTTTTGTGTTGTTGATCTTCATGCGTTGACAGTAACGCCAGATCCAAAGGAATTGGTGTCTCAAACTAGGGATCTAGCAGCAATTTTGTTTGCATGTGGTTTGGACCCCAAGAAAAGCACATTGTTTGTACAAAGCCATGTGACAGCCCATGCAGAAGGTTGCTGGCTTTTGAACTGTGTTACACCTCTAGGATGGTTGGAGCGTATGACCCAATTCAAAGATAAATCAGAGGGTAGGGGTAGTGTATCTACTGCATTACTGGACTACCCGGTTTTAATGGCTGGGGACATCATTTTTTATGATGCTCATGAGGTGCCTGTTGGAGAAGACCAAAAGCAGCATGTTGAATTGGCTAGAGACATTGCGATTCGCTTTAACCGAATCTACGGAGAGACTTTTGTTGTTCCTGAGCCGGTGATTCCTGAAGTAGGCGGGAGAGTTATGGGCCTTAATGATCCCAATGTAAAAATGTCTAAAAGTTATTCTGACATAAGAGGTCATGCCGTCCGTATGTTGGATGATCCAAAAGAGATAGAAAGGTCTTTTATGAGAGCGGTGACAGATTCTGGGAATGAAATTCGGTTTTCTGAAGAAGAAGAAAAGGCCGGGGTCAACAACCTTTTGGGTATATATAAAGTCATAACAGGCAAAAGTGAACAAGAAGTAGAACGTGATTTCGAATCGGCGAGAGGTTATGGTGACTTGAAGAAAGCTGTGGCGGAAGTAGTTATTGAAGAACTTGCTCCCATACGTAAGGAATATGAACACTTGATGAATGATGTAGCTGAATTAGATAGGTTGCTGGCGATGGGTGCCGATCACGCCGCCTCTATTTCCATGCCTAAAGTCAAGGAAATGAAAGAAAAAATGGGGTTGATTGTACCGTGACAGAAATGACTTGTCTGAACTCAAAACTGAGGGAGTCTCAAAATGTATTACCCTAGTTTGGCTGAGGTAAAAAATATGGGACATCTGGGCAACCTAGTTCCAGTATATCGTGAAATTAATGCTGATCTTGAAACTCCTGTGTCGGCATATCTGAAAGTAGCCCAGCCCCCATACTCTTTTCTTTTGGAAAGTGTAGAAGGTGGGGAACATTTAGCTAGATATAGTTTTATTGGGACAGAACCTGATCACGTTATTGAAACGGGACCTGGAAGGAAAGATGGGGAAGTCGACCCCCTTGGTATTTTAGAAGCAATTTTGTCAGAGTATAAGGTGGTTAAGTCTGGGTATCTGCCAAGATTCATGGGGGGCGCAGTTGGTTATCTGTCCTATGAGGTGGCCCGTTATTTTGAGGATATTCCGCATCAGAATGGTGACGTACTCGATGTTCCGGAATCAGTTTTTATGATGACCAAAACCTTCTTGGTGTTTGATCATGTCCGACATATGATCCAAGTTGTAAGTCACGTTAAATTGGATGGAGTTATAGAGGATGAATACCTTAAAGCGGTAGCCAGGATTGATGAAATTATAGACAGGCTCAATTCCCCTTTGGATCCCTCTGACATCCCTGATAAATCTGGGTTTGAATCCAGTGATAGAACTTCCAATATGACACCTGAATATCATCAATCTATGGTGGAGGGTAGTCAAAAATATGTGGTGGATGGTGATGTTATTCAAGTGGTGGTGTCCCAGCGTTTTTCGAGGCCTTCTTCGGCCCATCCTTTTCATATATATAGGTCTCTGAGAGCCATAAATCCATCCCCATATATGTACTATCTCAATATGAATGATTTCCAAATCGTAGGGGCTTCTCCTGAAATGTTGGTACAAGTTGAAGATGGCATGGTGTCTACACATCCAATAGCTGGAACTAGGCCGAGATCAGATAATCCGACAGAAGACATGAGACTGGAAAAAGAGTTGCAATCTGACGCGAAAGAAAGAGCCGAGCATTTGATGCTTTTGGATCTTGGGAGGAATGATATTGGAAGAGTAAGCGAACCAGGGACGGTTCAGGCCACTGAAATAATGGAAATCGAAAGATATTCTCACGTTATGCACTTGGTCTCACACGTGGAAGGTAAATTGAAATCAGAATATAGCAATTACGATGCCCTTAGAGCATGTTTTCCTGCCGGGACAGTGTCAGGGGCACCCAAAATAAGAGCTATGGAAATCATCTCTGAGTTGGAAGAGGATTCTCGAGGCCCCTATGCGGGTGCAGTAGGCTATTTTGATTTTGCTGGAAACATGGATACGGCTATCACAATAAGGACGCTAGTGTTTAAGGATGGGGTTGCCCATTTTCAAGCAGGTGGAGGTATAGTCTATGATAGCGTTCCAGAAACGGAATTTTTTGAAACGATTCACAAGGCAGGCGCCCTGATGAGGGCAATAGAGGATGCTGAAAACAAACTAGGTGGACTCCTATGATTTTACTCATAGATAATTATGATAGTTTCACCTATAACTTGTATCAATATCTCGCTGAGCTAGGCGCAGAAGTTTTTGTGGTAAGGAACGATAAAATTTCACTGGAAGAGATAGCTGAAATGGACCCAGAGAAGATAGTTATTTCTCCAGGACCATGTACTCCCGATAAGGCCGGTATTTCGAACGACGTTATAAAGCATTTTGGGCGAACCACACCGATGCTTGGGGTGTGTTTAGGCCACCAATGTGTTGGAGATTCATATGGTGGGATAGTTGGTAATGCTGGTGAAATAATGCATGGTAAAACCTCACCAGTACATCACGATGGGAAAGGGGTGTTTCGGGGGCTTCCTAATCCATTTAACGCGGTTCGCTATCATTCCCTTGCAATATTTAGGGAAAATTTGCCAGAAGAATTGGAAGTTACGGCTTGGACGGAAAACGGGTTGATTATGGGTGTCAGACATAAGGAATATCCTGTGGAAGGGATACAGTTTCATCCAGAGTCCATAATGACTGAAAATGGTAAGGAACTTTTGTCAAATTTTCTTAAGGATTAATCAGGGATAAATTCTGAAATTATGATAGTTGGTCTGATAGAAAAACTGGTTCAAAAAGAGAACCTTACATTTGATGAGTCTAAATCTGCCATGACGCTAATAATGGAAGGAGAGGCCACACCTTCACAATTTGGATCATTGATAACCGCCCTTCGCATGAAAGGAGAAACGGTGGATGAAGTTTCAGGTATGGCTTCTGTGATGCGCTCAATGTCTCTACATGTACAGGCTGAAGACGACTTGATAGATACCTGTGGTACTGGTGGTGATGGTTTCGGGACATTTAATATTTCTACAGCTGCTGCTTTTGTTGCTGCTGGTGCAGGTCAGAAGATTGCTAAACATGGGAATCGGGCTATGTCCAGCAAAAGTGGGAGTGCGGATGTGTTGGAGGCATTGGGAGTAAATATTCAGTTG
>CAYPXS010000160.1:0-3387 GCA_964414725.1 uncultured Dehalococcoidia bacterium
GTCTGTTCATTGCTGCCTGTATGTCGACGGCCGGTTCTATTTCCTTTATTTCGACCTGTGTAACTTTAATTCCCCAACGTCCGGTGATTTCATCTAATTTCACCCTCAATTCGTCGTTAATCCTCTCTCGTTGTGACAGGACCTCGTCAACAGTCATTTCACCTACTACCGCCCTTAATATCGTGGTAGCCATCCCGATTACGGCTTGATGGTAATTTACAACTTCGAGGACCACTTTTTGAGCCTCGTGCTCAATAGGGCGAAGAAAAACTAGGAAGTCGATATCTAAAGGGGCATTATCGCTCGTTATGTTGGTTTGACGAGGTATGTCGATTACTTCCTCTCTCAGATCAATTCTAGTTCCAGTCTGAATTGGCCAAACCAAAATTCTTAGACCGGGACCTTTCAATCCTCCTTGTTCACTAAATTTCCCAAGGGTAAAGACTGCCAATCTTTCGTATTGTCTTACGATCTTGATTATCGGGATCATATTAGACTCCTTAAGCCTTTTTTGTTTTTTCAGACACTACCAATTGAACTCCATCATAGCTGTTTATTACAACTACCTTTCCTTCTTCTATCTCAGAAGGGTCTTCAGATGTCGCGGTCCATAGTTCTGATCCCACTAAAACTGTTCCTGTAGGATCTAATGCCGCACGAACTATACCTTCACTTCCTATGATAGCGGCATAATTGCTAGGGCTTCCTCGCGACATGGTATCTCTCAAAGCCATAACTAGGAATAGAAGTAGTACTGATAAAACAATTACCACAAAAGCCAGTAGCCACATGCTCAAGCTGAAAAGGTCCTTTCCAGTGGGATTACTTCCGAAATCTCCGTATAAAAGAAATCCTCCGAGAGCAAAGCAAATAGTTCCCCCTATTGCAAAAAAACCAAGACCGGCACCCTGGGTTTCCAAAACAAAAAGTACTACCGCAGCAACTATCAAAACCAGAGCAAGCCAATTAACAGGTAACTGTCCCATCCCGACAAAAGCGAGGGCTGTTGCCAACAAACCGACAAAACCTCCTACCAATATTCCGGGGCTGACAAATTCAATGGTTAATCCAATGCTTCCTATTGTAAGGAGGATAAAGGTGATGTTCGGGTCCCCAACAGCATCTAGAAATTTTTCTTTCCAGTTTCTTTTTTCTTCTTGTAAATTAACCGATTCAGTGTTTATGGTAATCGGCCCTGCTTGAGTCGTAACTAACATTCCATTGATCACCTCTAAAAGTTCTTCACGGTCTTGGGCGATTTTATCGATAATATTTTTATCTAATGCTTCCTCTGAGCTGTAGGCCTTGGCCTCAAATATTGTTGCCTCAAGGGCTGTACTATTCCTGTCCCGTGCGTCAGCTATGCTTCGCATAAGAGCGGCGGTATCTTCAATGGCTTTACTTTGGAGTGTCGTGTTTAAATCGGACCCGTCGCCAGAAACTGGAGAGGCGGCACCTATATTTGTGGTAGGAGCCATAACAGCAATATGGGACGCTGCCACTAGGAATGTTCCAGCGGAACCAGCCCGTGCACCATATGGCGCCACATAGGTAATGATAGGGACCTCAGATTCTAAAAATAGGGTCACTATTCTTCTGGTCGATTCCAGCATTCCCCCCGGAGTATCCAATTCAATCAAGAGAGCGGTTGACTCGTTTAATTCGGCCTTCGTTATTACCCTACGGAGGTAATCGGCAGTTGAAGGCTGTATGGCACCTTTGATCTCCACCAACATTATGTCATTCTTAGTAGAGGCATATCCGATAAAGGTATTAAGTAAGGCCACTACAAATAGTCCTGATATCGTTACGTGAAGGAACCAGCGCAGTTTACCCATAGGTCTCCATTCCTAACATCAAGTCATTCGGGAAAGTTCAGAGCCAAGAAATATTAAATGAAATCCACAATCCAATGCTATCGTCTTTCCTGATCCCTTTCCATCCTAGCCTAGTAACCTAAAGCCGTTGTCGGCCTGTATGAGTCGACTCCAGCTTTCAAGATATTTTTATCGTAGTCTATTTGTATTGCTGATGGACGAGCAAAATATCCCGTAGGAGCTGGCTCTTCTTCCAAAAGTTCTATGTCATGTCCCAAATCAAGCAAGGAATTTACAACCGAAGAGTCCATCCGGCTGTCAACGAATGTTTTTCTTCCGCTTACATCCACTACAGGCTGCACTATCGCTTCCTGCGGAGACATTCCGAACAACAATACATTAAGTATTACTTGAGCATTACGATTCATGATTCTTCTTGCGCCAGGGGCACCTTGCATTAAAATAGGCCGGTTGTTTTCCAATACCATGAAAGGAGACATATTATTCATAGGTCGCTTCCAGGGCGCCATTGAATTTGGGTAACCAGGTTTTGGTATGAACCAGCCCATACCACCAACCATCGCAACTCCTGTTCCTGGCGGGTTTAATCCTTTGGCAAATACTCCGGTATGGGTGCAAGACACAGCGTTTCTATCCTTGTCCACAACGTTGATGTGCGTAGTATCTTCGTTATTGGTATCCATTGCTGGGTGCGATGGAACCAGGACTTTTTGTTTGGTCTCGTAATCCCATGGATCATGAATCGGGTTTTCCATAAATTCGACCAGTGGTTCACGATCCCCAAGCTCGCGAATTTCGAATGTCGGATTATTCACTTCCTTGGCGATTTCCTTTGCATATAGCGGCGAAAGCAAACCACTGATGGGTATGTTGTGATGTTCCCAGTCTCCTAAATACCCAAACCTATCAGCAAAAGCATGCCTGGCAGACAACATAAATGTGTGAAGGTATTCTGCCGTGTTATGCCTCATACTTTTGAGGTCAAAATTGTTCAAAATATTAAGAGTTTGGAGATTTGTTATACCTCCACTTGGAGTATTCACAACGTTTATATTATATTGACCGAATTCAGTGTTGGCAGTTTCGCCGATGACTGGGTGATAATCCTCTAAGTCCTTTTTCCTTAAAACTCCTCCCCCTTTTTTCATGTGCTCATCTATGGCGTCTGCTACATCCCCAGAGTACATAGCATCCCGACCTTTCTTGGACAAGTTTTCTAACAGGTGAGCTAAATCTTTTTGAATGATTTTCGTACCTGGCTTTGGATGGCTTTTGGGAACTTTCCCTCCAGGAAGCCACACTGAAGACAATTGGGGATCACTATTGAAAGTGTCATGCATATTGGCGGCGGACATGGTTAAGTACCAATTTGCTTCGAATCCTTCGGAAGCTAAAGCAATTGCTGGCTCTAAAACTTGTTCGAAGGGAAGAGTACCAAATCGTTTGTGGGCTTCGCAAAAACCCGCGCATGTAGCAGGTACAGTAGCTGAAAGTGGACCACTATTATTAGCGTCATCCACCACATCAAAAGTTTTATATCCTGCTCCAG
>CAYPXS010000161.1:0-3386 GCA_964414725.1 uncultured Dehalococcoidia bacterium
GCTCCAATGGCATATACCGTGATTGGTAATACTCTCCTGAATATGGGCAGCAAAGTATCATCTAACGTAGTCGTTGTATTCGCCGATATATTCCTTAAATACCATCTAATTGCGCGATCAGTTAGATGAGAAACAGTAAAAGTTGCAATAGCGATTGCGGATACCTTCCAAACTTGGAAAGCATAATGTTGGGTATTGGTTAGAGATATGAGGATCCCCTCTTCCAATGCAGCCAGTTTGAGATACGCAAATAGGAATCCTAGAGACAGAACGAGTAATACCACCGGACCTTTAATGGAATCAATAAATACCAGGAGCAGACGGTCGCTGTTCTTTTTATTAATGCGTTTTGAGATTATAGCCAGGATTAAACGAAGTGATATTGATAGAATTACGAAGATAGCTAGAAGCAGCCCTGCCGTGAGCGCTCCAACTAAGAAAGAATCGGTTAGTTGGGTTATATCCACGTTTATTTGACCCTCTTCAAATTCTAGTTGCAATTTCTATTATAAAGACAGAACCAAAAACATATAGCTTAGTTTTGACTAAATTCTTGGAACTTTTTAGACGGGAAACTACTCATCGTCTCGATAGGCAATTTTGATAGGTATCCGATTAGGTTCATGTTGTGCGGTATAATTTGTGCCTATATTTAATCAATCGCATTAGATGGAATACAGAAAAATACAATGGACCAAGATTCGTATCTAAAACTTCAAGATGATATTGAAAAAGAGGCTGTGTCTGCTCTGACTGAAATAGCCTCTCTAGATGACCTTGAATCATGGAGGGTCGATCTGTTAGGGCGTAACGGGAAGGTCACTGGGCTTTTACGAGGAATTTCAGAATTGCCGGTCGACTCCAGAAGAGAAGCGGGAGGCAAGGCAAATTCCTTGAAAAATTCCCTTACTGAAAAGTATCAAGATCATAAATCTTACTTGGAAGGAAATAGCAGTATAGGATCAGAAAGTGGAACAAACTCACTGGATGTCACTCTGCCTGGCAGAAATATAGAATTTGGTACTCTGCATCCGACTACAGCTGCAGTGAGAGAAATATGCCAAGTGTTTGAATCAATGGGATTTCAAATTATAGAAGGCCCAGAGGTCGAATTAGATACTTACAATTTTCAAAAACTAAACATTCCTGAAGAACATCCAGCTAGAGATATGTGGAATAGTTTGTGGATAGACAGGGTGTTACCTGATGGTTCTCGTCCATTACTATTACGAACCCATACATCACCCATGCAAATAAGGACAATGGAATCTCAAAATCCGCCAGTACGGGTAGTCGTGCCAGGTAAAACCTATAGATATGAAGCCACCGATGCCACTCATGAGTGGCAATTTTGCCAAATCGAAGGCCTAGCCGTCGATAAGGACATAACTTTTTCGGATCTCAAAGGTACGTTGGAGGAGTTTGCTAGAAGGATTTTTGGGGATAGGAGGAAGGCAAGATTTAGATGCGACTTTTTTCCATTTGTGGAGCCGGGAGCGGAAGTTTCTATTGATTGCTTTAAATGCGAAGGTGACGGATGCAGGGTGTGTGGCAACAGTGGTTGGATAGAAATTATGGGGGCCGGTATGGTACATCCGAAAGTTTTGGAAGGTGTAGGGTATGACCCTGAGATATATAGCGGGTTTGCCTGGGGAATGGGAGCTGAAAGAATTGCCATGCTCAAACATGGCATTGATGATATTAGACAATTCTATTCAAACGACGTGAGATTCTTAAAACAATTTTCCCAGTAGGCTCATATTTATGAAGATTCCAATTTCTTGGTTGCGTGAATACGTAGAAATAGAAGACGAAATTAGTGAATTGGCTCATTCTTTAACCATGGCGGGTTTAGAAGTTGGCTCGGTAGAACATATCGGAGATCACTGGGACCCAGATTCTCTGGTAGTGGCAGAAGTTATTGAGCTTATTCAGCACCCAGACGCTGACCGATTAAGGCTACCAACTCTGGACCTAGGCGACGGAAAAAAAGCTACTGTGGTGTGCGGTGCACCTAATTTGGATCTTGGACAGAAGATAATATTTGCGAAGGAAGGGGCCAATCTTTTTAATCCTAGGTCAGGTAAAAATGAAATCTTGAAGGGTGCGAAGATTCGGGGTGTGGAATCTAGAGGAATGGTATGTTCAGCTCTTGAATTGGGAATGGGGGAAGATAATGGAGGTATTTTAGTGTTGGACCCATCTACCCCAGTAGGTGTTTCTGCCAAGGAGTTGTTGTCTGATTCCATCATTGAGACCGAGCTAACTCCTAATCGGCCAGATTGTTTGTCAATATTGGGTACTGCTTACGAGATAGCGGCTTTGACAGGTAAAAAAGTTAAGGAGCCAAAATCCTCATATAACTGCGGAGAATTCCATATAGGTGATAAGGTCAAGGTAACGGTTCAGGACACTATAAATTGCCCACGGTATACAGGTTCCTTTATTGAAAATGTCACCATTGGACCTTCTCCAATGTGGTTGCAGGATTCACTCACAAAGTCAGGTCAGAGACCAATCAATAATGTCGTCGACATCACGAATTACGTGATGTTGGAATATGGCCAACCTTTACATGCCTTTGATTTCGATAAGTTGGATGGAAAAGAAGTTGTAGTGAGGCAGGCGTCTAATGATGAAGTCTTGGAGACGTTGGATTCTCAGGAAAGGAGTTTAAAGCCGCCAATGTTGGTGATTGCCGACACTTCTAGGGCAATAGGATTGGCCGGTATCATGGGTGGTATCAATACAGAAATTGATGAAACAACTACGAATATTTTTTTAGAGGCAGCAAGCTTTAATGCTGCTAACACAAGGTCTACCAGAACTGCCCTTGGCCTTAATACCGAAGCCTCATATCGATTTGAACGCGCTATACGCCACGAATTGGCTCCGTTAGCCTTGAAGAGAGCGACTTTTCTTATAAAAGAGATTTGTGGTGGAATTCCGGCTGAAGGAATAATTGATACCTTTACCTCTTTAAGTGATCCGGACTCTATTGAGATAACAGAAAAACGATTCGAAAAGATATTAGGTGTTTCTGTCCCAATGAAATCTGTCTGGGAAATACTAGAAAACCTAGGATTTGAAAAAGTCGAACCTGATGTAGATAAAGTTATAAATGTCATTCCACCTATTTGGCGATCTGATATTTCGATACAAGACGATGTTATAGAGGAATATGCCCGTATATATGGATACGATAATCTGCCAACGAGTAGCCTCGCTTCTTCGATCCCACCACAGATAGTTCAGACGGGTCAAATCGTGCGAGAACATTTGAGGGATAAACTCGTTTCGGCCGGAATGAATGAAACCATATCTTATTCCACCACGGATTTGGAGACCATAAATTTATTTAAAACTCTCCCTGTTAGTAGCGATGC
>CAYPXS010000162.1:0-3382 GCA_964414725.1 uncultured Dehalococcoidia bacterium
CCCTTCATCTATTGATTCTGATTACCAGTTATTCTTAAATTTAACCCCGGAAACACTGACGTCATTAAACGGCCAAATCATGTTATATAAATATAACTATCAAGGCTGGGGAGAGAAACTAGACACAGATAATATTGGTTTGCTAGATCATAGTTTGATAACAGCTTTGAAAAGTATTGCCACGACCGATGCGTCCTCCCCACTATCAGTAGAAATAACTGACTATATTGACTCGCCCGGAGAAATTTCGTTCGCTTTGGGCGTCTTGGATCCTAATGATCAATTATCCTTTTTCAGTAAGGAAAAAATGGTTACTGATGGAGTTGACATTTATGTGACCGCAGGTGACCTTCTCGGGCCTTCAGGTAATGGAAGCGGGTATGCACCCCGGACCGAGGTCTGGCCTAGCATATCGTTTGTGAAAAACAATTAGTGCAGATAATGACAGGCAGTCGATTCGCCGACCAAAAGGAGTGGGTCACCTCGTTCGTAAGGCTTCTGTTGGAGAAATATTAGCCGCACGCATAGCTGGATAAAAACCTGCTATGACACCAATCAAAATAGAAGATAAAATCCCGCCGGCGATAGCATAAACAGGGATAACAATCGCCCAATCTCGAAAAATCGCATACACAGCAGTAACCAACATACCGGTAATTACTCCTGTAATCCCTCCTAAAGTCGACAATAGAAACGATTCAGTTAGGAATTGGCTAGCAATATGAAATTTAGTCGCCCCTAAAGCTCGACGTAACCCTATTTCATTACGGCGTTCAATCACCGCTATTACCATGACATTAGCAATTCCGATTGTTCCTACCAAAAGAGCCACTGCTCCCAATCCAACAAAAAGATTTAGGAAAGCGTCTGAAGCTGCGATCCTAGCTTCCAACACATCAGATGCCCTTCCGACTTGTACTTCTTCAGGATTTTCTGGGTTAACAGTCGCGGGCATAATGGAACGCACATCATGGATGTGTTCTGGGTAAGCGCGGATATAGATAACTTCTGGTGGTTCTTCATTATCCAAAAATTCCTCAGCCGCAGGGTATCCAATAATGGCTGATCTATCTAAATCTGCTGCGAGAGGTAGTGGTTCTAAAATACCGATCACAATAAACCATTTTTCTTTTAACCAAATTTTCTGGCTACCTGAAATGTTTCTGATACCAAGCCTATCAGCTGCCACTGAACCAAGAACGACAAAAGGGAATTGTGAGGTCATACCATCAAGAAATTCCCCTGATTTCATTGAACCTCTTTGAGCCTGTAGCAAGTTAAGATCAGCTGCGACAATAGTAATGCCTTTAGTTCTTCCATCTTGAATCAGATCATTCAAGAAAACTCCTCCTGAGATTTTAGTTATAGCTGAAACCTCATACACAGGCGTTACTCGACTAATCATGCTTGCGGCATCCGAGGATAAATTAGCTTGCTGGGATCTGAAACCATCAGCTGCTTCTACAGTGAGAAGGTTAGTACCCAAAGCATCAAGGTCTTTCAATAAATCTGCACTCCCCGATTGAGATAATCCTAAAATCCCAACCAGTGCTGCTACTCCAATAGTGATACCAAGAACCGATAAAGCCGCTCTTACTCTTCGGGTCCTCAATCCTGAACTACCCACACTGAGTATGTCCAAAAGCCTCATACGGCTTCTAAGATCAGTCGAGTGTCTGTTGGTTGGCTTATTCATAAGTTAATTCTTCACCGGATTAGATCAGAATCAACACAGCCATCTAGGAGGGTGATTTTTCGTTGTGCCGATTCAGCCACTTCTAAATCGTGCGTTATTAAAATTACAGTGGTCCCTTCTTCATTCAAAGTAGTAAGCAATGTCATCATTGAAGCTGTATTTTCCGAATCTAGGTTACCCGTTGGTTCATCTGCGAGGACAAACGATGGGTTGTGAACAAGTGCTCTGGCCACAGCCACACGCTGTTGCTCTCCACCTGATAACTCATTTGGCAAATGAGTACTCCGTTGAGAGAGTCCAACTCTCTCTAACATATGGAAAGCCCTTTCCATCCTCTCCTCGGAACTTATTCCGGAGTATAGAAGTCCGTTTGCCACATTTTCCAAGGCCGAAAAACCTGGTAGCAAAAAGAATTCCTGAAACACAAAACCTATTTTCCTTGATCTAATCCCAGATAACTGTTTATCCGACATCCCAACTAGGTCTGTACCATCTATCAAGATTGAGCCACTACTTGGGGTAGAAAGGGTCCCCATAATATGTAGAAGTGTGCTCTTCCCGCTTCCAGATGATCCGATTATTCCAAGTAACTCTCCGTGATTAACCGACAAAGAAACATTCGATAAAGCCCTCACAATGGGAGGACCATCATAAACTTTACTTATTTCTTTTAATTCCAATGCATAGTCTGAGGTCCTGTTTTCTACATTAGGCATATATCACTTACTGATTGGCCACTATAATTTCAGTTCCAGGCTGTAATCCAGGCCCACTAACCTCAACCCAGCCGTCAGCATATATACCTGTTTCAACCGGTATTAAAGTCGTCCCAGTCGGGGTTACGATTTCAAGGGCATATCCGCCAGACAATAGGGCCAATAATCCGTTCACGGGTGATGCAAGCACTCCGCTAGCCAACTCTTTTGTCACATTGATTGTCACTGTTGCCCCTGTCCATTCAAAGTATTCCGTACCGCCTTCCACCGCAATCAAAACTTCTAGAAAAGGATCTCCCTCCTGTGGAACCACCGCCAAAGTCCCAACTTCCCGTACTATCCCTCTGACAAGTGATTCATCAGGCAATTCAATTTCTACCTCTGACCCTTCATCAACTAAATCGCGATCACCCACATCCACTTGAATTTCAACTACCTGTAAAGATTCTCGATGTATTTTTACTGAACCATCAGATTCAACTTCGGTTTCAACTTTCTCGATGGGGGTTAAGGAAAAAAGTTCCGCCCCTCCATTAATCTTCCACCCAACAGTTTGCAAAGTAGAAGAGGACTTTACAAGAGAGGTACCGTGGGTAAATATAACCTCTCCAAGATTTATTTCCCCCGACGATATGATGTTCATATCTGACTGGAGTTTCCTAATTGCCGCAGTGGTAGCTGAGTTGAAACTCAAATCCTTCCCCAGGGTTTCAATAGTTCCGTACCCAAGAGCAATTAAATTAAGTTTCAGTTGCCCTATGTCTTCCCCAGGATCAATTCCTTCCTTCATATCACGCCATGCTGGAGTGTTTCCAAACATGAGTAAAGAAGCAGAATAACCTTCCACTAAATGTTCTCTGTTCTCTATAGCTGTATTCAAAGCAGCTGTCGCTGATTGTAAAGATTGTGTTACTTGAAAAAGCTGAGCAGAGGTTGGAGGTTCATCTAAAACGGACCTTTGTTCTTTGGC
>CAYPXS010000163.1:0-3354 GCA_964414725.1 uncultured Dehalococcoidia bacterium
TATCGCGGCAATAGCCATCAAGGTGGTTAGCTGCTCAAGACACTCACCGGTGTCTTGCCCCGCAAAACTACCATCTTCGTTATATGGATATATGGAGTCTATGTTCCTTGGGACTACCACATGATCGCTTACTGTAACTATGCCGAAGCCCAGTTTTTCTCCACAAGTAACTATCTCAGAGATCGATTCAAAATTTGCCAGAGGACCTCTCATCGGTATTCCAAATCCAAAATCCATAATTTACCTCCAGTATCTTCATCTTTATCAGCGGTGAAGATATTACTTAGTTTTGATGAAAGTGTGCATTTGTACCTAAGCAGGCGGATCTTCTTGAAACATAGTGATCCCCATTTCCAGATATTTATTCCGTTCGTCAGGTTTGGTTCCAGTACCCATGGCGAGTCGTATACCTGTTCCATCCAGTTGTGCCACCACATTGCGCATACAGTCATCCACATTTGTCAACGGATATCCCGTATGTCCTTCCATATTGAAGGAGAGATCATTGGGTCCAAATGTCACAACACTCACTCCGGGTTTGGCTAATTTCTGAATGTTGGTAACAGCCTCAACCGATTCCACTTGAATACTCAAAATTGCATTTTCATTCCACCATGCTGCATACGCTAACCGATCCATGCCTTTCGCCACACCACGCACACCTCGTCGTGCTTCTCCACCCCAACTCCTACGACCAACCTGCGGGTAGTATGTGTAGGCAAGGGCATCATTAACCGTTTCCTCTTCCATCACTTCAGGCACGAGAACAGCACTACATCCCAGGTCTAGGTATCGCCCCACTAAATAGGCGTGGCGTGTGTGAGGAATACGTAGCTGGACGTCAATTCCAAGCTCCTCAGCAGAGGTGCAATAAGCTACAAGTGACTCTTCGCTGAAAGCTGTATGCTGACCATCTATCCAGATATAGTCATAGCGTCCGGTTGCCCAAATGTCGGCTAACTGACTTTTAGTTGTGTTTAATGAGCCACGCAGTGCAACCAGAACTTCTCCGTCCCGAATGCGCTGCCTAAGTGTTTTATTCTGGGTCATAGGTATCTCCTGTGTGTCAGCATTACAAATAAATAGATTTTTCGGACATGCGGGGGAATAATAGCATTTTGACTATCACACAGTAGGGACATTTCCCTGTCAGTAGTGACATATGTGGCGGAAGCTATGGTGATACCTGTGTTGCTGGCTATTTCCTAAAAACTTGAAAGAATCAATGAAGGTCTTCTGAGTTCGAATGTTAGAGAATCGATTTCTTTAGCAGACTCAAAAGCAACAGTGGCCTTGAAAGGTGCAGAGACACCCGACACCCTCCAAGCCTTCTTAGTGATATTGGCTTACTCTGTGGTAATGCTCGTAATTTCAGTATGGCTTTTCCAACGTAGGGACCTCTCAGGTGCAAAAGCAGAGTAGGTTACAGGGATTCTTAAAACATTTAATCAACCAAGAATTTGTCAGTTATACTGAGGGTTTGGGACGCAATTAAATATTCCATAGCCTCCGGAATATAAATATAAACACCCGGATGTCCGGTTTTATCGAACCCCCAGCAGTTATCGAGAGGTGTAAATTTGGACTATGAAAGCGGTGATGTGATTTAGGTGTTAATGGATAACCTGATTGTTTTCAGCATTGTCTTCGGCGTGCTGGGTGCTACTGCCATAGGAATTGCAGACCTTATAACTATTGGGCTGGCAAGAAAGATTGGCTTGATAACTACCGGTATATGGGAAAAATTACTGGCTGTTCTAATTGTCACGCCTTATTTTTTGTTCACAATGCCAGCCTCTGACATCATGTTTAGGCATTGGGATCTGTTGCTTCTTCTGGGATTTGTAAATCTTATAACCTACCTCGTTTTGATTAAATCTTTGCAGATCGGCCCTGTGTCGGTTATTGCTCCACTCACGACATTGTTTTCCATCGTTTCCTTGAGCCTAGCCTACCTATTTTTAGATGAGAACCTTACTTATACACAGATTATCGTGATAGGTGTCGCATTGACAGGCGCTGTAGTTACTGTTTTAAGATCAGGAAACCTCAGCTTGGTTTCTTCTAGTCTGACCGCTGGAGTACTGCTTGGCTTGCTCGCGACATTGCTTGTTGGGACTCAAATGTTTTTGCAGGGAGCAATATCAAAACAGGTTGGCTGGTTTTTTGGTGTTTACTTTCCAATGATGATTTCTATATTTGGATTCGTTCCAGTTTTGTTTTACAAAAGAGAAGTACCCTGGCAAAGCTTAAGCATCAGAGTTTTTGGTTTATTGCTAATAACGTCTTCATTGAAAATAGGAGGTTTTTTCCTGTTTGCCAGAGGTGCAGAATTAGGTTCTATAGGTATGGTATCTGTCGGGACTACGACATATCCGGTTATACCAATTATTGTGGGTGTATTGTTGTTCAAAGAGAAACTTTCATACACTCAAGTTATAGGGATAAGTTTGCTTCTAGGATCCTTGGCTGTTTTAGCAGCAACATGAATCAGAGGTGATACTTCCTAATACGATCCGCTTTTACTGATTCATCAGAGGGAATTAAATGAGAGCGACCAAAAATTTGATCGCCCTCGCTTGCCGAAAATGTTTTGGAAAACTGATTATTGTTCTAAAGCTCGCCTAGGGCAGTCAATTTTTCTACACACATTTGACCAATTACCTCATCCTCTACCGCTGGATCCATAGTAATATCCATTAAATCGTTCCACTTCATCGTCCATCTCATGGCTGCTTCTATACTGTCTGCTTCAACTATAGCAACGCCAGAGGTAGATGCTCCATTGTGCCACCGGCCAACTAATTTGGCTCCATCTGGCATTTCGTCTGCAGGATCACCACTTGTAAACCTCTTCATTGCTGCAACCAGATTTTCTGGCTTTATGTTGTAGTAGGAAATAAAAATCATTTAAGTCTCCTTTATTAAATAGTTGCCCATGGTACCATCAATAATCATCGGCCCATTCACTACTGATGACTTATCGGTGGATTTGCTTTCTATAAAGTTAGACATAGGTCGAAATCCCTGACTCAAGCCTTCCCAGTCACGATAGACCTCTAAACATTCTGAATACTATAAAGTAAGTTTCAGGGTAATATTGGAAAAGTTCATAATCGTTATATACAAATGGAATACAGGTCAGTACAAAAACACAAAGAAGGAGGAAAATAATGGGAAAAGCTCTTGAAGGTATCAGAGTAATAGATATGACTCACGACCAAGCCGGACCTTCCTGCACCCAGATGCTAGCATGGCTAGGTGCTGAGGTAATAAAGGTGGAAATGGCCGACGGAATTGGGGATCGCGCGAGGTGGCTGAGGCGTGACGATCCGGACTTAGACAGTTATTTTT
>CAYPXS010000164.1:0-1158 GCA_964414725.1 uncultured Dehalococcoidia bacterium
TTTCGATTTCCAGTGACAAACCCAATCATTCCCGTCGCTGCCCCTGCTCCAACAACGACAAAAGCTGAACCAACCCCTAAAGCTCCTATTATTGGGCCCACTATAAAATTACCTCCTGACGCCCCTACATCCCAAGCTTGCTGCAAAGTTCCTATCGCCGAACCCCTCTCATTAGGTTTAACACGGTCCACGACTAAAGAATTTATTCCCGGGTAGATAAGCCCGTAACCAATACCATGAAGAAAGGCAGCCCCAAAAAACAAACTTGAATCGAAAGCTCCTGAGAGCATAAACATAGCAATAGATACCAATGTAAGACCCGGGACGATTACTGCAGATCTTCCAAACCTATCAGCTATACGTCCACTTAATAATGTAGTTAACATAGTCATACCCGACAATATAGTGAAATAGAACCCTGGGTTGACCCCCAGTTCTCTAACATCAGACAACATCGGTAGAAATGTACTCACCGGGGCCATAGTAAAAGCATATGTCAGGAAAATCAGAGTAGGAAAAATAGCCGCCCTACTAATCAGAGGAGCATCAGAAGTTTGATTCTCTTCTTCTGATACGACTGGCATTCTAGTTTTAGAATCAGACATAGCTAGACATACAAAGAAGGATGCTAAAGCAACTGCAGACGCCACTATAAAGGCGAGAGAGAAGCTAAAACTATCTGCTATAAAAAATCCAATTGGTGGCGCATACAACTGGGCTATCGAGATTGAGTTACCCATGTAAGACATCCCTTCGCCTCGCCTGGATTCTGGTGCTAAATTAGCAACAACCGTACTAGTGGCTACCGGTGCTATCGCAAGCCCCACTCCCTGGACCATACGAACGGGAACAATCCACCATTCGCTTGGAAGAGGGATATAGAGAACAGTAGTACCAACAAATATTAGAATTCCACAAATTATTACTTTCTTTGGGCCGGATTTCAGTATCCATTTACCCGCCATCGGCCGAATAATTACGCCTGCCAACCCGAAAGTCGCAATAATTACGCCAATTTCCCATTCTTTACCGCCCAATTTATCAATAAAACCAGGAACGACCATAAAGAGAGAGAAAAAGCCAGCCAATAATAAATGGGCTACCAAAAGATTTAAAACAAAATCTTTTGACCACAATTGGGGAGAGGATTCTGAAGTC
>CAYPXS010000164.1:1258-3340 GCA_964414725.1 uncultured Dehalococcoidia bacterium
AGAGGATTCTGAAGTCATCGTGAGAGAACATCCTTATGTTTGGTAGTATATGAGCATAAAATTAAAGAACATAAATACATGAAATAATTGACATGTATACAGCTCAATGGTACCTTCTGAAACATCCCAACCGGTACATTGTAACTCCTAATGACACGACCTACAGAGAAGTCTAATATCGCTAGTGGAGTCGAAACGGACTCTGCGCCTTCTAGGAAACTTAAATTCGCAAACATGCTTGAGACTCTCTCATACAGAGATTTCAGGTGGCTCTGGATAGGATCGTTTGTGTCTTTCATGGCAATGAATATGCAAATGATCACGAGAAGTTGGCTAATTTTGAGAGTTACAGACGATTCTCCGTTGGCCCTCACCTTAGTCACTCTAACCTTCGCATTACCCATGACTGTAGTCGCGCCTTTGGCAGGAGCTTTAGCAGATCGTTTTTCAAGAAAAAAATTGATAATTTTCAGTCAGATAGGAAGCGGAATATTCACTCTGTTTCTAGGAACTCTCGATTTTATTGGGATAGTAAATTTTTGGCACATTATGGTCATTGGAATTTTTAATGGCTCCTTGATGGCCATAAATATGCCGAGTCGGCAAGCAATCATTTCTGACATCGTCCCAGATTCGAAATTAATGAATGCAATTTCTCTTAATTTTTCCAGTATGAACTTAACCAGAATTGCCGGTCCTGCCTTAGCAGGATTTTTAATTTTGCTATTGGACACATCAGGCGTGTTTTTTGTAATCGCCGTGATATATGCGTTCGCCGCAATCACGATTGGTATGGTTCACTACGCGCCGGATAGAGAAATCAAAACTGGAAAAAACGTCGGAAGCGATGTTTTTGACGGCCTACGATACGTATTTAGAATACCTTCATTGAGAGGGCTGTTTATTATGTCGTTTATACCAGTAATATTCGGGTTCTCTTTCATGACTCTAGTCCCAGCATGGGCAAGAGAGGCGTTGGCCATAGAATCTGACGGTTTGGGAATCCTATTGATGTTAATGGGCATTGGCGCAACTATCGGAACACTTCTCCTGGCCTCTATAGGAAACATTCCGAGGAGAGGAATGGTAATGCTTGGAGCCTCACTAGCTTGGGGAATCAGCTTAGCCATATTTGCACAACTAACCTCTTTCACAGTAGCAATTCCATTTCTTATATTTATTGGTTTAACCAGCTCCATGTATATGTCACTGAACATGACTATGGTTCAAATCAAGGCGGACCCAGAGATGCGAGGCCGTACTATGAGCATCGCCATGATGACCTTTGGTATGATGCCATTAAGTGCTGTTCCATTTGGCACTTTAGCAGAAAAAATAGGCACTCCTGACTCTTTGACGATAAGCGGAATTTTACTTGCTGTATTTACAATTGGGTTTGCCATAATCAACAAAAATTTTAGAAAAATGGATTAAGTAAATATGAGTAAGAAAGATCAAAAAGGCAAAATCCAAACAGTCCTAGGGTTGATAGATCCACAAGACCTAGGGTTAACGATGACTCATGAACATCTGCTTATAGATTTCTCTGTCATGTTTAACCCTACGCCAGATGTAACAACACAAAGAATGGCACACGCACCTGTTTCCATGGAGAATCTGGGATGGATAAGACAATATTGCTACAGTAATCTAGACAATCTCCTTGTTCTAGATGAAGACACAGCAATAGAAGAGGCTACGTTGTACCAAAGGCATGGAGGGGGAGCAATAGTCGATGCCACGACCATTGGAATCGGCAGGGACCCTTTGGCCCTCGCAAGAATTTCCAGAGGTGCTGGTGTCCATGTAGTAATGGGGGCCGGCTATTATGTTGATGCAGCTCAGCCCAATCAAATAAATCAAAAAGATGAAAATGATATCTACCAGGAAATAACAAAAGATATTCAAATTGGCGTAGGTAATACTGGAATTAAAGCTGGAATAATCGGGGAAATCGGCTGCACCTGGCCACTGATGCCAAACGAGATAAAAGTATTAAAGGCCTCTGCGCAAGCACAGTTAGAAACAGGAGCTTCAATCCTAATTCATCCTGGCCGTGACGAAAAAGCGCCCATTGAAATA
>CAYPXS010000165.1:0-3310 GCA_964414725.1 uncultured Dehalococcoidia bacterium
AGCCAAAGAAACAAGTGAACTTTTCTTTCGATTAAGTAGTAAATAGGATGGGGTTTCTCATTTTAGGAGCTATTTCTGTTTCAGATAACTCAACCACGTCTTTCTGGTAAATTTGAATCCTGTGATTTCCAAAATCCGTTATGAACAATCTGAATTGATCATCCACTTTCACCGTCATAGGGGCGTTCAATCTCTGGGTCTTCTCAAAATCACCCTCCGCACGCAGCCTTAGGGTAACCAGGTTACTCAAAATATATTGTTTCCCAGACCTAGAAAGTGATGCGTTTCCATGGAAACTTTGTATATATCTCTCGTCCTTATTGAAAAGCTGTACTCGGTCATTTTGCCAATCAGAAACATATATATCCCCATGTCCATCGACTGCTACCGAAGATGGCCTACGAAACTCCCCTTTCTCAATACCATGGGAGCCGATGGCAGATTTAAATTCTCCTTCTGAAGAGAACCTCTGAACTCTATCATTTTTCCAGTCGGCAACAAGGACGTCTCCGTCTTGGTCTACCGTTAAGCCCCAAGGCATATTTAATTCCCCTTCCCCATTACCAAATTCACCGAATGCTTGTAAGTGCTTTCCGTCTCTTGTAAATCTTTGAATCCGACTATTCATTGCATCCGAAAGTACAATGTTGCCTTCTGCGTCAAAAGACATTCCAGATGGGCGATTTAGTTGTCCTGGTTCGGAACCTTGTTCTCCCCAAGTATTGATATGCTCTCCACCCTTGTCCATCACGACAACTTTATGGTTTGCCTCATCAGTAACATATAGATTTTCATCCTCATCAACTAGCAGAGCTGCTGGCCATTGGAACAGGCTCGCGCCTCCCAAGGTACCCAGATTCTCGTCTTCCCAGTTGATAACCCGAACCTCGGTTCCCAATCCTCCCCGAGTTAGAACATACACATTCTCCTTGCCGAACCCAATATCCACCGGATTGGATGTCACTCGCCTCTGACCCAAAGTCATATAGTATGGATATCCTGATCTCAATAATTCAAATGGTAATGTCATTGCCACCACCTCCTTTATTCTAGTTTGCTCTAAAAGGATTAATCTGTTCAAAATTCCCATACACTATCGGCGCAGCTTCAAGCCCCAGCCACTGCTCAATGACTGTTCCATATATGCCTCGAAAATCAATTGTATGAGCCAAATCTTCTCCCTTTTCCCATTTATCACGCTCTAGAGAAGGGTATTCGGCATATAAACCTCCCGCCATTGGTTTCCCTACCAAATATGCTCCTCCTCCGGACCCATGATCCGTGCCTGAACCATTGTCATTAATTCTTCTCCCAAACTCAGAGAAAATAAGCATAACGACATTTTCGTCAGCGTCGTGTTCTTCCAAATCAGCAAAGAAATCATTAACGGCCCTGGACATATCCCTAAATAGGCCAGGCTGAGTAGGCAGTTGATTGGCATGCGTATCATATCCACCTTGCTGTGTGTAGAAAATGCGGGTTCCCAAATTGGCCGTATGAACACGGGCCACATCTCTTAGAGATTTCGCTATCGGATTATCTGCATATTCCACAGTTGACTCATACTGTTGTGGCGCTACCTTAATTAAATCAGCCCCAGACAGCACATCCATCCCAGTACGAGACAAATAGTCCATAACTGGTCCGGATCCCACAGCTTGCCCGTACATATCTTTAAAAATTTGGAGCGCCTGAACTCGCTGTTGTTGGGCAGAAATCCCGCTCATTAATCCATATTCGTCTAAGTTGGATACACTGGTGACCGGAACTCCAGCTTTTGACATTGCCCTTGGCAGCCCCACACCAAAATTAACTCCTGTAAGGGGATTTTCGCCTCTAGGATCTAGCTGCTCAATCACATTACCAAGCCATCCAATCGTCGAAACCTCATCTGGAGCACAGGTATGCCAAATGTCCATACCTCTGAAATGACTGCGATTAGAATCCGGGTAGCCAATTCCCTGGACAACAGAAACCATGCCTCTATCGTACAGCTCCTTGAAAGGAGCCATCTCAGGATGCCAACCTAAAGTTTCATCCAACGGCAAAACATCTTCTTCAGATATATTAAGAAATTTCCTGTTATCGTAATAAGCGGAATTAGAGTATGGCACCAATGTGTTCATGAAATCATTGCCACCGGACAGTTGGACCACTACGAAAACAGGATCTTTTTGCGTAAAAGTTGTCATTATTAGTTACCTTTATCTCAATAGATTTCTTGCTAAGCGAATTGGTATTCTCTGGTTGAAACGATTAACTGAATCATTCGTGCTATTTTCTGAGCATTCTCAACTTTATCTTCATCAGTGCTCAAGTTAACGTCCCCTACCTCTTCCGCATATTTACTAAGTGCTATACGAGTCTCCTCACCAACTTCAATCGGACCTATTAAATCCAGACATCTATCGACAAGATCGCCAGATTTAACTACTGACCCCAATCTTTCCAATATATCTTTGAATCCTGGACTAGAAACATCATTGAACTGATTGACGGCGAAATTAACCCTTTCGTTAAGGGTTCCACCATCTATCCACTCATGTCCTGTGTGCCACCCTTCAACAGTTGGAGGATTCATTAGGGCTTGGCCCATCACTGCAGCTGTATTGTAGAGAGTCCCGACATTTTCTCCCTCGGCAGGTACAACTGAATATCTACCTGACAATTTGAGTGTCCCGGCTACTAATTCCGATGGGTTTTTAACTTTCTTATAAAAGGAATTCTTGAAAAAGTCTGAATTAAACATGTAACTTAGAACAGGCCTAATTTCACCATCATTATTCATGAGAATATCGATCATGGTATCGACAGCCTCCGGGTTTCTCGGAGGTTCTATACTCCAAGCTGGGACTTGGGCCTCATCCTCGACAAAAAAGTTATACAAGTGTCTGCATATGAATAAAGCCGTTGCCCTTTCCTCACATATGATATTGATTATATCTTCACCGTTGAAATTTCCTTTCCTACCAAGGAATGTTTTTTCGCTGTTATCGTGGTCAAATTCGTTAAACACAAATTTAGATTCGTAATGTCCGTAAGGATAGAGAGGTAAAGGTTGTTCGAATGTCCAGCCAGTAAAAGCCCTAGCTGCTTGTTTAACATCGTCCTCGCTATAATTCCCTACACCCATCGAAAACAGTTCCAATAATTCTCGACCCCAGTTTTCATTTGGTTGATCAGAGTGGTTCTCACAATTATCAAGCCAATAATTCATATGTGGGTCTTTAGCCAGATCAAGAAGAATTTGTTTTATGTTCGTTAACCCATTCTCTCTAAACGTTTCAATCTGTCCTATGGTAGAGGGAGT
>CAYPXS010000166.1:0-3290 GCA_964414725.1 uncultured Dehalococcoidia bacterium
AGCAGCTGTTTTGTAAACAGCAGGTCGTCAGTTCGAACCTGACCGTCGGCTCCACCCCATGTTGTCAAAGGTACGGATCAAAGCAATGCCTAAAAAAGAAAAACAATTGCCATCGCAATCCACCGATGCCTTCGAATTTATTGGAAGTATGGCAAAGAAAAGAAAAGTGAAATCGGAAGAAAAAGAGAAAGAGACTTTAGAAGAAAAAGATGAAAATTGTAGATATAAAAATCAGCGAATTTCACCTCAAGAGTAACACCCAGCATTTCAAGCTTCGAAAAGTAGGAACTTCGTGGGAAAAGTCCGATTTCGAATCTCCGGTGGGAAAAATGCATGTTATGCACGTGATGACCGACGTAGGCCTAGAGGGAATTTGCACGGTAGGAGATGCAAGATATACGACTATCAGCGAGGACGCTCTGACACATCTAAAATATCTCACGATAGGGGAAGACCCTACTAAAAAAGAATATTTATTCGATATGTTAACCAAAGCCACTCGGATGATTTTTATGCCTCCTGGTTGGTTCGGAGCATTTGATAATTGCTTATGGGATATAGAAGGAAAAATACACGGTAAATCAATTTCATCCCTTATTTCTGACGGTTGTAAGCCAGTTAAGGCATATTACAATTATCGTGGACCGGATATAGCTTCACTAATTGAAGATGCCAAGACTGGCATTGAAAAAGGCTTTAACGTTCTCAAAGATCATTTTGCTTGGAGTGCTAGAGAAAACATAGTAGCCTTTGATTCTGTTAGAACTGCGGTGGGGAATGATATTGTTCTATTACATGACGCTGCAGGCTGTTCATATTCCCTTACGGAGGCGCTTGAGGTAGCTAATCAATTGCACCAACAAAAATTTGAGTGGTTTGAAGAGCCGTTGAATGACAGGGAATTGGGCTCTCTAAAAAAACTTTGTTCTGCCTCCAACATTCCGGTTTTAGGTCTCGAAACCTTAATGAATGATTTTGTCATAATGAAAGAGTGGGTCAGGGAAGGCGCCGTTGATATAGTACGAGGAAATGCTCGACACGGAACAACAGGGGTTTTGAGAATTGCGAAAGAACTTAGTGAAGCTGGAATAAATATTGAGTTAAACGGACCAGGAGGATTATTTGGTCATGTGCATGCTCAATTAGTAGCGGGAATTAATAACACTTCTTATTATGAGTATTTTCCAGATGGAAGTAGGGACGCTATTGGCAAAGAAATAGGGCTTTTAAATCCGCCTATACCGCTAAACGGAGAAGTTAAGTTATCTGATGAGGAGGGGTGGGGGTATGAATTCGACTGGAAATATTTTAAAGAAAAGAGAGTACGAGTTTTTTAATAACCTTCGAGGATGTTTGGAGGCAATCAGTTGAAAACTACCACCATTTTTCATAATGGATCTGGTTTTCGGCAAAGCCGACATCAATCAGACATGCTGAAAGATCACTGATAAAGCTATTCGGGCCACATAGGAAAACGGTATCAAAATAAGATAGAGATAGAACCTGTAAACTATCTTTTGTAATTCTACCGAAGCCTAGAGTGTTCGATTGTTTAGGTTTTCCAGATACCGTCTGTTTGTAAAAAAGACGTTGAGGGTGTTGAGAGCACAGAGCCTTTATCTCATCTTTAAGAAGAAACTCGGTGGAAGAAGACACACTGTGAAAAATTAAAGCTTTGTGAAGAGTGTCCTCCCCAATATATTTAAAGATGCTTATTAAAGGAGTAATGCCTATCCCTCCCGCTAGGAGTAGGGTATTCCCTTTTTCCAGACTGTAAGTGCAAGTTCCACCAACGCCTAAGGAAACAATGTCTCCTTCAGCCATAGAATCATGAATATATCGAGTCACAAATTCGTCGCCAATATCTTTTACTGCGAGGGATATTGATGGTTTTTGGGATGGGTTTGAGGTAATGGAATAGCCCGCGACTTCTCTACGGCCATCTATTTCAACAAACAAGTCAATCCATTGTCCTGGCAGAAAATCAATTTTGCCATTTAAGGGGATCAAATCAAAGGATTTTGTAGATGGGGTCTCTTGTTTAATATTGCAAACGGTTGCTGAGACCATATGCTTTCCCCTTTTCATTAGTTCTTAATTTGTATGAAAAATCACGAAAGCATTTCTTCTAGATCTTCGAAGGCCATACTTAAACTTTCTGCTAAAGCAGGGTGTGTTATGTGTCCGTTTAAGGTATTTACGCCTTTGGCAAGGCTCGTATCCGCAGTTACAGCCTTTGGGACTCCATTTGATGCAATTGATCTCACATATGGAAGGGTGGCATTTGAAAGGGAAATGCTGGCTGTGTGCCCGACTATTCCTGGCATATTGGTGACAGCATAATGTATTACATCATCCTGAATGTAAGTAGGGTTTTGGTGTGAAGTAGGTCTTATACCGTCGACGCAACCCCCTTGGTCGATGGCAACATCTATGATTACCCCTCCCGGCATCATGTCTTTCACCATATCGCGATTAACTATTCTCGGTGCCTTTGCACCGGGCACCAAGACAGCACCTACAACTACTTCTGAATGGCCGATTTTTTCTGCTAGTGCAGCTGGTGTTGGATAGATGGTTTTGACTTGACCCTTGGTAAGGGTATCAATTTCCCGGATTCTATCTAGATTAATATCGGCAACCGTCACATCAGCTCCGGCTCCCATTAAAGCCATCGCGGCGTTTAAGCCAACGGTGCCTCCACCGATTATGAAAGCGGTGCAGTTTCCTGAACCAGGCACGCCACTAAGCAGTTTTCCTACTCCACTTTCTATGTTGGTAAGCAGTCGAGCTGAAACCTGTGACACTAAGCGACCGGCTATTTCGCTCATCGGATGAAGCAAGCCTAGTCTTCCTTGACTATCTTCAACAGTTTCGTAGGCGATTCCCGTCACATTTTTTTTCAACATGCAGTCAAGTAGATCAGGTTCTGCAGCCAAATGGAGGTATGTAAATACGGTTTGACCTTCTTGGATTAAGTCGAATTCACTTGGTTGAGGTTCTTTAACCTTTACTATAAGTTCAGCGGAGCCGTATATTTCTGCGGGGTCTGACACAATAGTTGCCCCTGCGCCATAGAGGTAATTATCGTCTGAAAATCGAGAACCTTGCCCAGCTCCTGATTCAACCAAGACTTTATGGCCATCCGTTACTAAAACCTCTACTTTATCCGGAGGTAAAGAAACTCGGTTTTCATCAGGTTTTATTTCTTTTGGAACCCCAATTATCATGCACTGAACCCCATAGTTTATGATAGAAACATATTAATAAAAGCTAATTTTGACTATCTA
>CAYPXS010000167.1:0-3285 GCA_964414725.1 uncultured Dehalococcoidia bacterium
AAAAAAAACCCCGTCCATCAAGTGCGGACGGGGTTGGTTTGTTCGCCGTTAAGCGACTAGAAAATACCCCTTGCTAATTCATACAAGAACATTCGGATGTTAGGTTAAAAACCTTTACAACATTACTGTGGTGCTCAAGCACGCCGTATTTTTTATTAGATAACATGAGCGTACAAATCTACTGAATATGAGTTTTTATGTCAAATTACTCTTATCCCATGGTCAAGGATCCAGTATCGACTTACTGAATATGACTTTTTATGTTACATAATAATTATTGATTAAATAATATAAGGTCTTATGCTAATTTAATCTTAAGAATCATATATGTCAGACTACTCGCAAGGAAAAATTTATGTAAGATGTGATGAATATTTCCTCAGGTAATTACTTAATTTATTTGAAAAGCCAGCAATAGGGCATTGTATTAGGAGTTTATGCAGGTAGCTACGTCTCCTGTAAAAGGGAAAATCGAAAAAAATACTTTTTGGACCCTTGCCGTGTCAGGAATTCTGTTGTTAATTCTTGCCTACACCATATACACCGGTACTCACGGGGAAGCTGTTTTTTGGTTAGTAGGGATAGCGTTTGGGATAACAGTTCAAAGAAGCCGTTTTTGTTTCACGTCAGCTTTTAGGGACTTTTTCCTTTTGGGTCAAACTAGGATGATAAAAGGTATTTTGGTTGGACTTGCGGTTTGTACTGTGGGGTTTGTAATGGTGATGAGTACAGTGTCCCCTAATCCGGGTTTTGGAGCGCCACCTTCTGATGCTAATGTTCTGCCTGTGGGGTTGTCCACATTGGTGGCGGGTACCCTGTTTGGAGTCGGTATGGTTTTGGCGGGAGGATGCGTATCTGGGTCTCTTTATCGGATGGGTGAAGGTTATGTTGGGTCCTGGCTGGCTATAGGTGGCGTCATGGTGGGTTTGTTCCTGTTAAATAATTCTTGGAATTGGTGGTGGGATAATTTGATTTCTTCTGAGGCACAGATCTGGATGCCGGCTGAAATTTCCTACACAGGAGCCATCATTGTTACCACTTTAATTATGGCAGCTCTGCTCTACCTAGCGGTGTTGAGGGAAAGAAAAGCTAACGCCGGATTTGTTATGCCAGAGATAAAGAGGAGGTCAGAGGACCGTAATCCAACCAGTGCGGTCTCAGAAATTACAGGTTACGTTAGGAATGTTTTCAGAAAGGAATGGAGTCCAATAGTCGGAGGAATAGCTCTAGGCGTACTTAATATTTTATTGTTCATTAGATTTCGACCTTTAGGGGTTGTAGGGGAAATATCTAGGTGGACAACATCTATTAGTAACACCTTGGGCCTTGAAGAGCTCCATTTGAAAGGAATGGAAGGGCTTGGGGCCTGTGCTATGACGGTCGCAGACGGGTCTTGGTTCACAAGTGGGTTTTTTCTGAACTTTGGCATTGTGGCGGGAGCTTTAGCGTCTGCAGTTTTCGCCCGGGAATTCAAACTAAGAATTCCTCAAAGCCCCGTCAGGTATGTCCAGTCGATAGTCGGGGGGGTGATTATGGGATATGGTGCCGGCCTTGGTGTAGGGTGCACTCTCGGAGCTTTCTTTTCAGCTGTACCATCCTTGGCCTTGAATGGGTGGGTGTATGCCGTCGGTTTGGCCGTTGGTGCCTATATAGGCGTGCAATGGATAAAAAGGTTTCCTTAGGGCATGGAGAAATCTCAAAATATTGTTGACGTTACGAAATCTTCTATTCCCGACCAGATATCTCGGGTCGATGAGGCTATGAGTGAAGCTCAAAAAGGTATAGGAACCATTATTTTGATTTCTTCTCACATAGTTGGGACTTATGCCCTTCCCAAATCGCTGGAAAAAAAGATAAAGTGCAAAATATCTCCGTCAGAGGTTACGGGAGAATGGAGAATGGATATTAACCCGCAACCGTAGGCCTAATTTGCTGTGCCTAATTGACGGTTGTATAAAACCTTGGAACTTTAAAGTAAATACATTTGTTGATAGCAAAGAAACTTATGGAATGGGAGGTTAGGCAATGTTTTATAGAATATTCACAGGAGATGACGGACAATCTCACATGGAAGAATACTCACCGCCCGGAGATATACCTGCTACAGGCATTATTTTCAGAAGGCATGAACCTGGCAATTTCATCGATTGGCATGTGGCCCCTAGGAAGCAGTTCATAGTTACACTGGAAGGCCAAGTAGAAATAGGTTTGGGAGATGGCACTGTGTATACCCTAGGTCCTGGAGACATGATGCTGGCTGAAGATCTAACGGGACAAGGTCATACCACCAAGGCGGTTGGGGATAGGACTAGAGTGTCAATAGCTATTCCGGTCGAATAAAATTTAGGAGTAGGACGATTTGAAATTTGGAGTATTTTGGCAGGTACCTGGATACGAGGGGTCAGATGTAGGGCGCAGACACTGGGAAACCATAGAAGAGTTGGTTTTGGCCGAAAAACTGGGCTTTATTGAGGGCTGGCTCGCAGAAGCACCTTTTTATCCAACCAGGCCGATGTCAGAGCCTTTGTTGGTTGCAGCGGCCGCTGCACAGCACACAAAAGAGATTAGATTTGGTACGTTAGCAACTCAAGTCCCAATGCATCATCCGTTGAATCTGGCTACTGAAGTAGCAACTTGCGATATTTTGACGCAAGGCAGATTAGATTTATGCATTGGTGGGAGATGGGGTGGTCCTTCAAGTCAAGTCATGGGGATTTCTTCAGAAATCGACGGCGATGAGAGTCGAACAATGGTCTCAGAATATTCCAATGTCCTAAAAGATGCTTGGACCCAGCCCAGATTAAATTTCAAGGGAGAGTATTGGAATTTTGAAGATGTGCCTGTTTTGCCAAAACCACTTCAAGGTCCGTATCCGCCGCTACTAATGGCGGCAAATAGTGACGGTTCCTTCAAATTTGCTGCCCAAAATGGAATGGGTGTGGTTGGAATAACTCTAAGCCAGTCAGTTTCTAATTTGGGGGCACATATAAAGACGTTTAAGTCCAATATAAACAAAAGCGCCTCCAATGGGATTTCTCAACCTTTTCATGTTGTGGTGTCTCTTTTTGTTGCTGAGACGAAAGAGAAAGCTCATGATTTGATGCGGAAAAACTGGCTCGATAGCGATGTTATTGGTGATGGACCTCCAGTGCATTCTTCTGCCATCGGTGGAGGTCGGCATGATTTTTCATCAGGAGCTGGAGGGTGGGGTTCCTGGAATTTTGAAACGGCAGTTGAAAATTGCATTTATGATAGCCCTGAAGGTTGCATAGAAAAATTGAAGGA
>CAYPXS010000168.1:0-3266 GCA_964414725.1 uncultured Dehalococcoidia bacterium
GTAAAGACATTCCAGCCATAGGAAGTCCATTGATCTACTATTCTGTATGACTCATACTGAGGCTGTATAACCCCTCCAACCAATTCATCATCAATACCCGCATTGTTATAAGACATCAACACACGTAATCGTTTCCCCACCTGCTGGGCGACAGCCTGTGTCTTCATTTCCTGAGAATGTCCGGAGGTCATAGCAAATTCACCTTCCACCGCCATCACTTTCGGCGACTCCGCCGCCCCGATAATGTCCCAGAATGTGGCTTTACCAGCCGCAGTAGCTATTCCAATGCCGGAAGGACCACCGTTCACATCATTAGTTACGTCTGTACTCTCAGAATGACCTGACAAAGCTCGGATTCCTCTGAGTTTGGCTTGTGTCATGGAAGGATGTTCTGTAAGCCCGTTTTCAGCCAATATGGTTTCCATACCTTTCTTTGACCTTCTAAATCCGATGCAATCTATCGGCAGTAACGTTTGGTCATAGTCAGCCAAATATTTACTGTCACCTGTCGCCTGGTGCTTTTTATACAAGGCCTCTCCAAGCACCATCCATAGCGCATAAGTAACGGGAGCGTTGTGTCCGCCAGCTAACATAAATTTGTCAGAAAATGGATGCTTTGGTCGTCTGTAATCGTATTTCAATCCCCCCAACTCAGGGCCGATTAAGTGAGATGCAACACAGTATGGCGTATATGCCAGAGGCCCACCAAAATGACCGGTCTGGCAATAGTTTCCCATCAAAACCAATGTCATAGCCGTTACAAACGACACGTCATCTAAATATTGCTTATCAAAATTGGGTAGAGTCACCTCACGTGCATCAAGGACTGATGACAATGTGACTGTGCTTACTTTGGGCATCTGCTAATTACGTCCTGTTTATTATTTACCGTCACTTCACAGTTTATACTTCGAAATTCAAGAATCACCCACTATTTATTCAGTAAGTAGCGCTTTTGATTTCCCGAGGTAAAAACCGGCCCTTGAATCTTATTGGAGGCGAGTCTTTCAGTCAACCAAAATTTACGAATCTACGGAGTCAGTCAAATGGATGAAAATTAGTCAGATTTAGGTTCTTTTCATAGGTTCGAGCAATTCTACAAAGTATCTCTTCTGATAAGGGATGACCAGACACTTGAATACTAAGAGGCAATCCGTCACGGTTGAGGCCGGCCGGCACTGATACTGTCGGATATCCATTGTAGTCAAAGGGAACAGTGAATCTTTGAAATGAAGTACCCCTTCGATCATCCATGGGACCATAGCTAATTGAATCATCAACGTTGTGAGGAGGTCTTATCACTGTTGGAGACAACATGGCATCAATGCCATTAAATGCTTCACGAATTCTGCCATTACACAATCCTCTCTCACGAGAAGCGTCTATGTAATCCTGAGCTGATACCGACACACCATGCTCTAGCCAACCCCTAAACCAAAGACCATACTCGCCAGATCTTTCAGGAAAAAATTCAGAATGGGCGTTCAGTGCTTCAGCAGTACATATTGTCTGCCAGGCTGGTAAAAAAGCATCAATGCCTTCCAAATCAATATTTTTAATTATTGCACCTTGGTCCATTAAAATATCAGCGGCATGCCGGACAGCTTTCACAATTTCCTCATCCACCCCTTCTTCTGAATAACCTTCCGAATAGCCTATTGTGATTCCCTTCAAATCTGTCTTTTCAATATCGCCAAAATGAGGTGGCTCCGCAGGAAGGGAAGTAAGGTCATTACTGTCGAATCCAGACAAAACCTCCAGCATAAGAGCGGCATCTCTGACGTCTCGGGTCATAGGGCCCACATGGTCTAATGTCTCTCCTAAATCCAAAACACCGTATCTACTCACTCTGCCGTAAGTTGGTTTAATACCTACTAAACCACATGCTGCAGATGGGAATCTAATCGATCCCCCCGTATCACTACCAAGGGACCCTGTACAAAGTCCAGCAGCTGTCGAGACTCCCGAACCACTGGATGAAGAACCTGTCCATTTGTTGGCATCCCAAGGATTTTTAGGTACAGCTCTTCGGGGATTATATCCACCCATTGCACCTTCCGTAAGATTCAGTTTACCAAGTATCACCGCACCTGCAGATCGTAATTTGGAAACGACTGTAGCGTCATAATCTGGAATATTTTCCTCCAACACTGCAGTACCTCCCATCGTCCTAATTCCTTTGGTATAGCACAAATCCTTTACAGCAACCGGAATACCATGGAGAGGACCTCGAATATTCCCACTCGACCATTCCGCCGACAACAGTTCTGCCTGTTTTAATGCTTCATCTCCCATAACAGTTGCATAGCTCAGGTAAGTTGAATCAAGGGTTTCAATCCGATCCAAAAAATGTTCCGTTATCGTAGTTGGGGTTTGTTCCCCGGAAGAATACGAATCTGTTATTTCTTGAATATTTTGATAATGACTCTTAACTTTACTCAAATTTCTATCCACAATGCCTACATCTTTCATTTTCACTAGAAAATATTGTTTTCGCATCAATTTCTTGTATCGCAAAATCAATTAAAATCCGAAGCGCCTTCGAATCATCAGGCAACCCAAATTCCACTGCCTGCTGAGCCAACCATTCCGCTTGATCCGTCTCTACAGTTACTGTTATATCCGTTTTATCATGAGCCATCATTTCCTCTCTATTTCAAATTGCCCTATTATAACCACGAAAATCTAAACCATATACGTTTATTTGTAGACTAGGGTCTAAAACCTATAAATATGTGCACTAAGGATATACGGAGGCGTCAAATGTCGAATGAGGATCATAATTGGGAATTTGGAGTTAGAGATGATGGACATTCAGTAATCACCGAGGCTGATACCAAGCCAGTTATATTGGGTGAAGGAAAATTCCAATATGAAGTATCAGGCCTAAATTGGGGAAATCTTCCAGAAGGCTGGGTATACAAAGAAGCAACTGCCGTAGATGTTGACTCTAAAGACAGGGTCTACGTATTCAACCGTGGAACAACCCCAATGATTGTGTTTGATTCAGAAGGAAATATCGTAGACACTTGGGGTGATGGGGTCTTTTCAAATCCACACGGGGTTACCGTTGGGCCTGACGACGAGATTTATTGTGTGGACAATGGGGATCATACTGTTCGGAAATTTACTTCAGATGGCAAATTACTTTTAACAGTGGGCAACCCAGGTCAATCCGCACCCGCAATGAGTGGGATACCTTTTGCGAGGCCTACCCATGTGGCAGTTGAACCCAATACAGGAAATTTTTATGTTGCTGATGGCTA
>CAYPXS010000169.1:0-3167 GCA_964414725.1 uncultured Dehalococcoidia bacterium
CTCCCATACTGGTTTTCGAGACCAGCGCCTTAGTCCGCTCGGCCATCTCTCCCAGCCCTGACCAACGAGTATATCAGTGGTCTAACGACAATTGAAACACAACATGAGGAAATCATGGTAAACAAAACTAGGGACATCTGCTAAAACATTCTATGGCTAGGCATGCCACAAAAACACACCTTATAACTCACATAATTCAGGTTAGATCAACCGAATTATAACAATCAAGAAAGTGAAAACGCTAAGCGTCTTTAGGAGAAAATATGGAACCCTTTTTCGAAGCAGGCAACCTTCTCTTTGAAGCCGAAGATATCATTTTTGATCCGACTATGCTCATAGCCGCGGCGCCTAAAATTCCTATTGGTAGTCCTTTCAAAAAAGTTCTGCGTGAGAATCCCTTCTTCTGCGGGGCTTCCTGATCCATATAAACACCTTAAGTTACTTTATTTAATTCCTTGCCGAATTATAAAACGATTATTACCACGGATCAACAATAAAATCCGACTTTTAAGTTTTAGTGGAATCTTGTCTAGTTCTATCCTCCAGCACGATTCTGTCGCCCGCGAGGTCAACATAAACATGGGATCCATCAGAAAAATCACCCCTTATTATTCCAGACGACAAAGGATTCTCGACATTTTTTCTAATACTTCGCCTCAACGGTCTGGCTCCATATTCTGGATCAAACCCATCCTTAGCCATCCAAGATTTAGCTGCATCTGAAAGCTCAACTACGATGTTGTGCTCGGAAAGTCTGCTCGAAAGGCCATTTATCATAATTTCAACAATTTCTCTTTGATCTTCCTCTGATAAGGGTTGAAATATTAAAATGTCGTCAATTCTGTTCAAAAACTCGGGCCTGAAAGATTTCTTTAAAGCATCCTCTATTGAAATTCGCAATTTCTCACGATCACTAGAAGTTTCTGGATTTCTCACGAATCCCAAAGAATCCGATGAGTCGACAGAAGATCCTAAATTACTGGTCATGATTATTATTGTGTTTTTAAAATCCACCAATCTTCCTTGCCCGTCCGTTAGTCGCCCATCTTCTAGAATCTGCAAAAGAATATTGAAGACATCAGGATGAGCCTTCTCAATCTCATCAAACAAAATAACCTTAAATGGTCTTTTCCTTACAGTTTCAGTTAATTGACCACCATCAGAGTAACCAACATATCCCGGTGGAGACCCAATCATTCTAGAAACAGAATGAGATTCCATGTACTCGCTCATGTCAACCCTCACCATATCGTCTTCATCATCAAACAAATACCAGGCGAGAGATCTTGCTAATTCTGTTTTACCTACTCCTGTAGGACCTAAAAATATGAAGCTTCCTATAGGTCTATTTTCATCCTTGATACCAGCTCGTCCTCGTCTCACGGCCTCACAAACTGCCGTAACCGCTTCTTCCTGACCAACAAGTCGAGTCTGAATCCTAGCCTCCATATTTAGCAATTTTTCAGCTTCGCTTTCTAAAAGCCTCTCAACAGGAACCCCAGTCCATGTGGCAATAAGAGAGGCTATATCCTCCGGAGTTACCTGCCGATCGGATATTGATTTATCATCAAAATTATTCTTTTCATCTTCATAATTCTTTTCTATTTTGGCTATTTTTTCTTTTAACTCTGCTGCCTTTTCAAAATCGTTCATCTCAGAAGAGGTTACTTCTTCAATTTTTAGTTGTCGTAGTTTTGCCTCTTTTTCTTTCAAAGACATAGGATGTTCTTGCGACTCAATTCTAATTTTGCTCGCGGCCTCATCTATCAAATCAACAGCCTTATCAGGAAGCAATCTACCTGAAATATAGCGTTGACTTAAAACAACCGAAGATTTAAGAGCAGCATCTTGTACTTTTAACTTGTGATGGGCTTCATATTTTGGTCTTAGGGCTTTGAGCATCTCAATGCTAGTTTCTATATCAGGTTCCTGAACAAAAATTGGCTGAAACCTTCTTTCAAGAGCAGCATCAGATTCAATATACCGAGTATATTCTTCTTCGGTGGTCGCACCCAAACATTGCAATTCACCTCTTGCAAGCGCAGGTTTCATCATATTGCTAGCATCAAGGCTCCCGTCTGTTGCCCCAGCACCTACTACGGTGTGGATCTCATCAATAAAGAGCATTATTTGTCCATTAGACTGCCTCACTTCATCCATGACTGCCTTAAGCCTCTCTTCAAATTCACCCCGAAATTTTGATCCGGCTAGCAGAGATCCCATATCCAATGACAAAATTCTTTTAGAACGTAATTCGAATGGAACATCTCCTCCTACTATCCTTTGAGCAAGTCCTTCTGCCAAAGCGGTTTTTCCCACTCCGGCTCCGCCAATCATCACAGGATTATTTTTAGTCCTCCTTATTAGGGTTTGCATGACTCTGGATATTTCCATGTCTCGTCCGACAATAGGATCTAATCTGCCTTGCTGTGCAAGCAGAGTTAAATCGGTAGCAAATTTTTCCAAAGACTTATATCTACTTTCTGCCCGCTGGTCAGTGATCCTATGAGAACCACGAATACTTTGAAGAGCCCTATAAACCTCTTCTGTAGTCACATTAAAACTACTAAGTAAATCAGCCGAAACCCCAGTGTCCTCTCCAGTTAAAGCAATGAGTATATGTTCAGTGCCGATAAATTCATCATTTAATCTTTTAGATTCATCATCCGCTCGTTCAAACAATTCGGATAGCCTAGGGGTGATGAAGATTTGGTTTACTTGACCCGCCACTTTGTCATCCTTCTCAAGATAGGAATGTAAATTTGCGTGCAAGACCTGCAAGTTCACACCCAAAGCGCTAAAAATTTCTGAAGGAACCCCTTTCTCCTGCTCTATTAGAGCCAGGAAGAGATGTTCACAGTCCCACTGATTATGTCGGTATCTATTTAATATTTCCTGAGAAGCTGCTATTACCTCTTGAGCTTGTTCAGTAAACCTGTCTGGACTTAAAACCATATCCGTATCCTCTAAAGTGATAATCGTTTATCAATACATCTATATAATATCAATAAGGTTGATACGGTTCAACTCAAGTTCATCTTTAATTCAAATATTTTTAACTTGATCTATTAATTCTGGATAAGGATCGTAAGAATATCGCATGAGCAAGGGCAACATGTAATACAATCAAAAGCTATGCTAATAGATATTCATACACATACTTATCC
>CAYPXS010000170.1:0-3163 GCA_964414725.1 uncultured Dehalococcoidia bacterium
GGCATTGGATGATTCCAATCTTGTTCGTATTGTCCACTGGAAAATTCGCACTAGTCGCAATGTACTACATGCATTTGAAATTTGACCACAAACTTTTCACATATATGTTTGTTGCTGGTTTCATATTAGCTGCTTTTGTTATAAGTTTTCTTTTACTTCTCTTTGGGGTGTACACATAAGGTCATATAATCTAAGCCAAATCACAGAAGCAACGAATGTCTTTTTTCGGTTTTTCTGACTCTATATGGCTGCACTGGCACCCGCACCTTGAAGTGGTAGCCGGTTTAATCTTGGTACAAAGCGCCTACATGTACGGGATAGGACCCTACAGAAAAAAACAAGCGTCACCTGAAACCGTAAACCATCGTCAAACAATAATGTTTACCGTGGCGACCCTAATTATTTTCCTGTCATTGACTTCACCGCTCCATATACTGAGTGATCATTATTTATTCAGCGCACACATGCTACAGCACGTTCTGATAACACTTATATCACCTCCGCTTTTAATATTGGGAACCCCTGGTTGGCTTGCGTCCAAACTTTTCCAACACAAATGGTCGCTATCGATTTTCAAAAAAATCTTCCATCCAATTGGTGCCGTGGTCATATTCAACATAATATTTTCGCTATGGCATTTGCCCGTTTTGTACAACCTTTCAGTCACATATCACTGGGTACACATATCGGAACATTCACTTTTCATAATAGCGTCCGTCATTATGTGGTGGCCTATTTGTAGTCAAATACAATCTATTCCAAAATTAATATATCCATTACAAATGCTATATTTATTTGTCATGTCCTTAGCGCAAATAATCGTATTCGGAATAGTCACATTCGCCAGAGAACCAATATATCAACACTACATAGATGCGCCGAGGATTTGGAATTTAACTCCTTTAGTTGACCAGCAAGTTGGTGGAATTATAATGAAGGTAGGTAGTGGGTTCCTATTCTTGTTCCTAATAATCATTGCTTTCTTTAAGTGGTTTGAGGAAGATTCTAATTCAACAGAAACAGGGTATAATAAGGAAGAGTCTACATAACGGGAGTTGTCGTGAACAGAGTAATTTTATCTTTAGTTGTGCCATTGGCCTCATTTGCCATGATCGCCGCATTTGCTATTACACTTGGATACACCTTTTATCAAGTACACCACAATACCAGTTTGGGTACTATCGGAGTTATTATCATAGGGTTAGCTCTATTGATTCTGACTCCTCTAATAGCATACCTTTTAGAAAAGAGGACCTCTCCATAGGGAATCCGGCCGTACCTAGGATTAACCTTGTCCAGAATACTAACTTGGATAACAGGTATTACCTGCGCGTAGTTCCAGTGTTTGCCTGTCTCATTTTATGCTTAACAGCCTGTATTTCTACAAGCAATTCGGTTCTCCATGGAACAGCTCTTAGAAACCATGAAGGTTCAATTTTCAGTCTCCAAGACGAAAACAAACTAGAAATCACCAATCAAACTCACATTGGTAAAGTGCATTTAGTTACTTTTCTGTTTACCAATTGCAGTAGTCTTTGCCCGATAGTTACTTCTAATATCAAACAGGCCATTGAAAAATCAGAATCCACAAAAAACATTCCGATTTTGATTATCTCAGTGGACCCGGAGGGAGATACCATTGAATCTAGATTGGCCTTTAAAGACCAGTGGAAACTTCGACGGAACTGGAGCTATCTAAGTGGTTCGAGAGAAGTATTACAATCTATATGGCTAGATTTTTACGTGAACCCACACCAATCGGCCTTAGAGACACTTACTGGACAGGTGGGCAAAAAATATGAGGTTGTCCATACTTCTCCGGTTTTCATAGTTGGCAAGGATGGTAGACCGGTTGCTGTACATACCAACCCAATAAACCCTACTCATCTATACAAAGATATTATTCTAATATCAGATGGTTAATCATCTATAGATTTGTGAGTCTAGGCAGCCTTAAGGGCGGTCTTAGCACTTTCAACTACTTCAGTAAAAGCCTCAGGATTGCTAACTGCCATCTCTGAGAGCATTTTGCGGTTTATATCCACTCCAGCCAATTTTAGACCGTGTATGAGTTTACTATAGGTAATTTCATTGGAACGAGCAGCCGCATTTATCCTAATATTCCAAAGACGCCTCATGTCACCCTTTTTCTGCTTCCTATGATCGTAGGAATATTGCAGAGCATGTATCATGGATTCATGGGCACGCCTATATAGAGTGTGCCGTACACCTTGATGACCTTTGGTCATATTTAATATTTTCTTATGTCTCCGGCGTCTCGTGACGCCGCTTCTAACTCTAGTCACCTAAGTATCTCCTGTATTAGCTTACATTCGCTTTATGGAAGTAATTTCTTAATTCGAGGTACATCGGCATCGCTCACAGGAAGTCTACCCGTGTACAGTCTTTTTACTTTTTTGGGTTTTTTCCGACGCAGATGGCTTCTCAATCCTTTCATCCTCATCAACTTCCCTGAACCTGTCACTTTGAAACGTTTTTTTGCGCCTTTATGAGTCTTAAGTTTTGGCACTTTCTGTTTCCCTATTGTTGTTGTTATTTTTTAATGATGGGCTAGGAGCCAGGATCATAGCCAAAAACCTACCTTCAAATGACGGAGCCTTTTCTAGTAAAGCATCTTCTTGAAGATCCTCAGCCACATTTTTCAACAGGGCCATTCCTATTTGTGGGTGCTGAACCTCACGGCCCCTGAACATAACTGATACTCGAACTTTCGAGCCTTCTCCCAGCAATCTTTTCACTAATCTTGTTTTAGCCTCTCTATCATGAACACCAATCCGGGTTTTCATCCTAACTTCCCTGACAGCATTATTGGACTTAGATTTGGATGCTTTTCTGGCTTCACGTTCTTTTCGAGTAGCCTCATACCTGAATTTTCCATAGTTTAGCAATCTACATACGGGAGGTTTTGCAGCAGGCGCTACTTCAACAAGGTCTAGTCCTTTCTCGACAGCCATCTCCAACGCCTTTTCAGTAGTCAACTCACCTAATTGATTCCCCTCGTCATCAACGAGTAATACCGACTGAGCCGTTATCTGGTCATTCACTCTATAGCTTTTAGGTATGTTATCTCTCCCTTTTACAATGTATTCCAAAGCAAATAGTCCAGCGAAAACACTGGACCACTATGAATATAGCACACCGT
>CAYPXS010000171.1:0-3128 GCA_964414725.1 uncultured Dehalococcoidia bacterium
TTTAAAAGAGTATGGGTTTCCTGTTTATTCAGCTAGCACAACTGCAAAACAAGGGCCGGCAGATTTTTGGCCTTGGCAGGTTAACGACGCAATTCAGTGCGGGGGAGTTTTGGTGAGGCCAGGCGACGCCATAGTAGGAGATGATGATGGTGTTGTGATTGTACCTAGATCTGAGGTTGATGAAGTAATTAAAATAGCTCATGAGAGGGAGGAAGTGGAGGAAGTGATTAAAGCTCAATTGGAGATTGAAAATTGCTCACCAGGTAAATATTACCCTTTCAATGACAATACGTGGAAATTATATGAACAGAAAACCGGTAGAAAGAGAGTTCAATGATAATCTTGACAGGGAGCATCCTCTTTTCTACTCTTGATGCAGTTAAATAATTGATTTAGATGGAGACAAATAGAGACTAGATTGCGGTTCAGAGAGCCCTTAATTGCTGAGACAGGGTACCTGCTACTAGCTCGAATATCACTCCGGAGTCTCATTCTGAAAGCCTTGTAAGTTATTAAGAAATGACGGATTTGCACTACGTTATCGGTGCTTTTCACTGAGTGCCTTGTTTGATGCAAGGAATTAGGGTGGTACCGCGGACTATTTTAAGGCCCGTCCCTTTATTAGGGGCGGGCCTTATATTTTTGGGAGTAAATATGTTTGAAGAAGTAAATGCAAAAATGAATTTTCCTGAGATGGAAACTGATATTTTTCAATGGTGGAACGAAAATAAAATACCAGATAAATACATGGCAAAAAATGAAAACTCAAACAAACGCTATTCCTTCATAGATGGTCCTATAACTGCGAACAATCCTATGGGGGTTCATCATGCTTGGGGTAGAAGTTATAAAGATCTTTTTAGTCGATTTAGGACTATGCAAGGGTATAGGCAAAGATACCAAAATGGCTTTGATGGGCAAGGTTTATGGATAGAAGTGGAGGTAGAAAAAGAATTAGGTTTTACTTCTAAAACTGATATTGAAGGATACGGAATAGATAAATTTGTGACCCTGTGTAAAGAACGGGTTCAGAGATTTGCCGACGTTATATCAGAACAATCAAAACTATTGGCTTATTGGATGCACTGGGACAATTCCTATCATACGATGTCAGATGAGAACAATTACACAATTTGGCACTTCCTTAAAACTTGCCATGAGAAAGGCTTATTGTATGAAGGTACTGATGTCATGCCGTGGTGTCCCCGATGTAGTACTGGCCTGTCAGAACACGAGATTGTTACGGAAGGGTATATAGAGACAGAGCATCCCGGTTTATTTGTGAAATTTCCGATACTTGATTCGGCCTTGGAGACCACAGAGGACTCTCTTCTAATATGGACGACCACTCCCTGGACTCTGTCCTCCAACTGCGCTGCCGCTGTAAACAAAGACATAAATTATGTGAAAGTTAGGCAGGATCATGGCTATTTGTATTTGGCTAAATCTCGTATGTCCTCACTAGCTGGAGACCACGAGGTGATTTCCGAACTCAAAGGTTCTGAATTGGTGGGATTGAATTATGAGGGACCATTTGATGAATTGCCTGCTCAAGAAGGAGTGAAACACAGAGTTGTAGCATGGGATGAAGTCTCAGAAACAGAAGGCACTGGAATTGTTCATATAGCTCCAGGAGCAGGGAAAGAGGACTTTGCATTAGGTAAAAGTGAAGGCATACCTGCAATAGCCCCTTTGGACGATCTAGGGGATTTTGTGGAAGGATTCGATTGGCTGACCGGATTAAATGTATATGAAGTTAATGACAAAATTTATGAGAATTTGAAGGGTAAAGGTAAATTCTATCGTTTAGAACGTTATAAACATAGATATCCTCATTGCTGGAGGTGCGGTTCAGAGTTAGTTTTTCGACTGGTGGACGAATGGTTCATCAAGATGGACCCTCTAAGAGAACCTTTATCTCGAGTTACCCAAAATATTCGATGGGTTCCGGAATTCGGAATGAAACGGGAGTTGGATTGGCTTAGAAATATGGACGATTGGATGATTTCTAAGAAAAGATATTATGGTTTGGCACTTCCAATTTATAAGTGTACATGCGGTAATTTTGATGTAATCGGAAGTGAGAAAGAACTGGAAGATAGGGCGGTTGAAGGCTGGAATGAATTTGAAGGTAACTCGCCTCATAAGCCTTGGATAGATTCTGTGAAGATTGATTGCTCAAAATGTGGTGAAAAATTGTCTCGCGTTTCGGATGTAGGGAATCCTTGGTTAGACGCTGGTATAGTTTCTTTTTCGACTCTAGATTACCGACATGACAAAAACTATTGGAAAGACTGGTTTCCTGCCGATTGGATTTCTGAGAGTTTTCCTGGGCAGTACAGGAATTGGTTTTATTCGTTGATTACGATGAGCGCTGTACTAGCTGATTCTGAGCCTTGTAAGAATATTTTTAGTTACGCCCTTATGCGAGATGAAAATGGCGAAGAAATGCATAAAAGCAAAGGTAATGCCATATGGTTTGAGGATGCTGCTGAAAAAATGGGAGTCGATGCAATGCGCTGGCAATTTGCTAGCCAGAATCCTGCGTCAAATTTGAATTTTGGATTTGGCACGGCAGATGATGTACGTAGACAATTTTTGATCCCTTTATGGAATGTGTATTCGTTTTTCGTAACATACGGGAATATCGATAAATTTGATCCTGACTCTAAATCCCCAGCTATTTCAGATAGAACTGAACTGGATAAATGGATTCTTAGTGAACTAAACCTTCTGGTGGAGACAGTAACCGATAACCTTGAAAACTTTCGGCCAGAAAGAGTTACGAGGGAAGTGGAAGAGTTTATTGAATATCTTTCCAACTGGTATGTGAGAAGAAGCAGAAGAAGATTTTGGAAATCGGGATTGCTTACGGGCGCAGTTGGAGATGCGGATATAGACAAATTGTCTGCCTATACAACATTGCATGAGGTTCTGATCACATTAATTAAACTGATGGCACCTGTTATTCCGTATGTCACCGAAAAAATGTACCAGAATTTGGCCGCCCAATTTTCCTTTGGTAGAGAAAGCATTCATTTGGAAGACTATCCAGTTAGTGATGAAACATTAATTGATCAAGATTTGACAGAAAGAGTCAGGTTGGCAATGCGGATATCTAGTATGGG
>CAYPXS010000172.1:0-3117 GCA_964414725.1 uncultured Dehalococcoidia bacterium
GTATACGGCTCTGAATCTACCGGCGTGTACTCTGAAGGAGGAAATTCCTTCAAAGCCTCTTCATCTATGTCTGTTCCCCAACCTGGACCAACTGGAGGGGTGGCAAACCCATCATGAATAGGGATTTGATTAGTTAGAACAGCTTCGTAGCGGTCCAAAAAACTTACAAATATCTCCTGTTTGAAACAATTGGGAATATTCATATCCAAATGAAGACTGGCAGCTGTAGATATTGGTCCATTTGAATTGTGGGGGGCTACATTTACATATTGCGTCTCCGCTGCTGAAGCAATTTTTCTTAACTCTGAAATTCCACCTGCGTGGCATATATCGGGCTGAATTATCGAAATAGATTTTTCGTCCAATAAGGGCTGAAAATCCCATCTGTTGTACAACTGCTCACCTGTAGACACGGGGATTCGAACTTTCCTTGCAAATTCTCCCATCAATTTAGGGTTATCGAACTGTATCGGTTCCTCGATCCAAGAAACCTTGTATGGAATAAGTTCTTCAGCAACTTGCAGCGCACTCCAAAAATCCAAGCGGGCTCTTACATCAATTCCGATCTGAACATCGGGTCCGACAGCTTCCCGCACAGCAGCGACCAATTCAACACCTGTTTTGATCCTTTCGGGAGTGGTTACATATTGACCCTTAAATGGATAGAACTTAAGGCATGGAAATCCTGATTCCACAGTTTTTATTGCAGCTTCTGCGTGTTCATCTGGCGTCACTGCATCCTCAAACCATCCATTTGCGTAGACTGGGATAGCATCTCTGACTTTTCCTCCAAGCAATTCGAAAACTGGAACTCCCAGAGCTTTACCTTTCAAATCCCATAATGCTAAGTCGATGGCGCTGATGGCACTCATAGTCAATGCACCTCCAGTCCAAGTTACTCGCCTATACAAAGAAGTCCAGATATATTCGATCGCAAATGGGTCCTTTCCAATCAAAAATTTTGAAAAGTCTTCAATCTCTGCCATTAAACCTAGATCTTTGTATTGAAGACTTCCCTCACCTACTCCGTATATACCTGTGTCGGTATATATTTTTATAAACAACCAATTATTGGTATCTGATTTGTGTGGCGTTGCCGACATACGAAATGTTTTAATTTCTGTAATTTTCAATTACCGTACTCCTATAATATGAATATAGTATGACTAAAACCTTTTATATCATTTAGTTAGCTCTAAGTCATATGTAATACATGGTTAAGTGGAACTTAGATGACGAAAGTTTCAGAGATAAGCGAATTTGATCTTATATCCAGGCTGGAAGCAATTCTGGAAAATAATGTCACGCCCAATAAAGATTCCAAGGTAGAGCTTTCCATCGGAGATGATGCCGCTGTTATAGGTAACCTGGACAATCTTCAGGTAGTAACCACTGATGCTATGGTTGATAAGGTACATTTTGTCAGTGATCAGGTTGATATGCGTAGCCTCGGCTGGAAGTCCCTCGCTGTAAATTACAGTGATATCGCTTCCATGGGATGCAAACCGATATATTCAGTTGTCACATTAGGATTAAGAGCAGATATCTTGGTTGAACAGCTCGAGAATCTTTATTTAGGTTTTTCAGATCTCTTGAACACATACGGTGGGGATCTAGTCGGTGGCGATATAGTAAAGTCAGACACCTTTTTCATATCCGTTACAGTAGTCGGGTCCACCGACAAGCCGGAAACCATGCAACGGAAAACAGCCGTTCCTGGTGATGCCATAGCAGTAACTGGCCACCTAGGATCATCCAACGCTGGATTAAAACTGCTCTTAAAGAATGAGTTACAAAAATCGTCACATTTCTACGCAGCCCATTACATGCCCAAACCCCGGATACCAGAGGGTATTAGCCTACTAGATATGGGTATAAAAACTGGAATGGATATTAGTGACGGACTAGTTAATGATCTCAAGAAAATATGCGTAGCTAGCGCCGTGAATGCCACCATAAATGTAGATAATATTCCTGTTCACGAAGATCTGAAAAAGTATTTCCCTAATGACTACAGGGAAATGGCGGTGAGTGGCGGAGAAGACTACGAACTATTGATCACGGGACATGAATCGCTGATCAAATATATATCAGATTCAACTGACATAGACCTCCATATAATTGGAGAAATAGAAATCGGTTCAGGTGATGTAAATGCAGTTGACAGCACCGGAGCAAAAATCTCTCTAAATACAGGTGGATGGGATCATTTTACGGAGAATTAACATTGGAAGAAGTCACTCTTGATATAACAGGCGAAGGAACTTTAAGGGCAACTGAGATAATTTCGGATCTTCGAATTGTCGCAGAAACTTTCTATGGACCAATGAAGATGGTTGGATTTTGGGACTATAAAAAAGATATGCATTTGTGCCCTCATATGGAACGCCGGCAGGATTGCCCACACACTCTTGAAAAATCCGACCCAAATTTTCTCAGCTACACAAGCACCTTAGAAAGAGAACGTCATTGCAATCTTGCTGTATCATTCCCGCACGCCGATATAACACTTTATCTTTCATAAACTTTAGAAGACTCTGAGAGGTGTGATGTGACTACAAGACCTTCACTTGAGCCCTACGGTACCTACCCTATTCACGATATTTTGACTAATGCCGCCATAAAGTATCCCGATAAAACAGGGATTATAGACGGTACTAAAACTTATAGTTTTTCTGAACTAGAAAAGTTCAGCTCACAATTCTCTGGCTCTTTGAAAGATTTAGGAATCACAAAGGGAGAACGCGTGGGCATCCTTGCGCCAAACTGTGCGGAATTTGTCATAGCATTTCACGGAATAACGAAATCCGGTGGTGTAGTAACCACTATTAACTCCGGTTACCGGGAAAGAGAAATTGCTCACCAAGTTCAAGACAGTGGCTGTAAGATTCTAGTGGTTCATGAATCTTTAAACCAAATATTCGCTGAAGCTACCAATTTGATCAAAAACGATGTGAAAGCTGTGGTAATAACGGATGACCACGATATTGAGGGGTCTTTTTGGCAATTGATAAATTCGGCCGGTCCATACATTGCGTCAGGTCTGGACACGATAAATGATTTGGCTGCCCTGCCCTACTCATCCGGTACTACAGGCCTGACCAAGGGAGTTATGCT
>CAYPXS010000173.1:0-3101 GCA_964414725.1 uncultured Dehalococcoidia bacterium
CATAAGTTCGAGAAATCCAGTAGTTGGGATAATCAGATTTTGTGGTTAATACCCCTTCTTCTCGAAACGAAATAGAGCCTATAAAAGGGAGGAATTTACCAAAAAAGCGACCATTTTGCTGGGTTCTTGACGGGACACTCCCGAGAAGGCGGGCAAACTCTTCTTCGATTTCAGCTATTGGTGTTCTAGCACTCTTCCAGGCGTCAGCAACCGGTCGGGACACATAAATTTTCATAGGCATGGCTGTGGCAATCACCAAGATTGCAATGCTGTACCAGACAGCGGAATTTAAAGTGAGCCAGCCATCTAATTTATTAAAAGAGGTACCATTTTTAAGCCACTCACGTTTTTGTTTTACAGTGCTTATGTGGGTTATAAGAATCATGGCTGTAAATGCATAAAGGTAGAATCTTGAACTGTATTCTGGGGGTAAGAAGCTTAGACATGTGAGTATGGAGACTCCATTAAGTACTATCGAAATCCAAATGTTATTGTGTTTAAAGGCAAACCAGGAGCTAGCGTATCCTAGTATCCAAGAGAGACTTAAAAGGGTAATCGTATATGGAATTAAATCGGTGCTGATACCATCGTTAGTTGCTATTCCATACCAATAATCTAACCTCAATTGCAATTCTGAAACCTTTTCCATGAAAGGCATGTTTTTTATAAGCGTTAGTGTCTGGTATAGGACGAAACTCACGCCTACTAGCAATGAAACTGCATGAATAAAAAAAGAATGTGATTTTACGCGAGCAAAACATACTGGAATAAGACTGGAAATCAAAACGGCAGAATAAATGCCTGGAGTTTCTACCCAATTACCTATAACCACAATGTCGACTGTGCAAATAAGTGAAAGTAAAAGGATGACGTATAGCGTGACCCCTTGATCGGGCAAAAATCCTTTCAAAATATTTAATACAGTATCCTTTCTCGTAGATGTAGGTAACTGTGGTTTCAATAACTCAGCTAAAGATAAATCCCTATTCATCTTGGTGCCAGTCCCACTAATTTTGAATTGTCTCGCCTGGAGAATGACCGAGACAAAGCAGCTTCCATGGAATCTCCTTTTTTCAATAAAAATGGAGATATACCTATACTGCCTAGGGCGGATATAACTGTTGTTTGATCACCTTCACCTGAAAAGGAAACGGGGTCTATCAAGATCACGGTGATGTTTATGTTGAATTGAGAAAGCTCTGATAGAGCACTAACCCATTCAATTTTATCTGATGGAGTAATGATAATTACAGAGGTATATGTTATCCATATATTTTTTTCTTCATTTAAAATTTGATGTAATTTCTTGTCATTACCGGACTGAGCGGTAGCTAAAATTTCCATTGTTCTATCAAAATGGGACTGCCCCATGCTCGGTGGTAAATGGTAACGTTCTTTTCCATGACTCATGAACCCAATCGGAGTATTTGAATTGCTGTATTTCTTGCAAAGTGAGGCCACTAGAGAAATTGAGAGTTCAATACTACTTTGATCTAATTCGCCGACATGCACTGAATCATCCAAATCATTCAATATCATGACCTCATTAGATGTTCCCACATCAAATTCTTTCGACATAAGACGCCCGGATCTAGCCGTACTTTTCCAATGTATACGACTTAAACTGTCACCATAGGCATATTCCCTTACACTTGAAGCATGCGGGGAGAGAATGTGTGACTTTCTTCTGGCCATTCCTTCATTGGTTAAATTACTGTTTCCAGTCTGGAAATTTTTCAAATCATGTATCTTTGGGTATACCATTATTTTTTCAGGGGACCCATGAAGTGTCTTAGCTCTATAAATGCCAAGAAGATCGGTTGTAGATATTTCTACCGGCCCCATTTGGAATAAACCTCTGTGAAGAGCCTCGTCTGTGGATCGCCAAGATCTATACCCCTTTGTGGTAAGTCCGAATGCGTAAGAACTGCTGTATTTGGGGATTGTCGTCACATCTGTCGCCATCAGTAGGGTTTTGGGTATCACACTAAGATTTCTAATACTTATTCTTTTATCTATCTGTTCTCCTACACTGAGTAGACTGTTTCGTCGGTCTATAGTGACTTCAAGCTTTCTAGCATTTAAGTAAACTGAAATCAGAGATATTATGCAGACAACAGAAATTATGTAGCCAAGCCTGAAAAAAAGTCCGAAGCCGGTGGCTAGTCCAGTCACAAGAGTGACAATCAATATTACAACTATCAGATAGAATCGTAAGGTTGGCGCCAATCTAATTTTTGTAATTAGCCTATCTCCTCAGCCAATTTTGAGATTTTTCTCCAGGAATGGGTATAGTTTTCACTAGATCTTCAATTATCTGTTCGGGTTTTAATCCGTTCATTCGTGATGAAGGGGAGGGGATAAGTCGGTGAGACAAAACTGAAGGTGCCAAATGTTTAACATCGTCAGGAAGCACATAATCTCTCCCTCGTAGCAAAGCTAATGCCTGGCTTGCTCTATGCAATGCTATTGAACCTCGAGGAGAACTGCCCAAGTTTAGTTCCAACATATTTCTGGTTTGAGCAACTATTTTCACAATATATTCTTTTATCAAATTGTCTGAGTATACTGACTTAACAGTGTCTTGCATGTCGGTGACCATTTGGGGGGTTACAACTGCAGAAATATCGTCAATTGGGTGACTTTGCGATTGGTTATTCAAAATTGAGATTTCCTCAACTTCGTCAGGATAACCAAGATTGACCTTTAGTAAGAATCTGTCTAGCTGGGCTTCTGGTAGGGGAAAGGTTCCTTCGTATTCAATAGGGTTTTGTGTTGCGATAACCATAAAAGGTCGCGGTAGATCTCTAGTGATTCCTTCCATGGTTACTTGCTTTTCTTCCATGGCTTCTAGCATTGCGGATTGGGTCTTTGGGGTGGCTCGGTTTATTTCATCGGCCAAAACTACTTGAGAAACTATCGGACCCTCTCTAAACTCAAAATCTCCATTCTTTTGGTTATATATAGAAACACCACTAACATCAGTAGGGAGCAAATCAGGTGTAAATTGAATCCTTTTAAAAGTACATCCACTAGAAATAGCCAAACTTCGGGCTAAAATCGTTTTCCCAACTCCTGGGACATCTTCAACTAAAATGTGG
>CAYPXS010000174.1:0-3078 GCA_964414725.1 uncultured Dehalococcoidia bacterium
AATCATTTTGTTCAGAAGAAATCACCCCAGGAGGTGTTTGGTATTCAGCTACATGCTCGTCACCAGAGAGAACCCATGTTATCGAATCTAAATCAACATTATGTTCAGTTTGCAAAATCGCTTTTGTCCATATGCCAGGAGTTAAAGTGTAGCTTCTTGTACCTATCTTCTTACCATTTAAGTCGTTAGGTTTTTTTATTCCGGAGTTGGCATTGCACATTATTCCACCGTGGTAAAAAGCTCTCGTTAGAAATACCGGCAAAGCCGTGAATCCCTTTTTATAATGCTTCGAGCAGATGTAGGTGGCCAGGGCCATTTCGGCTATATCAAATTCTAAATTTCGCACCATCCTTCGGAAAATCATAGGTACTGGAGAAATTTCAGTGTGAGTGAGTTCAAATTCATCAGAAGTGAATGTACCATCCTTTAAGGTGGTGGTATGTCCGTAGTTAGCTATAGCTGCGTGTAAGTTAAGAGTCCCCAATTTTCGTTCCTTATCTTGAGATTTAATGGCTATTCCTTTTGCTTATTGATCATATCAAGATTTACAAAATATACCTAGATTGAGGAATTTATTGCTGAAGTTGACATGAAGTGTATCAAGTCATATTATTTAAATGTATTAACTTTCATACACAAAAGGAGTTCGAATGTTACAGTTAATAAATCAGTCCCCGAAAAATACTATAGATTCATTTTTTGATTCGGCAGTGTCTTCTTTTTTAAACCCACAGTATCGAAGTTCCTTGAATTCTTATAAATCAAACGTTTTACCTATTGATCTTTATGATGATGGTGACAACTTCATAGTCAACGCAGATTTACCGGGGGTAGATCTATCCACTGTTCAGATACAGTTAGAAAAAGATTATCTAAAAATTGAAGTCGTAAATGAACTTCATGATGAAGACAAACCCGGGCCAAAGCAGCTGGTGAAGGAGCGGATTAAGTCTCCTTTAAAGAGGGTGGTGAAATTGCCTGAGTCTGTGGATTCAGAGAATACTAAATCCTCTTATACGAAGGGGGTATTGGAAGTGGTTTTGCCTAAATCGCAAAAATCTCAGGTTAAGGTTATTCCAATAACCTGAGGCCTTTAAAGTGGCAGAAAGCTAAGAAACCAGTTGGTTTTCTGCCACCTATACATCTGGCAGAGCAGCATGATCTCCCGTCTCGTATTGCCACATACGAATTTTTGCTGCCATGATCCTGATTCTGTCTTTGTGTTCAGGGTTGTTAAAAAGGTTATTTTCTTCAAAGGGATCATCATTAAGATTAAACAGCTCGCATTGGTCCGTAGCGCAAAGGTTTAATTTCCACCTATCACTAGTAACAACTGACCGCCATTGCATGTTGTTAAGCATATTTATTGCAGGGGTGCCAAGATTTCGATCACCAATGCCGTTGTGTTCCATGAACACTTCATTACCTTTTAGATCTGATTTTCCCTTTATTACGTCTGATTTACTGGTTCCTTGTAGATGTCCTGGAATGTCTTGACCCAACAGGTCCAATAATGTGGGAACTAAATCAATTTGTCCAAAATTGCCATCAACCAATTTTGCTTCTTTGTTGTGCATTGGAGCGCGGATGATGAGTGGCACCTTGGCAGCTTCCTCATAGAAGGTTCGCATTTCCATCATTCCATGAGTTCCTACTAAATCACCGTGCTCACTGGTAAAAATAAATATTGTATTGTCTGCTATTTCTGCTTCATCTAGGGCATTAAGGATTTTACCAACTGCATCATCTACTAAAGTGATGTTGCCGTAATAATTAGCCCTAATTTGTTTCCATGAGTCAGGGTCGTTGAGATCAAACTGTCTGCCTATCGCTTTATCAAGGGCATTATATTCATCCCTACCCTTTTCCCATTCTGAATCATCAACATCATCCGGAGTATGAAGATCCGATTGCATGAAGAAATCTGCTCGGACTCTGCTGAACAATGAATGGCCGTCAGGTCTTTTCAGAAAGGTTGGTTCAATGGGAACCTGCTGAGGATCGTGTAAACCATCGTATGGACCAGTCCATGGCGGATGAGGTTCCAAGAAACTAACGTACATAATAAAAGGATTGTCTTTGTTTTCTTTAATGAAGGTTTCAGCTCTATTTGCAAAAAAAGAAGCCATTTGAAATTCTGCCGGCAAAGCTGCTCTCATCTCATCCGAGAATATCTTACTTCCGAGTAGAAGCTCATCAGGTTCAAATCCGTTTTCGACAAGAAATTGGTGGTAACTCGTGTCCATGGCCAAATATTCTTCTTCAGTATATTCTTCACGTAATGTCTCCATGCCGCTGGCCCACTCGTCAAATCCTCTCTGGCTGATCACCTCGTTGCCCAGGTGCCATTTTCCAAAATATGCCTTCTTGTAGTCGTCAGAAACCATATTGGCAATGGTTTCCACTTCTTCAGGCATAACCAGTTTGTTTCTAGGCATGCTCGCAGCATGAGGATATAGACCAGTCATAATCGATGCCCTAGCCGGGGCGCAGACCGCCTGCGTTACATAGGCATTTTTGAAGACAATGCTTTCCTTAGCAAGTGCATTTAAATTGGGTGCTTTTACGTAGTCGTTTCCATAGGCTTCTAATGTGTCAAATCTTTGACGGTCGCTAAATACGAAAACAAGATTCGGTTGATTTGCCATGACGGTCCCCTCTAAAGAAATTTTGGGTTAAAACCAGAGATATTACGAAGGAAAAAGAGGATGAGTAAAGAGCGTTGAGTGCCCTTTACTCATCTCAATTGTCTGTTGTGAACCTATATTGTTGAAGGAATCGGAGCGGTATCCCCAGTCTGTACTTGCCATACTCTAATCCTGGCAGCCATATCTCTTACTCGGTCCTGTTGGTCAGGATCATTAAACAAATTATTTTGTTCATAAGGATCATCATTTAGGTCGTAAAGTTCACATTGATCCCCAGCACATAGAGCTAATTTCCATCTATCAGGGGTTACTACAGTCCTCCAAGGCAATCTCAGCATCCTGTTAATTTTAATATCTCCCAAGAATCTATCAGGCACGTTATTGTCGTAGCCATTCCAGGATATGAATACGTCATTCTCAGAAAGATCAG
>CAYPXS010000175.1:0-3075 GCA_964414725.1 uncultured Dehalococcoidia bacterium
TATAAATTGGAACATTGTTTCTTACAGGGCCGCCCAATAATTGATAGACCGGAACTCCCAAAGACTTCCCTTTGATATCCCACAGAGCTATATCAATACCACTAATTACAGCTGATATTGGACCTCTCCCACCGATTCTCAAATGCCTCCTGTATATAAGTTGCCAAATTTCTTCTATATTTTGCGGATCTTGACCAATCACCCAAGGTTTGATTGACTCAATACCTTGCTCTATCAATGTATTGTTCCCGTACCAAGAACATTCTCCTAAACCCGTTATTCCTTCGTCAGTATGCACTTCAACAAACAGCCAAGGAAGATTTTCTATGGGCATCGTTATATAAGTTTTCACATCTGTTATCTTCACTAATCACCTCTCACATACACATATGTCAGAATTTTAAAAATCAGCAACATATCTAGTCACTTGGATCAATCTCATCCTGTTTCAAAATAAAATTTCTGAGCATAGCTTCGATTTCTAGCCTCGTGTATAAGTCATCGGGACCTATGGCAAGAAGATTTAATATCTCTCCGTAGGAGTAGTTTGACCACCACCTACTTAAATCAACCATAACAATATCCTTCCTGATAATAGTTCGCTATCATCGTAGCTTTCTCTTAATGACCTGAAAAGAATTAAGAACGGGACTGAGCCAACCCACAAACAGTTGAAGTTCCCACCCTACCGCATCTGTCATACAAGGACATAGTCCCGACAGACACTCCACTGTCGGCACCATGGTAAGAAGTCTCCGTGCCAATCCAACTTCCTACAGGGGTTCTTTGTAGATACAAAGTTATATCTGCATTTATATAATTTAGCCCTCTTGTACCAGAATTTGTGAAAGGATTAGCAAAATCAGCCACTTGAGCTATTCTCACCAACTGGCTTGGCGGTATCCCTGCAATCAGATTATATGTCTCCCGTATCCAAGCTTGCCTTACCCCTAATTTCCTATGCTGTGGACCATTTTCATCGTATGGCTTTCCTGTATCGTCTTGAACATTAACAGTCTCCCAAATTGGTAGAGATGCCGTACTATCTGGACCTTTCGCAACGGCTTCTAGCCCAGGCATATCTTCGGACGGAGGTTCAATTTCCCAATCAGCCGGAGACCAAATTTCTCCATCTGGGCTTCCACTTTTCTTCAGCATCACAACACTGCCTCTAGCAATATCCACCACACCTCTCCCCTCAATGTCCGATGCAATATTTACATCTATTACTTTTATTCTTCTGCCCGACCTGACAATTTGGTTGGTAACAATCAAAGGCGACATAGGGGGCGGCCTAAAAAGATCGACTGTAATTCTGGATGCCTGGAAAATATCGGATTCATCCTCAGACAGGCAATTTTCCTCAACTTCAAAAGCTACCAACCCGGACAAAACCCGGCCATGTAGTGTTTTAGGGTCCCATGGTCCTCGAGCAAAGGGCGTCGGATGATATATGTTTTTCCTGTTTTCATCTACGTTAAAAAAAGCTTCATTCATACAGCTATGATACCGCCCATATTTCATTAATCTTGTCCAATGCTTCTTGGGGTAGAGAACCTTGATTAGCGTAGTCCACCGCTTGCTTCAATTGATCAAAATTTGACAAACCAATCAAAGCGGTATCGAGATTATCATTGCTAATGGCGAACCTGACTGAAGCTTCCACGAGATTATTCACGAATCCCTCTTTGACTAGAATTTCAAAGACAGCAGTTCTACTCACATCTTCTCGAAAGGTTGATGATGTTGCGATCGGGGCGACATTTTGCTGTGCAATTGGATGCCTGTCTAAACTTCCTGACAGGGCTCCACCAGCCAATATTCTTATTCCTACAGTCCCGATTCCCTCTTCTGAAGCCAACTTCATGAGCTCTTCATAGTTCTGATACAGAAAGGTTTTTGGCAGATTATATCCAGAGGTTGGATTAAGCATGTTGTAACAGGTGTGTATCCCACTTGGCGAATAACGCCCTAATGCTTCCTTTACAGAATCCGTTTGGCCGAGCCCATTAAACCCCCAGTACCGCAATTTCCCAGAAGCAACAGCACTTTCAAATACCTTTACTATTGAATTTAAATCATCCACGGAAAGAGTCCCTGAGGATACATTGCGCTCGGCCCCAATAGTATTGTGAGTGTAAACAATATCGATGGTATCTATACCAAGTCTTTTCAAGCTATTGTCAATTTGATTTTCAATGGTCCTAGAAATATCCTTAAATTCATCCCCTGCAATTCGCACCTTAGTTCCAATAATCAGATCAGTCTTATCTAATTCTCTGAGAACTGCCCCGGTATGAATTTCAGACAGACCGTCGCCATACATGCGTGCGGTATCGAAATAATTGATACCGGAATCAATGGCATATTCCACCGCATCCATCATTTCTTTATGGTCTCCCAAAACCATCAAACCGCCGACTGCTCCACACCCAAAGCCTAACTCAGAGACTTTTAATTCTGTAGCACCGAATCTATTAATTCTCATTCTATATTTTTCCTATATTTCATAACTTAGGCCCGAATGACTTTTCATTTTGCGATTTGGAGAAATTTACATTAAATGGATATGGCTCATGTTCTTCTAATGCATAATCATCCCGCCATCAATATTGAAAGCTTGCCCCGTAATATTTCTAGATCCAGGACCAGCCAAAAATACAGCCAATGCAGCCACATCTTCCGCATCATTCGGTCTGCCCAGCGGAATCTCTTCTGTCATCATCGCTTTAACCTCATCTGAGCTCGCACCGACTTCAGTGGATCTTAAAGAGAGAATATTGGCTAACATATCGGTTTGCACTATACCGGGACAGATCGCATTGACATTAACATCGTGCTCAGCCATAACAGCAGCGGCGCTATGAGTCATTGCAATTACTGCACCTTTACTAGCGGCGTACGCAGCGTTGGAAGCTCTTCTATAACCCTTTCCTGCAATGGAAGCCGTATTTATAATTCTTCCTCCATTTCCTTGCTTTACCATCTGATTAGCAATTTTCTGCATGCAAAAGAAAGCACCTTTTGCATTAACGCGATTTATTTGATCCCAATGATCTTCTTCTATATCAAAAA
>CAYPXS010000176.1:0-3067 GCA_964414725.1 uncultured Dehalococcoidia bacterium
TATAGGCTAATGATTCGTACCACATCATTAAAGACGCTTAAATGATATTTGGTAGTTGTCGATATGCCCCGAGTCAAAGCCCCCTTCACAATAACTGAAATAGTATTCAAATTTTCTGTAATCAGAATTGTCAAAACCACTATTCTTCCAGTCTCTACGATTTGAATATAAGTTATCCCTCCATGCTCTCAATGTTTTGACGTAATCGTTTCTTAGTGATCTCATTTTTAATATTTCAAAACCATTTTCTTGCGCAGCTTTTCGGATAATTTGTAACGATGGGAGCATTCCGCCTGGAAATATGTATTTTTGTATGAAGTCACAGTTTCTTCTGTATGAATCGTAACGCTCGTCAGGAATTGTAATTACCTGAACCTGTATAGTGCCTTTTTTATTTAGAATTTGGGAACATTTTTTAAAGAAACTATTTATCCCTTTGTGCCCGACGGCTTCGAGCATTTCGATTGAAAAAATATGGTCGAATTTATTTTCTAACTCTCTGTAATCCATCAACATTACCTTTGTTCTATGGGCAAGGTTGTGGGTGTTCAAAAGGTTTGAAGTGTACTTATATTGGTTTTTAGATAAGGTGATCCCTGTAACTTTGCAATTGTAGTCAGAGGCTGCTTTCCGCATTAAACTTCCCCACCCACATCCGATATCTAATATTTGGTCACCGTCATTGATTTTGCAATTACTAAGCAAGGTTTCTAATTTTCTGTTTTGGGCGACTGACAAATTTTCATCGTCGGAATCATATATTCCGGAGGAATATGTCATTGATGGGTCTAAGAAGGTGCTAAAGAACTCGTTGCTTAGATCGTAGTGAGCTTCTATGTTTCTTTTTGCCCATTTAAGAGTATTTGATGATCTGATTTGCTGCCAGATTCTGGATTTAATTTTTCTAGGGAAATAATTTGATAATCTGGATATAGAATTGTCAGGTGCTGATTTTGATAGATATTTGAAAAGGCTTGGGAGATTACCGCATTCCCATTTTTCGTTTATGTACGACTCAGCAAATCCTAGGTCATATCCTAGAAGTAAATCATAGAAGAAACTCCATTTTTTTATTGTGATAGTGTTAATTTCTTTTGAATCATCATTTTCCAATTGGTGCACCGCGCCGTCAGGGGTTTCCACCAATACGCCGGCTCCTTTAAATCTAGGCAGAATTAAAGGTGACAATCTTTTTCCAAGACTTTCTGACATTTCAGTCATTTTGACGTGGTGAAGCCATTAGATTATTTGAATGCAGTAATCCTTCTAAATCCATTCGTTTGACGGCCCAACGTTTCAATATTGATTTAATTTTAAATTGTAGTGATTCATTAAAATCTTTCGGCATATCTGGTTCGCTTGCAGATAGGCCAAGCTGTTCGAGAATTATTTCTCCAACTAGCCCATAACCTCCTCTGACGTGTGATATTGCACTGGAAAGCACGTGGTTAGGGACCAAAGACAAAAACCTATTCTCACTGGCAGACGCATATTCTGTAAGAAGTTGTCCTAGGCGATTTTTGTCATTTAGAGAACCGTTTATATGAAATATTATGCGTCTTAACAATTCAGTCACATCTCCGTCCATTTTAGGCAACCATTCTTGAGTCTTGGCTTCTATGTCTTGGACAACCGGGATGTAGTTTGAGGGCATTGAGAAATTTATTGTGGAATGAATGATTTCTGAGAGCAAGGAAGGGTCGGCCTCCAGTTGAAAGGCGGTTAGATCTCTAAATTGCACGGTGTGAAGCGCTTCCCTGCCTTTCACTTTGCTGATTACTTTGTTTGTGTTGCTGGATTTTGGAAAAAAATTTCTTTGCAATTCGTACCAGTAGTCAGTAATGCACTCTTGTATCATTCCATATGTGGTTAAAGCTATCGGAGAGAAGCCGGCCTCATGGTGTATTTTGTAATCTGTTGTGTGTTTTGCCTCATTTATTTCATTGTCGATAGCTTTTTGATCTACCCCGAAATCTAATAGGATGTTTTTGAAGGGATCGGCATGCCCATTTTCGTCTGGTTCCCAAAAACCAACCACATAGTCATTGAGCCATTCGGCTCCAAACATTTTGGCCCCAAGTTTATAAGTTTCAGAATATTGCTCTGTAAGCGATTCTGTTATTAGTGACAACCTGAAGGAATCCACGACTTCTTCTGCTGTAAGGCCACTTGTTTCCACTATTTGGTTAGGGGAAAAATTTTCAAACATTGACTCGAGATCGTCGTTATTTACGGTCTTTAATTTTGGGATTTGCTCGTTTACATAAGTTGTCATTTTTGATTTGTATATCGGATCCATATTTACACCTGATTCCTCTATGATCTTTTGCTGTTAATGGAATTTTGCCACCCATATAATTGCGTCAAATACGAGGCAATGGATCGTTATCCAAATAATTCCCGCTAGGGTCAATGAAAATTGTAGTGCCCCAATACCTTCATATTTAGATAATCCAAAAGACGCTGTCAGCAAAATTAGAGATGCTGCGGTGATCCATAGAGAAATAACTGACAGTATCCACCATAAATTATCGTCACTTGCTAGGTACTTCAGTGTTGCAGGCATCCAGACTGAAGCCGAAATTAAAAAAAATGCAGCAAGGATGGAAAAAGTGTGCCCCCCCAAAAATGATGATTTATTGGCTGCATCAGAAATTGTCATCGAATAACAGAAAACTAGGTACCCTGCCGCGGCAAAAAACATAGAAACAGTGAAAATCGTTTTCCAACTACCAGTAACACCACCCCATAAAGCATTTCTGAAGTCAGGGTAAAAGTAAAGTCCAACGACATATGAACCTAGCACAGCGATTCCTCCTACTAGGTTAACGAGGAAAAACACTGAAATATTTGTCATGCTGAAGAAACTCCTGAACTTTTAATAAACATATATTTCATAATACATATAATTGTGCTATAGTACAACCTATATACAGGAAAGTGTATTAAGTTACTCTTCCCGATCATACCTAAAGAGATACTTAAGGAACCTATCGCTGATGAATGTAATTATTGCTGGAGCTACAGGATTTATTGGAAGTGAATTAGTTTCATTTTTACGAGGCAA
>CAYPXS010000177.1:0-3056 GCA_964414725.1 uncultured Dehalococcoidia bacterium
CGTCATCACCAAGTTTTGAGTTTGCTGGGTATGCGAATGACCACAGGTTTCCAGCAAAGTAGTAGAAGTTACCATTGATGGCGTCTAGACCTTCGTTAAACGCGAAGCCGTCTTTTTCAAGTCGGCCTACGTCCTGAATTGAGGCCATCGCGATGTCAGCAGCTCCTGTTTGCAGCATAGCTGATCGTTGTTGTGCCTCGTTTGCCTGCAAAAATACAATTTTGTCGAACTTAGGCGAATTTTTCCAATGGTCGACCCTGGAAATAGCTTCAATTCTTTCAGCTGGTAGCCATTCGCTCACAACGAAAGAACCTGATCCGTGGGGTACACCAAAGGTGTCTCCTAGTTCATCTTGAAGAGTTTTGGACTGCATCCAAATTGCGTCCTGACATATCGAGGAAGCATCTTGCAATCCGTCACCTACGAAAGCTCGGTTGGGTGCCTCAGCAATGTATGTATCAACGGCAGTCCAAGGCTGATAGTACTCATAAGCCTGAGAAGAGTTTGAGTGGGCAGAGCTGATGTCTTCAGCGCCAGCATCGTTAAATGACCATGCGACGTCTTCAGCTGTTAGCGGCCCAATCTTAACCATGTCCCCATCTACAACTCTGTAGAAATCTATCCCTTCGTGGACATGTACTCGTATTTTACCTTGTTTCTCAATGTCACTCAGATCAACGAGATCCATTTTATCTTGCTTCTTGCCGTCCATAGTTATGTCCTCGCCGCCATCTTTGGCAGGAAGTATCCATTCCCATGAATCCGCAACATAAGGAGCGTGACAGGCTTCTCCTGTGTCTCTTATAGGGTTCCCTTGATCGTCAAAGGTTGGTTCCCAGCCTAGCAAAGGCTCTTGGAAACCAAAGAAACCATGGAATAGAACGTCAGGCCAAGTGCCTTTCACGTTTCTAAACTGTGGAGTTCCTACGTTGTCAAAGGCAACGGTAATGGTTGTGCTCACTTGTTCCACCGGTGCAACGGCAGCGGCGGGTGCAGCAGCAGCGGCAGCGGCAGGAGCAGCGGCAGGTGCAGCGGCAGGTGCAGCAGCAGGAGCAGCGGCAGGAGCAGCGGCAGGAGCAGCGGCAGGTGCAGCTTCATCATCTGATGAACCGCAGGCAATACCTGCAGCTAGTAATCCAGCTACAGACAGGCCAACCAGAGCCTTTGTCCCAAAAATATCTTTCCACTTAAGCATAAGTGATCCTCCTAGCTATGCAATGATTAGTAAATTATCCAATATAGTGATAATTAACATTACATTAACGTTTACGGTGAGTATCTATTAACTCACCATCGAAAACTATCCCATAGAAAGTCCTACCTGTAAAGGAGGAATTAGCCATATTAGCCATAATTGATTTTTTGTGTGATTTGAAATGACTGCAGGGTTAAATTTACTTTTGCTAAAACCCATTAACAAACCTTTCTAGTATTCCTAGAAATTGCAATCAAATATCGATTCGTTTTGTACTGCTAATCCTCAACGTGAAATAGCCAAGGAGCCCAGATGCTAGTGAAGCTGTTATGACACCTAGCCGGACTAGAGTTTGAAGACTTTCATCGTCGAAAGCTAGCCCACCAATAAATAGACTCATGGTAAAACCTATTCCTGCTAGCAGGGCCAGCCCAAAATATTGTTTCCACTCTACATTTGTAGGAAGGGAACAAAACTTCAAAGTGATGCCTAAATAGGTAAACAACATTACTCCAATGGGTTTCCCTAAGAGCAATCCTAATCCCACCCCTAGTGTTACTGGTTCCAAAAAAAAGTCTAAATTTAGCCCCTTAAGAGATACTCCGGCATTAGCCAGTGCAAATAGAGGCAAAATTAAAAATGCCACCCATATATGCAATCCGTGCTCCAAACGATATAAAGGATCCTGTCCTGATCGTGTTGTAATATTTATCTCACCTGTATTTACCTCTGTAGCACTACTGTTAAGATCAGCATCCACTAGCTCTACATACAGTCTGTCATCAATCGAACCGCTAAAGACGCCTGTGTTGTCACCTGTCTCAACTAATGTCACCGACTCCGATATACGCTCTTTGACTACAGGATCACCCTTTCCTCTAGCTGGAATAAACATTGCCACAACCACTCCTGCGAGTGTGGCATGAAGGCCAGATTTTAAAACGCATACCCAAAGTAATGTGCCAGCTACCATGTAAGGTGACAGCTCGGAAATCTTTTTCTTATTGAGGAAGAAAAGAACCAAAATGCATAACAACGCACCGAGTAACGGCACCATCGATAGGCTTTCAGTATAAAAAACGGCGATTATGAGGATCGCTGCAAGATCGTCAATTATAGCTATAGATACTAAAGTTAATTTAAGGGATTCAGGAACTCTGCTTCCCAAAAGGGTTAATACACCAAGGGCAAAGGCAATGTCGGTTGCCGCAGGAATTGCCCAGCCATTAATAGCAGTTGAATTTCCCCAATTAAAGAATATGTATATTAATGAAGGAACAAGCAATCCTCCAAAGGCGGCGATCGCAGGTAGACTTATTTGGGACCTACTTGATAATTGCCCGTCTAGTACTTCACGCTTTATTTCTAAGCTCACTAGAAGGAAGAAAATGGCCATCAAGCCGTCGTTTATCCAATGGTGGAAATCTTTGTCGATAGAAAAATTTCCAAGTTGAACCAACACTGGCGCATGCAAAATATCGTGATAGTAATGTTCTAATGGGGAGTTGAAGATTAGAATAGCGATGACAGCCGCTATTACTAAAAGTATTCCTCCTGCAGATTCTAGAAGGAAAAATTCTCTAAGCATTCTTACGGGCATAACGTTCTCCTCCAACATACTACCTTGAATAGCGCCTGAGAGGTATATGAATTACTCTCTTATGCAAAGCAATAAAAGAGATAGTTGAGATGAAACCGAGAATTCTTTCTTATGGTGAGATAATTTTTGACTTAGTGGGAGGTAAACCTTTTTTGGGCGGTGCTGCCTTAAATTTCGCCTGGGTTGTTAATCAACTAGGCGGAGAAGCCACTCTTATAAGTGCGGTGGGGAATGATGATTTTGGCTTAGAAGCTCTATCGA
>CAYPXS010000178.1:0-3040 GCA_964414725.1 uncultured Dehalococcoidia bacterium
ATAGTAATGTCGAGTGATCCGGCAGGAGATGATTTACAAATCACTGTCGCCTTCAAAGATGGTGGTGGTATTAAAAAATTACTCCAAAGCCTAGCAAAGTTAAAGAAAATTTAATGAGTAGCTTCAAAAAACTTGTTTCTAGAATTGAGCAGGTGGCAGAGGATAAACCACACACAGTTACAGGGATTACAGGCTATGGAGGATCAGGTAAATCGCATTTAGCAAACAAGCTAAGAGACCATTTCCATATTAATGACAATCAGGTCATCCGAATTGATAACTTATATGGTCTAAATCCTAAAGGCCCAAATATATTTGATCAAAGTGATTGGAATCTTATAAGCAATATCCTTCAAAAATCTAATGCTGGCAAGAGAATTAAATATCAAGGAAAAGACCATAAGGGAAATATTTTATTTTTTGACGAAGATTTACCAAAAGTAGTTATTTTCGAAGGGATAAGACTGTTGCAGCCAAACTTAAATCAATATTTTGACATCCGTGTATGGATTGACTGTCCTCAAGATTTCGCCATCGCACGTGCGAAGGTTAGAGATCGTTCACAGGGAGAAAATGAAGAAACTGTTGGAAAATGGGATACTGACTGGGGGCCAAAAGACAAAAAGTATTTTGATCTATTTAGACCTGACAAATTAGCCAACTTCATCTACAAAGATTATCAGTAGCTAAGCAAAACGTTTACAGCTTATCTAATTCCCATAAACCGATTAGTAGAATACCTAATTATTTAAGGTGAAGAACATACCACTGGTAGCTCCTCACTCACCTACCTTCTTGACACTATTTGCCGGTCTCCATAAACTTTCAGAAAATCAAAGCTACTTATAATTCAATTCTTATCAATTAATGGGAGAAACGAAGTGTCTGAATCAGTCATAACACAAGAAATGAGAGACGCGATTGGAGTAGAATCCGATCCTGTGGTTTATCCGATAGAAGAAGGAGCAATCCTTAGATTTGCTGAGGCAATTGGGGATATGAATCCAATATTCAACGACAAAGATGAAGCCAGTAAAACCAAGTACGGTGGAATAGTCGCTCCTCCAACCTTTCTACGATCAATAGGGCATATTAAATCACCCGAACCCAAAATCAAAGTCACTAGCCCGTATCCTGCTAATGTAGATGGTGGTAGTGAATGGGAATACTTTGAACCAATAAAAGTTGGTGATACGATCACTGCCACAACATACCTTGCCGACCTAAATGAGCGACAGGGAGGCAAATTTGGCAACATGTTAATCATGGTAAGAGAAACCAAATACATCAACCAACACGGTACGGTAGCCGCCTTGCAGCGAACAACCGGGATCAGCTATCAACCACCAGAATAGCCCTAAATTGGAAAATTAAATACAACAAGGAGAATTAAATCGATGGAGCAAACATACTTTGAAGATGTAGAGGAAGGATCTCCCTTACCTACCGTCAGAAAGGACCCTACCTCTCAACAGTTAGTAAAATACGCTGGTGCTTCAGGCGACTTTTATCAAATTCATTATGACGTAGGATTTGCAAAAAATAATGGTCTCCCAGACATCATTTTGCATGGAGCACTAAAAAATGCATTCCTGGGTCAGCTGATGACAGACTATGCTGGACACGAAGGTACTCTCAAGAAATTAAGTGTTCAATACAGAGCGATGGATATACCTGGAACCCCAGTATTCGCAAAAGGGACAGTGAAGAAAAAATATGTAAAAGACGGCGAAAATTTCGTGGAATGCGAGATATGGCTGGAAAATCATGAAGGAAAATCCACGACACCTGGTTACGGTATAGTAACCCTACCTAATAAGTAACCCAAATAGCCAATCTATTAACATTTAAGTAACCAACAAAAAAACGCCTGGTAGTTGAATTCCCAGGCGTTTTTTTCTGTTTGTATTAATAGACCTCTAAATGGTCAGACCATCCAACAGACTTTCTATCGACTTCATCTCTCTCACTCCAATCGTGTCATGGATCTTTTGGTCGAAGGTCGGTCGGGAGACATCTTTATATACTAGGCCCAACGGTATGCCATCAGCATTTAGCAGTTCTTGTGCAGCCTCTATATCAGAAGGATCGTGTCCTTCTGGTATCTCGTAGGCTATTGCCTTTATTCCCTTCTTTTCATTACCCCTTAAAGCATCATATGTATTGTTGTATTCAGTGCAAGGAGATTGCACATGTACGATTGAAAATCCAGGGTGGGCCATAGCATCTGACATTAATTGGCTCATGTCTTTCACTTTACTAGACATAGCTGAGGCAATATAGGATACCCCAACAGTTAGATAAGTTCTAAGTGGATTCAAGGAATCTTCGACTTTGCCGTACGGAGTAGAACTAGTTATAACGCCCAATTCTGTGGTTGGCGAACTTTGACCCTTGGTGAGACCGTAAACGCCGTTATCCATCACAACAACGGTGACATTCAAATTACGAAGGGCCTGAGGGGCAATATGTTCCATACCGATCCCCAAAAAGTCACCGTCGCCAGCAACTACAACCACATTAAGGTCAGGATTACCCATTTTGACTCCCATAGATATAGGTAAAGACCTACCGTGTATTCCATGGATGCCAAAAGGCTGTTCTTTTTCAAGCAAATGAACCATATTGCCAGAGCACCCTATTCCAGCCACCACCACAGTATTCTCTATGGGTTTCTCACTTTCTGTAGTAAATTCGGTTAGAGCACCTTCCAAAGCTCTTCTTACACCAAAATCCCCACATCCAGGACACCATTTAAAATCATATTCAGGGTTTTTCAGAGTCATACAGTCGCACCATCCTTTACGGCACTATCCATCAATTCTTTAATATTTGCAACCAAATCACGAACTTTAAAAGGAAGACCAGTATACTGAGTTATAGCTACTGCATTAATCCCTTCTCCTCTCAACACCGAAGCATATTGACCCATATAATTCAGTTCAGGCACAATTACTAGAGTCTTTTGCTTAAGGGCATTCAGCATCTCTTCAGGCATTGGATGAATGTACATAGTGTAATACCAAGACAAATCAACACC
>CAYPXS010000179.1:0-3009 GCA_964414725.1 uncultured Dehalococcoidia bacterium
AATATATGAGGTTGTAAGTGGCTAAAGCATTTTATCCAGGAAGTTTTGATCCTGCCCATAATGGGCATATCGATGTAGCTAGAAGAGCGTCTCGTCTTTTTGATCAGGTAATAGTGGGTGTATATCAGGCTCCCCCGAAAGTACTAATGTTCGATACGGGGGAACGAGTTGAACTTTTCCAGGAGTCATTAAAAGGGATCAATAATGTGGAGGTTGTGGAGTTCACTGGCCTGGCTCCAACTGTAGCTCGTGAAGTAGGAGCGGAAGTTATATTAAGGGGTTTGAGAGCCGGGTTTGATTTTGAGCAGGAATTCGAAATGGCACTGATGTGGAGGAACCTTTCTCCTGATATCGATGTAGTTTGCATGATGAGTGCCTTAGAACACCAGTTTATTTATTCAAGTAGGATAAAAGAGGTTGCACGGCTAGGTGCAAACATAGATAACTTAGTGCCACCACACATTGCTGAGGCACTTAAAGAACGTTTGTAGATTTGATGAGTAATATAAGCTAGGGAGGGTTTAATATGGATCTTAATCAACTTGTTAACGAACTAATAGAGGTAAGTAGAAGTGGCACCCGAGTTCCAGGTTTTCGGGGCAAGACCATGATTGATGCTGACAGGTTAGGAGGTTTGCTTTCTGAACTACAGAACAACATGCCGTCAGGGGTTCAAGAAGCACAAACTATCATTACTCAGAAAGATAGCATAATTACTCAGGCACAGATGGAAGCTTCAAGAATTATTGACGAGGCAAGAAATTCTGCCGCTCAAATGTCTAATGCGGCTTCAGCCGAGCAACAAGAAAAAGTGTCTGACTCAGAAGTTCTTAGAGTGGCGAGCAATAAAGGGGACGAAATTGTGGCTACTGCTTCAGGAGAAGCTCAAGAACTTGTTACAAGCGCACAGGGTGAAGTACAAACTGTCATACAAGATGCTCAGCGGAGAGCATATGCTTTGATAAGTGATGCTGAAAGTCAGGCAGCTGAATTACGACAAGGTGCTGATCGATATTCAATGGAAGTTTTATCTTCCATCGAGGAGCAACTTTCTAACCAGCTCGGTCAAGTCAGACGTGGCTTGGACGCTTTGAACGTCACTCAAGCCCCAAGACAGAGTCAAAGTAACGTACCTGAAGCAAGCAACAGCATTACGTAACTCACATATCGAATTTGCGAATGGTGCGGTTAAGTGTTTGTGATCAGTGTATGCAATTGTTTTAAAAAGTCAGAATTTTCATTTAAAGTGAAACCGTCAACCTTATCGATGTTTTGACCGCTGAACCCATCTACAGCTCCCATAGATACAATCTTTTTAATGTTTGCAATATCTGATTCAACGGAAGGTAGTAAGTTTTTATTCTTTAAAATCGATATGGCTGCAACCAGGCCGTACCCGCCCCAATTAGAAACGCTGCTTATTATTAATTTTGAGACTTTGGTTTTTGCTGGAAATCCTACCAATTCACTAGATTTATCTACTTCGGAATAAAGATTACCTAATCCTATTTCGTTCCCGCCGTCTCCAATGCCTACCGTAGTAGGGTGTTTATCAAATAGGATATCTATTTTTGCAGTTTGGTCGCTTATGTCCAAGTCGCGCATATTTCTATAAATCCCATCAGTTGCTGGTGCGCAGCGTTCGATAGAAATTAGAAGATCTGGATTTTCCTCTTGCAGTATTTGTGTAGCTATTTGGGTACTTATCGATTGATTTGCTATTGGGAATTCTATGACTTTTGATTTATGGGTCGATATAGCTTTTATCATTCCCGTGCAGTGAGTATCGGTAACGTATACGACTTCGTACCCTAACTCCTCTAGAGCATTTCCGATAGCAACTGCTCCGGGGGGGCCGTCAGTTTCTGCTGCTTCCGCGCTTAAAATATAAAACCCAGTTACTATAAATACCTTTCCTGGGTTGTCTAAAACATATTGTGCAGCATCAAAACAAAAATTTTCCGGCAGAGAATCCTTTAATTTAGATATTCCCCTTTTGTCCTGACTTAATATAAGTTCCTCAAGAGTCATGCCATTTGCCTAAAGGACCGAATAATCTTCATCTTTCATGTCAGTGATAAACATATGTCCAGGCGCATGTGTGATCATTACTGGTGGTTTTGATGACATTGCTACTGACTGAGGGGTTACTCCGCATGCCCAAAAAACAGGAACCTCTCCCTCGTTGATTATGGTGGGCTCACCAAAATCGGGGCTTGATATGTCATGTATACCAATTACTGATGGGTCTCCAATATGTATAGGTGATCCATGTACTCCTGGAAAACGTGAAGTCACTTGAACGGCTCTAACAACTTTTTCCTGAGGGATCGATCTCATGGAAACAACCATAGGGCCTGAGAATGGTCCCGCCGGCACGGTAGGTATGTCCGTTATATACATAGAAACGTTGGTTCCATTTTCAAAATGAGGCAATCTTATCCCGTTGGTGATGAGTGCTGACTCAAATGAAAAACTGCAGCCGAGTAGAAAGGATACAAAATCGTCCTCCCACACTTTATGAAGATCAGAAATTTCTGAGGTGAATTCTCCATTCTCATAAATTCTATATAACGGTATATCTGTCCGGATGTCACTTTTTGGAGCGGTAGTAGACACCTCAATTTGCCCGGGTTCCAAAACTTCTATTAATGGACAAGGCTTAGGGTTTCGTTGGCAAAATAGTAAGAAGTCAAAAGCGAGTTCTTTAGGAAGTATGGCCAAATTTGCTTGTACGTATCCTGGAGCCACCCCTGCTGTAGGGCGTTCAAATTTACCGCTTCGAATTAGGTTTCGTATTTCCTTTGGGGCTAGTGTTAATTCAGAAACAGTGGTCATTTCTACCTTTCTCCTCCGAGCAACTGCTTGCTTTGTCAATTGTTCAATTACGCCCAGTTTATCAATAGCAGAGAAACTTATCCAGAAATTGGCGATCCAATTATTGCTGCCTTGAAATCCTCATGCTATTCTTCATGGTCTGTCGGGGAGTGGCGCAGCTTGGTAGCGCAC
>CAYPXS010000180.1:0-3007 GCA_964414725.1 uncultured Dehalococcoidia bacterium
TGCTGTGCTAAGTTTGGCTAACTTTTAACAGGAGTTTTACCGTGTTACCACATGTCTCTAAATTTGGGATTTATTTTAATTCTGAGGAAGGAAAAGTCGTCCGGATCACTTCCCCTTACTGGTTTCCACCTGAGCCAGAATGGGAGTATTTAACCAATGAGGTAAATGCAACACTTTTAAGCATTAGAGAGATGATAAAGGAACAGGGGCTGTCTGATACGAGTGAGTCAGTTACCTGGGGACGCATTCCTCTCCTAGACTAATTTTAGGAATCACTAAAAACATGTCATACGATAACGAATTCACCAAAAAACTCCCTAACAACCTCTCCGAATTCTCAATTGACTCAAGTCAATGGGAAGTATTAAAACCACTTTATGAAGCATCCTCCAAATCGGTAAAGATGCTTGACCAGATACTGACAATAGATACTGTATCCTCCGCTGTTTTCAGTATAGATAAGGCTTAATCTTGGATAATTTATACAAACTTTCTATAAGTGAAGCCTCCAAACTTCTCAATAAGAAAGAACTTTCACCCGTAGACCTTGTCAATTCACATCTAACTAGAATAAAAGAAACTGAAGGCAAGCTTAATTCATTCATAACCGTTCTAGAAGATACGTCCAGAAAATTAGCTATCCAGGCTGAAAGGGAAATTTTATCTGGCAAATGGAAGGGAGATCTGCATGGTATACCTATCGGACTCAAAGATCTGTATTTCACAAAAGGTGTAACCACTACAATTGGATCCGAGATATATAAGGATTTCATTCCAGAATATGATGCAAGGGTCACTACCAATCTCAAAGAAGCCGGCGCGATTATACTTGGAAAGTTACAAATGCATGAATTTGCTCTTGGCACGACAAGCCATAATCCTCACTATGGGTCTGCTCGAAATCCCTGGAACACAGAATGTGTCACCGGAGGCTCTAGTGGTGGGTCAGGGTCCTCCGTATCATCGGGCCAATGTATGGGAGCTCTCGGCAGTGATACAGGAGGGTCTATAAGGATCCCTTCTGCACTATGTGGAATCGTCGGAATGAAACCTACTTTTGGACGAGTTTCCAGACATGGGGTATTCCCTTTAAGTAATTCTTTAGACACAGTTGGACCAATGACTAGAACAGTTGAGGATAATGCCATTATGCTCAACGCCATAGCGGGGCATGATAAAAATGATTCCTACTCATCAAAAGTCGAAGTTTCAGACTTCAAAGCTTATCTAGAAAAAGATATTAGCAAATTGAAAATTGCCAGACCTAGCACATACTTCTACGATGTTATCGACAAAGAAGTTTTGGACTTAATTGATAAAGCCTGCAAGCAATTTGAAAATCTAGGTGCAGAGGTCGAGACGATCGACCTTCCAATACTTGATCATACACTGGCGATATCTGGCACGATACTCCTTACAGAGGCTGCTGAACTCCATTCAGAAAATTTAAAAACAAAGGCTGCATTAATAGGAGACGACGTAAAGCTTCGTCTCCAACAGGGAGCTCTAACGTCTGGGGTAGAGTATGTTAAAAGTCAAAGAGGAAGAACCGTTTACAATCAAAAAATAAATGAATTATTTGAAACCTATGACATATTGCTAGCTCCGACTGTGCCAAGTGGTGCACCATTTATCGGAGATGATTCCATTGACATAAATGGAACCCAAGAATTGATAGGACCATTGATGGCGAGATTAACTCGCCCCCAAAATATAACCGGTTTACCCACCATTTCTATCCCGATTGGGCTCACTTCCCAGCAATTACCAGTTGGGATGCAATTGACTTCACCAGCATTTCAAGAAGGAATTCTTTACAACGTGGCCCATCAATTCGAAAAAGTATCCACTATGAAAAACATATTTCCCCCTAACCAAGAATAGTGTAGGAATAAATACAACGAGATTTTGGAGAAAATTTTATGAGTGCTGAGCAAAATCAAGGACTGTCTCTATACGAGGCTGCCAGGGAAGTCGGAGTCACGTTTGAAAAAGAATGGAAACCCGAAAGTAAATCAGTCGAAGTAAATGGTATGAAGTTCAGTTACTTAGAGTGGGGAAATCCTTCCAATCCAGTTATGGTTTTACTCCATGGATTTGCTCAACAGTCACATTCTTGGGATTTTGTTGCACTATCGTTCGCCGATAGGTATCGAATTATCGCGGTAGACCAGAGAGGTCACGGAGATAGCGATTGGGCCTCTGATGGTGACTACACACCTGAAACACAGCAGAAAGACATTGAGGCTATAGTTGATTCACTAGGATTAGGCGAATTTGTTTTGATGGGACTATCAATGGGCGGCAGGAACTCATTTACATACGCAGCCTCAAACCCCACTAAGGTAAAGGCTTTAATCATTGTCGACGCAGGTCCAGAGAACGTAAGGGCAGGCACACAAAACATACGAAACTTTGTGGAACAGGAAGATGAACTAGATTCGATAGATGCCTTCGTAGATCGGGTTATCAAATACAATCCAAGACGAGATCCTGTGCAAATAAGAGGCAGTATTGTCAATAATTTAAGAGAACTACCAAATGGGAAATGGACATGGAAATATGACAAGATCCTAAGGTCACCCGGAAGAATGGGACGTCCTCAAGATCCTGAAATGACCAACCGTCTTTGGGGATATCTTGAAAATTTGCAGTGTCCTACACTGGTTGTTAGAGGAGACAAGAGCGACATAATAGCTACTGAGACCGCCGACAACATGATCGGTAGAATACCTGGCGGCAAACTAGCTATTGTAGAGAATGCAGGGCATCTAGTAATGGGTGATAATCCTTCTGGTTTTGAGAGGGCTGTCACCACATTCATTGAATCTGTTTAGCAAAGCAATCTACCCAATTTAATTGATACTTGAATTATAAATTGCTACTACGAAGATTGGGTGTTACACTTTTTACAAACTTAAATTAGTTAGATAACAAGAAAGAGAGAAATCCAGGAGAACGGATTGGATAGGGCTGATAAGGAAGCCGTCATTGCGGAATACCGCGT
>CAYPXS010000181.1:0-2982 GCA_964414725.1 uncultured Dehalococcoidia bacterium
TTATGACCTCTGCGATGTCAACGCAGCGCTCTAAACCACTGAGCTAACCGCCCTTATTATCTATGCCAGAGAGAAAAGTCTAGCAACCTATCCAACCCCCGGTCAACGCAAACTAAATCAATCTTAGTGCTCCATGACCGTGCCACCATTTTGGTTAATGGACTGCCCATGAATCCATGATGCAGCTTCGGTACAAAGATAGGCACAAAAGTCGCCAACTTCCTCATCCGTACCATTCCGGCCTATTGGGGTAGTATCAGCCATATTGCTCCAGGTATCCCCTCTTCCAAGAATATCCATTCTGTGAGTATCAACGGCACCTGGGCACACTGCATTCACATTAATATTGTGTGGCCCGAGTTCCTTTGCCATTGATTGTGTCATTCCAACAATCGCAAAATTCGCGCCATTGTAGGCCAATGTATTTGCCGAACCTCTTTTACCCGCGGTTGACGAAATATTTACTATTTTCCCACCTTCACCTTGATCAATCATTGGTTTGATTGCAGCTTTGGTGCAAAGAAATGTCCCTGTAACCTTAATATCCATTACCCTCTGAAAAGTGTCTTCATCGAGATCCAATATTGGTGTCCTATCTTCGGCTCTGGCATATGCTGCGTTATTAATCAAAATGTCGACGCGGCCAAATTCTTTAATAGTTTCATCTACCATCCTCTTTACATCATCCCTTTTGGTAACATCTACAATCAGGGGAAGTGCGCGGCGGCCAAGAGCTCTTACTCGTTCCGCAACGGTCTCGATGTCATTCCATCCAATCGCTTTTTCGTCATCCGGAAACGAGTCCGGATTCCTTCCGGTGCCAGTGACAACCACATCCGCTCCCAATTTTGCCAAAGCTTCCGCTGCTGCCCTGCCAATTCCTCGTAACCTACCTGCGCCAGTAATTATTGCTACCTTTCCGTCAAGTTCTCCCATTTCAAAAATCTCCCAGTTATATTTAAATATTAATTTAATCTCAATTAAAGTATTCCCGAGTATATCCCAACCAACTCAGCCGTGCTATTGCGGTATATCACCTGGCAAGTACAAGTGTTCAAGTATCCACGTTTTGACCTTTTCAGTAACTTCCTCTGATGTTTCTCTTAACCCATGCCCCGTAGCAGGCATGAAAATCGCCTCCTTAGGTTCTTCCGCCCAATCAAATATGGTCTGAGAACACTGAGGAGACAAAACAATGTCATCTTCTCCATGAATAAGAAGAATCGGTCTCGGTGAAACATCTGACACTTCAGTTGAACCAAAGGTTTGGCTAGATAAAGCTATAACACCTTTGACATGTTCTGAAAAAGGGGCCGATTTTATTACCACCGCTCCTCCAAAAGAATGTCCAACTAGCAATATATCGGTGTGTCCGGTACCTGATAGAAAAGAGACCCCAGCTAGTGTATCCATGACACATTCTGTTAGCTCTCCAGGATCTCGGTAATCAATCCTTAACGAAGTAATTCCCGGTGCCAAATCCTTGCCTAGAGCCTTATATAATCCCCCTGCAGGACCATCAAGTCCTCCTCTTGCTCCTCCAACCCATATAACACCACGATGAGCTGGCTTTTCAGGATCATGATGAACGATAGTATTAATTGGTCCTCTGGTGGTCTGCAGTATTAACCCTCTACCGACTTGATCTGACGGCATTTCCCATTCCCCAAGACCAACGATTCCAATTGATATGTCATCTGACTCTGGCATTAGGAATCATCCTAAATAGACGGTGCTTGTTTATGCCATTCTGTAGCTTGCTCATAAGCGTAAGCAGCTTTAAACAGGTTGGCTTCCTGCAATGCCCCCGACATGAATTGCAGCCCTACTGGCAAGCCTTCGATCAATCCAGCCGGTACAGATATACCGGGAATACCTGCTATGTTTGCAGGTATCGTGAATATGTCATTCAAGTACATTTGCAGTGGGTCATCGATTTTATCTCCGATACTGAAGGCAGTGGTGGGCGAGGTGGGCATTGCCAGAACATCGACCTCTTTAAACACTGTTTCAAATTCCTGTCTTATTAAAGTTCTAACTTTCTGGGCTTTCAAATAAAAAGCGTCATAGTAGCCAGCAGATAGTGCATATGCTCCCAGCATAATCCTTCTTTTTACCTCGGGTCCAAATCCATTAGATCGGGTATTTTCTAATCCCTCCCACATGGTCTCTGCATCTTTTTCTGAAAATCCGTATTTAACCCCGTCATACCTCGAAAGATTCGCCGAAGCTTCGGAAGGGGCAATTATGTAATACACAGCAAGGGCATATTTAGTGTGAGGAAGTGAGACCTCCTTGACTTCGGCTCCTAAATCTTTCAAAACATCTATAGCATCTAGGACAGATTTTTCCACTCCCGGGTTAATACCTTCTACAAAATATTCTTTGGGAACTCCGATTCTAAAACCTTTCAAATCAGTAGAAAGGTTAGCTCGATAGTCAGGTATTTCAACATTCAGAGAAGTAGAATCTCTAGAATCATATCCAGCTATTGACTGCAGTACCAAGGCGCTATCTTCCACACTTTTGGTCAATGGGCCAATTTGATCCAAGGAACTCGCAAAGGCCACTAATCCAAACCTACTCACCAAGCCATAGGTAGGCTTCATTCCAACCACCCCACATAACGATGCTGGCTGTCTGATACTACCTCCTGTATCTGAACCTAGTGAAAACACACATTCTGAAGCCGCAACTGCTGCGGCAGGCCCTCCACTACTGCCACCAGGAACCCGACTGGTGTCCCAGGGGTTTTTTGTAGATTTCAATGCCGAATTTTCTGTGGAGGATCCCATTGCAAATTCATCAAGATTTCCTTTACCTAGTAAAACAGAGTTCTCCCTCTTCAATAGTGAAGAGACAGACGCATCAAATGGAGGAATAAAATTTTCCAGCATTTTTGAAGAACAAGTCGTAGGAATACCCGCATAGCAAATATTGTCTTTTAATTGCATTGGAATGCCAGTTAGATTTGCTTGTGTC
>CAYPXS010000182.1:0-2967 GCA_964414725.1 uncultured Dehalococcoidia bacterium
TATGGGTTTTTGAGTCAGGATTACCGGTTTTGGGCATTTGCTATGGCATGCAGGTGTTGGTTCATCAATTGGGTGGCAAAGTGGCCCCTTCGACTAAAAAAGAGTACGGCCATGCTGTTTTGCACCAGAATACTCCAAACAAATCTTTATTCACGAACCTCCCACAATCTTTACCTGTGTGGATGAGCCATGCTGATCAAGTCACTGAATTACCACCTGGATTCGTATCCATGGCACATACCGACAATTCACCTATAGCTGTCATAGGAAATGACAAAGGTCTGTTGGGCATACAATTTCACCCAGAAGTGGTTCATACCCCACTAGGGGCAGATATTATCGAGAATTTTCTTACTGAAATCTGCAATATGGGTCAGACTTGGACTCCAGGCAATTTCGTGTCAGATTCGATACAGAGAATCAAGGATCAAGTCGGGGAAGGAAAAGTGATATGCGCCCTTTCTGGCGGAGTAGATTCAGCTGTGGCTGCCACTCTGGTTCATAAGGCTGTAGGCGACCAACTCACCTGTATTTTCGTTAACAATGGCCTAATGAGAAGAGGAGAAACGGATCGAGTGAGAGAGACCTTCCAGAAATATATGGATATTAATTTTATTTTCAGTGAATCTACTGAAAGATTTGTCGCTGGCCTGGCTGGTGTAGTAGATCCTGAGAGGAAGAGAAAAATTATAGGCGAAGAATTTATCAATGTTTTTGATGAAGAAGCTTCTAAATTGGGAACTGTTGACTTTTTGACACAAGGAACTCTCTACCCTGACGTAATAGAGAGCAAAACAAGCGATAACTCTGTTTCAGCAACAATTAAAACTCATCACAACGTTGGTGGGCTTCCAGATCACATGAAATTGGAACTTGTAGAACCATTGAGATATTTATTTAAAGATGAGGTAAGACAAGTTGGCTTGGAATTAGGATTGCCAGAGGAAATGGTTTTCAGGCAGCCTTTCCCTGGCCCTGGATTAGCAATACGGATCATGGGTGAGGTGACCTCAGAAAAGCTGGAAATATTGAGGGCAGCCGATTGGATTGTAATGGACGAGATAAAATCGAATGGTTTGTACAACGAGATGTGGCAAACTTTTGCAGTCCTTACAGGCTCTAGGTCAGTAGGAGTCACGGGTGATTTCAGGACATACGGTCATGTGATTGCTATAAGAGCGGTGAAAAGTGATGATGCTATGACGGCTGACTGGGCTCGCTTGCCTTACGATGTTTTGGCGACAATATCCAGCCGTATCGCAAACGAAGTTCCTGATGTAAATAGAGTAGTTTTTGACATAACTAGCAAACCACCAGGTACGATTGAGTGGGAATGAGAGAGTGAGCAAAACCTGAGAATCTGATGGAATACTATTTGATTAGCAATGAATAAAACCAGTGATATAGCCCTTTTTGACTGTCATTTTCATATCATAGAAAAAGAATTTCCTCTTCAGGCGAATAAGGGGTACATCCCGGATGAATTTACTATCGAGAATTATTACGAGCGCCTGAGAGACTATTCGATCCAAGGCGGCGCCGTAGTATCAGGATCGTTTCAAGGCTTTGACCAAACATACCTGACGTCGGCTTTAAAGAGGTTGGGACCAGGTTTCGTTGGAGTCACCCAATTGCCTGTAACTGTAACTGATGAAGAAATATTAGATTTGGATCGACATGGAGTAAAAGCTGTAAGATTCAATTTGAATAGAGGTGGTTCTGCTGGCTCTGAAGATCTCGTCCCTATGGCCAATCGGGTCTATGACTTGGTGGGTTGGCATGTGGAGTTGTACTTAGGGGCTGACTCACTTATATCTTTGAAGGATAAAATTCCTGGTTTACCCAAGGTAGCTATTGATCATCTTGGTATATCGGATACGAACCTTGAAATACTTTTGAGTCTTGTGAGAGATGGGTTGGCCATAAAAGCTACGGGGTTTGGGCGTCTAGACCTTAATGTGAACGATACTCTCAGAAAAATACATGAAGTGAGCCCTAACGTACTAATGTTTGGGACCGATTTGCCTTCTACAAGGGCTCGCAGGGTATATTCTGACCAAGACTTTTATAATGTCATTGAAGTGTTGGGGGAAGATGAAGCAGAGAAAGTGTTCAGCACGAATGCATTAAACTTTTACGGTTTAGAAAACACTTCATCATAAAAATATCATTCGGTAGGTAATTTCGCTTGAAAATATTGCTCGTTGGAAGAGGTGGTAGAGAACATGCCATCGCTTGGAAAATTAACCAAAGTTCCAAACTAGAAAAGCTTTATGTAGCTCCCGGCAATGCAGGTACAAGATCTGTGGCTACTAATCTAGATATATCCGAATCGGATATCCAAGGTTTGAAAAATTTCGCTCTGCAAAAAGAGATAGATTTAACGATAGTTGGGCCAGAAACCCCTTTGGCTTTGGGCATAGTAGATGTGTTTATGGAGTCAGGACTAGCCATTTTTGGTCCAACAGCTTCTGCAGCAAGACTGGAGTCCAGTAAATCTTTTGCTAAAGCCGTGATGGAAAAATGGGGAATACCAACAGCATCATACGAGGCGTTTACTGATCCCCAACAAGCCGTTGCTTATTTGGAAGGATTGGACACTTTCCCAACAGTTTTGAAGGCCGACGGACTAGCGGCTGGAAAAGGTGTATATATTTGCCAAGACAAGTCGGAAGCTATGACTGCCTTAAATGATCTTATGGTAACTAAAGTGTTTGGGGATGCTGGAACAACATTAGTTGTTGAGGAGTTTCTGGAGGGCTGGGAATTAAGCGCATTCGCTTTTTCGGACGGCGAGACGACATCTAGTCTGGTTGCTGCCTGTGATTACAAACGGATTGGGGACGGAGATACTGGTCCTAATACTGGGGGTATGGGTGCATTTTCTCCGCCGAAGGTATGGGATAAAGACCTAATTGGCCAAATCGAAGACCTGGTAATCAATCCGATCGTCCAAGCAATGAAAAC
>CAYPXS010000183.1:0-2963 GCA_964414725.1 uncultured Dehalococcoidia bacterium
CTGATTTGTGATCATTGAAATAGCATCTTCAACTAAAGATCTCAATTCTACGGGTTCAAGTTCAATATCCTCTTGTCCACTCTCTAGTCTCGAAAGTTCTAATAAGTCAGATACCAGAGAAGTCATTCTATCAACATCTTTGTCAATTCTAATGATGAAATCTGTAGCTGCTTTTTTGTCTTCCAATGCCCCGTTTTCAAGGGTACCTACCATAGCTTTAACAGAAGCAAGAGGACTTCGGAGTTCATGGGATACATTACTTACGAATTCTTTACGTGTGTTTTCCAACTGGCGAATATTTGTCAAATCATGGACAGTTATCAATACACCACCACCAGAACCAGAACCTATAGGAGTGGCAGTTACACTTAAGTAACGTCTAACTTCTGGCACTTCTATTTCGTCTTGTATAGATTCTCCTATATCGACACAATCAGATGCCATTTGGATTATTTCAAAATCCCTTATTACATCTGCAAGCCTTAAATCTAAATATTCCGAATTTTCTAAATTAAAAATTAGCTGCGCAGTTTTATTCAATAGAGTTATCTTTCCTTCTTCATCTGTAACAATTACTCCATCAGCCATAGTGTCCAAAAGAGCAGAAAGAGTATTTCTTTCCGATGAAAGGCTATGAACTGTTTCAGATATAGTCGCAGCCATTTGGTTAAAAGCATTCGACAGATCTAGAGTTTCATCCCTTGAAATAGCAGTTACCCTGTGATCCAAATACCCTTCTGAAATCAACGAAACCCCGACGGTCAACTTATCTATAGACCGAATAATTCTTAATCTCACAGTCATTATGGTAAACAGAGATATAACAGTGATCACTGATCCAATAACGGCAACTGTAATAGCTAGTTCTCCGCTCTTCCTACCATTAATGTCAATCGCTGTATTGAAAACATAGAAACTGGATAAAATAATGACCACGCTAACCAATAGCAGAAAAGGAACTATAATCTTCCATACAGGTAACCTAGCAATTCTCAAGGCCATTCTCCCCACACATATACATTAACCGTCGAATCTGTAACCTACCCCTCTAATGGTAACCAACTTTTCAGGCCGGCTAGGATTGGCTTCAATTTTTTCTCGAATCCACCTCACATGAACGTCTACAGTCCTCACATCGCCGATGTATTCATGATCCCAAAGCCTTCGCAGAATCTGATCTCTCGTAAAAGCCCTACCTTTATTGGATGCGAGCATGCAAAGCAAAGCAAATTCCTTAGGCTTCATAGAAACCTCTTCACCTGCGACTATCGTCATGTGGCTGGTCAAGTGAATTTCTAGTTCGCCAAACTTTAAAATTTCGGGGGCATCTGGTTCCGGGCTTAAAGCTGCTCTTCTAAGGGAATTCCTAACTCTTACCACTAACTCTCTCATGCTGAAAGGTTTAGTTATATAGTCATCTGCACCAATCTCCAAACCTACAACCCGATCAATTTCTTCGGCCTTAGCGGAAATTATAAATACTGGCATTTGCAAATCTTTTCTGAGGATTCTACAGACTTCAAATCCATCCATTTTGGGTAACATAACATCCAGCAACACTAAATCTGGTTTGATTTCCTGTGCTTTTTCTAACCCCTCTTCACCATCAACGGAGGTGAACACATCATACCCTTCTTGAGTTAGTGTATATTTCACCGCCTCCAAAATATTTTCTTCATCTTCGATAATGAGAATCTTCTCACTGTTCACTACAAATCTCCTTACTATTTGTGTGACCTTCCACATTAATTATTACCATTAAATGAAGAGTTTGTAAGTCCTTATATAAATGTGTGATCAAAACCTCAGTAAATTTTGTCAAAATTTACTGAGGACCAGTTTTTATGACTAAATTGGCGGTTTCTATAACGGTTACAATATTTTGACCATCGGTATAGTTAGTTCACTGGTTATATCCGTGAACCATTCAACTACTTCAGAATGTAGGGGTATTCCATTTATTTTTCGATCTTCTTCCTCTTCAGACTCTGATAGGCCTGGGTACATAACCCTTTCATGGCCAGGTGCAGGAGGAGTATCTTTCAAGGACTGTAGCATGTTATCCATATTATCTTTAAAAATTTCAACATCTGTAAAAGCTTCTATGTTGTATGCGCAAAAATAGTGGCAGCTTGTCCCCCCAGTTCTACTGGTTTTGCCAGATCCAATAACCATAGCGCTGACAGCACCACTTAGTCCTGTAGCCAATATTTCAGACATAAGACCAAACCCATAGCCTTTATGAGATCCTTGTTCCCTGGTGCCCCCCAAAGGTAGTTGATAAAACTCTCCTCGCTCTGGCATAGGCACTTCATCACTTATTGGAGCTCCATCCAAACCTGAAATCCAGTTGGGTAATAAATTCGCTCCAACCCTGGCGGCAAGTCCCAGCTTATTACCAGCTATTGCGGAGGTAGCAGCATCAAAGAGAAATGGAGGATTGTTCCTAGCAGGAGCTGCTATTGCAATTGGATTAGTGCCAAGTCTAGGCTCTGCACCAAAAGTAGGTAGCACGCTCATACCTCCGGCTGTCGCAGTCATACCTATCATATCTTCCTTGGCAGCCAACATGGCATGATGACCAATGGCACCAGAGTGGCCGGCATTATGCATGGTTACCACGCCTATTCCTACGTTTTTCGCCTTGTCGATAGCCATCCGCATCGCTTTTGGGCCCAATATGACAGCAAGCCCACTATCTGCATCAATAGTTGCCGTGCCTTGACTCTCCCGCTCGATCTTCCAATCCGGTCTAGGATTTAGATTGCCAGCATTGTACCCTGCAACATAGCTCCGGAGCATGTTAGAAACCCCGTGGGTTTCTACGCCTCGAAGATCTGTTGATACGAGAACATCTGCTCCCTCCCTAGCATCCTCAGGTAATACTCCCATTTTTTCAAAAATTTGAGTTACGGTTTCCTTTAAAGACTCATGCTCCACTTTAACAATGTCCTCTTTGGGGA
>CAYPXS010000184.1:0-2910 GCA_964414725.1 uncultured Dehalococcoidia bacterium
CGAGGGAGCAGGACTTATACCAGTGACAACAATTGGAATTGTAGGATGTGGAGCGATAGGCCAGGCACTTCTTAAGGCTTCTGAGGCAGGCACTCTTACACTCCCTATAACGGGCATCACCAGTAGGACAGAGGGATCGGCTCGTGCTTTTCTCACTACCCTTAATAATCCCCCGGAATACTGTTCACAGACTGAGCTTATTGCTAAATCAGATCTTATTGTCGAGGCAGCAGGTGGCGCTGTTATACCTGAACTTGCTTGCGAGATTTTTCAATCAGGTAAGGATCTTATGGCTATAAGCATCGGAGCTTTAGTTGAACATCCAGAGATATTGGATTTGGCTAAGCAGCGATGTTGCAAAATTTATGCCCCATCGGGGGCAATAGCCGGATTAGACGGTATCAAATCCGCGTCGGCAGGCAAAATAGACAGTGTGATAATGACTACTCGTAAACCCCTAGAGGCCTTAGAAGGTTCCCCCTACCTAATGGATAAAGGGATATCAGTATTGGGATTTACCGAGGAACAGGAAATTTTCTCTGGTTCAGCAAGAGAGGCTTGTCTAGGCTTTCCAGCCAACGTTAATGTTTCAGCTGCTGTTAGTTTTGCAGGAATAGGTCCTGACAGGACTCAAATTCGCTTAATAGCTGTCCCTGGGTTGGACAGAAATTGTCATGACATAGTAGTGGAAGGTGAGTTCGGTAGGTTACATATAGAGGTAGAGAATATTCCTAGTGAAAACCCACGGACGGGCAAGCTAACAGTGATGTCTATAATTCGGACATTACAAGGCATCGACGACCCATTGGTGCTAGGCACATAGTAGCCTAAATATTTTGCATTAGATTATCGGTTCCCCTTACCAGCTTTTTGCCTATTCCTAAAGGTCACCCGACTCTCGGCTAAATTCATAGTTACAGCTAAACCTACAAAGTCCAATTAAGCTAAACTATGAGATTCTATTGACATACTATGAGAGACTTAAGCCAATATTGTGCCAATAAAGAGTAAAACTGTTATTTTGTGTTACGAACAACAATTCAGATAAAAGGAGATTATTATGCCGGAATTCATACAAAACGTTAGTCGGATACCAAAGCAAGGGAAAAACTTTGATGTAACAGAGGGTTCGATTGATTTAATTAAAGGTCTTAATCAAAATGGTAACGTCTCCTTCACAATCTCAACGCCTCCTGCTTTTAAGAGTAGAGTCATAAGTGCCTTAACATTCGACACCTTGGGAGAAATAGAAGCTTTCCACGATGGATTCCTTGAAAATGACCAATCTCGAGATAAGTTTCAGAAAGTGGCGGCAGATTGCGAAGATGTAAATATCTCCATAATCCGCAATGTAAGACAGCCTGAGGTATTTTCTCCAGATGCTAAGTACATGATAAGAACTATTATGGTTGCAAAGAGAGGAGAAGCTCCAAATTTATTGGAAACTGTTCTTGAGATGGCAGATTCATCTAAAACGATGGACCCTCTTATTTCTGTTCCAATGTTTGGTAGTCCTGACGTAGTGCGGATAGTTAACGGAATAAACTCACTTGAGGATGTAAACAACATAGTTGCTGAAGTAAATGGTGAAAGCTTTGCTCCTTTTAGAAGCAAGGTTTCCTCATTGACGGTGAGAATGTTTAGAACTCTAAGTCGTGTTGCTTATAGGACGGGTTCCTAGCCAGACAGAAAACGGCTAAATTTGAAATATCCTGGAGGTCTTTGATGACAGTGGAATGGATGAATCATACGGGCTTGCCGGTCTCTAATATGGAGAAAGCATTGAGTTTTTATAAGGAATTCTTTGGCCTATCTGTAGATATGGATAGGATATTGGAAGGAGAATTTATTGAAGATATGACTGGGGTGCCAGGCATTAAAGTTCATATTGCTTACTTGGGAAATGGTGATGATAGGCATTCCGTCGAACTCGTTGAATGGTTGAATCCTAAAGTAAAAATCGAACACAGGGATGTTATAGGTTCGCCACACCTAGGTATATTTGTTGAAGATGTAGAGAGTCTTTACCAGAAGGCCTTGGATATGGGACTAAAGGTGGCGACTACTCCGGCAACAATAAAGGACGCGGTACATCCGGCTGCTAAAAAAGTTTGGATTGTTCAAGATATTGACGGGAACTGGCTAGAAATCATGGAACGGGCCCCGCAAGAATAAGGACTATCCTGCAGATAGTCCTACGTTTTCCTAAACCTTTAAATTTATCTTCTTTTTTTGTACTAAAACTCATTTCGTTTTTATGTTTTGCTTTATATCATGCACGGAAGATTGGACTATGCATGAATAAATTATCTGGTTTAGGAGTTTCATAATGGCATCTAAAATGCTTACGGGTTCTATGATGTTGGGCGGGATGATATTAGGCTTCATCATGACGTTTTTAGAGACTTCAACTTCGGAAACTGACAGCTTTGCTGTTGTGGCCCAACAGCTTATTGACAGCCCGATGCAGACTGCGCTTTCAGGAACGGTATTTACTATTTCAATATTGGCTACTTTGATTGGTACGGCATACCTAGCTCGTTCCATGCAAGGGGAAAATAGGTCTGGATCCGATATAGCTGGATTGGCTTCAGTTTTAGCCTTTTTGGCGGCTGCAATACTTCTTGTTTCAAGCGGCCTGCAAAATTCTTTGCTTGACACTTCCTATACAGAACGGGGTGGTGACCCCGCTGTTGTTTATGCCATTTCAGAAGGTATAGCGCACAGTTCCTTTTCTTTAATTGGCGCATCCATATTGTTGCTAGGAATAGCAATAGTTAGGCAAAAAAATCTGAACCTCATATTAGGTGCATTTACTGGATTATTCGGACTATTGCTTTTGATAGGTGGAGTAATTCCAGCCGGAGATCCTGGTCTAGATTCAACCACGGCCATAGAGGCTGTAGGTGG
>CAYPXS010000185.1:0-2904 GCA_964414725.1 uncultured Dehalococcoidia bacterium
AACATTCACCACCAAGTTCTGAAAGCTCTGCTTCCAGCTTTTCACCTTCTTCATCGAGAATATCCGCTATGATTACTTTTGCTCCTTCCTTGGCAAATAACTTTGCCTCGGCTGCGCCTTGACCTCTGGCTCCCCCAGTTATTAGAGCAACTTTTCCTTCGAGTCTCATTTGAAATTCTCCTCAACGTTCTCATAATTACATTACCGACCAAACTGAATAATACAGCAAAAAAGAGTAATGATTAGCAACCTAATTGTCAGCGTTTCTTTCATATAACTAGTATTTGCTATCTATCAACAACGGCAAATTAACGGAAACCACTAATTTGTATTATCGGGTTAACGGATTGCACTCCTCTTGCTCGAATAAACAATTACTATAATCAACAATAGAAAAAATACGGCTATAGCACTCATTTTTTCTCCCAGGAATACAACTGAGAAGAAAAACGTTAGAAACGGTCTAAATAAATCTATCTGGCTGACCCTTGCTACTCCCCCCATTCCCAATCCTTCATAAAAGAAAAAGAATCCAATCAAATTATTGAATAGACATAGAAATACAAATAGCATGATGGATTTGGGAGAGTCACGGGCAATCTCGGCTAAATGAGTAAGATCGAAATGGATTAAGGCTAACGGCACAACCAAAGGAAGGCTTATTACTAATGACCAGCATATAACTCTCCACCCACTCATCTTTTTTCCAAGAATACCTCCTTGAGCATATCCCATGCCTCCTAGTAAGACGCAAAGAAATAATGCCAAATCTCCCAACCCAATATCCAATAGCGATGAATTAGTAGTAAGTAATCGAAATATGATTACAGTTATGAATCCCAATATGGCTATTATCCAAAATCGGACACTTGGCTTCTCTTCAGATAAAAACCCCGCAAAAATCGCCGTTGAAAGTGGTACTGCTGCAAGCACAATGCCTCCATTTCCCGCAGGAATAGTTTGCATAGCCACCGCAGTAAAAATAGGGAACCCAAAAACAACACCGGCAGCAGTAATGGCCAATTTGATGAAATCTGACCTACACGGCAAGCTTTGGAACTTAAGGTGACCTTTGAACAAAAGAATTAGAAGGGAGGCGAGTCCCGCCAAAAAACCTCTTCCAAATCCTATTTCGAGGGATGTAAAGCCGATCTGAGACAAATGCCTGGTAATTGGTAACGTTAATGAGAAAATTATTACTCCGATTAGTCCGAGTAAAAACCCGTAATTTTCTCTGGTCAAATATTTGTCCATCATATTCGCAAATGCATCATCGTAAGTCGATTGTCGCACATTTGTGCTTCTGCATTAATTTGAAAAGTAGGGTTTGGGTTTGAATAGTGACACGTATATCTCTCGTCACAAAACAAGGGGGAGACCTATGTAAGAATAGAGTCCCGCACTCTTGTGTATTTATATATAACTGTTGTCTTAATATTGCCAATGGGCCTATTAATACGACCCTTTATATCAATCCTCTATCCCACAACTTGGTATTATTTGGCTATGAAAAAGATATTTTTTATAGCGTTGTTTCTTTTGGGGATGCTTGGGTGTTCTGTCACAACTGAGGTTGTAGATATAACTACAACTACAACTGACATTCCTTCCTTTGCTGAAGGTCAAGCGATTTCACTAACAATAGAGACAATATGTGACGGCTTAAGTTATGACTTTGCAAAGCAAGAAAGTTCCTCTCTTCCTCTGAGTGAATTTACTGAAGAATATCAAGGCCTTGGAGTATGGTTAGTCCAATTGGCTGTAAAAAATGACTACAAATGGAATGTTTACGAATCCACTGGTACTGTAACAGACGCTGGCACTTATGAAACTTATATGAAATATGGAACCTCAAGAACTGCGACGAGACATATCTGTTAGCAAACCTTTTGTTCAGTGAAGTGCCAAGAAGGCATGGAGGTTTGGAATGATAGCTGAATATACCCCAAAAGATATTTCAAATATTGTCAATGTGATTAACGATGCAGCGTTGAAATATAAAGGGGTCATTCCAGATGATTGTTGGCATGAACCTTACATGTCGGAAAAAGAATTAACCAATGAGTTCGATAGTGGGGTTCGTATGTTCGGGTATGCCAGAAATAATATGCTGGTCGGTGTGATGGGAATTCAGGAATTAAAGGGAGTCACTTTAATAAGGCATGCCTATGTACTGACTGATTATCAAGGAATCGGTATAGGCAAATCGTTATTGGAATATTTGTTTAAGATCAACAATAATTCTAGATTGCTTCTCGGCACGTGGCAGGATGCGTCCTGGGCAATTAGCTTTTATCTGAAAAATGGGTTCTTTCTTCATACGAGAAAACAGACTGATCAATTGCTTGACAGGTATTGGCAAGTCCCTCAAAGACAAATGGAAACTTCAGTAGTATTAGAAAAGCGACTTTAGAAGGAGCCACTGAAATCTGTTTGTTGCCTTCCGCAAGAATTTTTGCAGAGAAGCAAGTAAAAAAGTTTGGAGCCTTCTGGGACCCTAACTTTCTTAATTTAGAATCTAACTACCATTTGGACTTGAATAGATTTCAAAGTGGGGTAGGGGGGAGAAGAAGGGGATTTAGTCACGTATTGAGTGGTAGCCGGGGTAGGACTTGAACCTGTGATCTTCCGTTATGAGACCTCAGCTTTACACGTGATTGACATTTAAACACTCCTATTTTTAAGATTCACCGGCTTACCATGTGGTGTAGATAAGTAAGCCTGTGTCCAATCTTCTTTTAACAGAATCAAAGTATTTTGATTACTAATTTTCTTTTCTATTAGAATTTCTTCTAAGGCATTTAACCAACAGGAAAAATAATCATCATTACCATCTAAATTTTTTGTATGTAATCTTTCTTTTTTAAGAGCTTCCCCAAAAACTTTAACAAATTCCTTCCAACT
>CAYPXS010000186.1:0-2864 GCA_964414725.1 uncultured Dehalococcoidia bacterium
AACAAAACTTCGGAGGAATTACAGATGCCAGGGAGATTAGAAAATGTAAAGGCTGTCATCACAGGGGGAGGCGGGGCTATCGGTATGGCTACTGCAGAAGCATTTCTCAAAGAAGGAGCCCTAGTATTTGTGACGGATTATAATACAGAGATAGTAGATCGGGCTCTCAAATCACTCAAGGTTGTGTCTAATTCTGTTTTCGGTTGCCCAGCGGATGTAACTTCAAAAAGTGAAGTTGAACTTATGATGGAAAAAGCAGATAGCTCATTGAATGGGATCACTGCCTTGATTAATAATGCCGGAACAGTATCACCAGGTTATCTTGTTGACCAATCAACTGCAGATATAGACCGGGTGACCAATGTGAACTTAAAAGGAGTAATTCTTTGCACCCAAGCAGCCATACCTTATTTAGAGAAATCTAAAAATTCATCAATTACCAGCACTTCTTCACAAGCAGGAAAAAGAGGTTGGAATCAAAATGCTGTATACAGCGCCACAAAAGCGGCCGTCATCGGTTTTAGCCGCGCAATGGCTGTGGAATTGGCCCCAGGTATCAGAGTAAATTCGATTGCCCCGGGGCATATTAAAGACGAGGGTATGGCTTGGGCGGCCTTTGCTAAACGTAAAGAAAGCTACCAAACTGTCGAGGATTTCAGCGTTGACCTAGCCGCGACGGAAATTCCGCTCAGGCGTTTACAATCAGCGACTGATATTGCAAATGGATTTGTCTTCCTAACCTCAAATGAAGCCTCAGAAATTACTGGTGTGGTATTGAATATTGGTGGCGGGGTAGTAATGGATTGAAGAATTTAATTACTGAACCGATACATACAAAAATCTTATATCGACATAAAATATGTATAATCCTAATACCTCATTAAGGAAATAAAATATTGCCCCTTAGGAGTAATTTGATATGGCATCAAACCCAATCTTGGCTTTGCAAGATTCCATAAAAGCCCTAGGAACCACATCTAAAAAGTACAGAGACACGATGCATTTGCCAATGCATCATATCGCGGTTGGGATTACCCCTATATCTTTCTATGCGACTGAAGCTGATGTCCCAAACTATTTCGCCGATTTCTATCACAAAATTCGCCCTGAATGGATTGGGAGCACATGCCGATTAGATTCTTACTCAGAAATAATAAGTGACGAAGAAAAGGTAGGATATCTCGTCAAAGCCTCTCGCCTGGATGAGAATGGTTCCACAATGTCGACATTCGAAGGGATTTTCACTATGGGAAATATCGAAGGCGATTGGCGTTTGATAAGTAGAAACATTTTCAATGTATCCAAAGAATCCAAAATCAGGCAAAGAGAACTTATTGATAAATGGAACAAATAAATTAGGTTCTTAATCCCAATTGAAACCCGCAAACAGGACAATCATAGGTTAAATCGAGGCTCTAAATAGCCTTTCTCTTTATCGTAGACCTGAAGCCTTTGCCTACTTACATCACAGATAATTATCCGGTCATCTCTCGTGATGCTGATGGCGGTTGGTCTCATGAAAGCCCCTAGCTTTGATTTATCTTTAGCCTGTTTGAATGCATTGTAGTAATCTACATTTGTTTCTAAAAAATTCAAAGCGGAGCGAGATAATTCGGTCGCATCGCCATAAAGGGAAGTGAGAATTTCTCCATCACTGTCAAAAATCTGAACCTTTTTATTGCCCCAATCAGTAACGTATACATCTCCTTCGCTATCAACAGCAACATCAGAAGGATGATTCAAACTTAGGGTATCTATAGGTGAATCTCCAAAATTTTGAATCCACTCACCATCCCCTGTAAATTTTTGAACTCTGTCATTGCCCCAGTCGGCAACATACACAAAACCTTCTGCATCGACTGTTATACCCCACGGATCGTTCAACTGCCCTATGCCTGAGCCAAATTCACCCCAGGAGTGGATAAATTCACCGTCATTTGTGAATTTTTGTATACGGTGGTTTCCAGCATCTACCACATAAAGATGCCCGCCCATATCAGATACTATACCGGCAGGTTTTGAAAATTCTCCTTCGGCTGAACCTTCAACACCCCACTCAAGAACCTTTTCATCATCTGAGGTGTACTTAAATACCCTATTTTTTATTTCGTCAGTGCAATAAAGGAATCCCTCTTGGTCAACCGTCAATGAGACCGGCCACATGACGTCATCTTGCGCGAAGTCACTTATAAATTCATCCTCTAATTTCCATTTTCCTATTCGTTTAAAATTCGGCTGGACTCTTTTATTACCGTCACCGTCTTTCGGATCAGGGGCCCTATTGAGTACATAGATAACACCGGATTCAGCTGTTGCGACACTATAGGGATGCAAGAAACCATCTCCCGCTATTGTTAGATGCCCGATAGCGTGACTGAAATTCCAGGTTCGCCCTTGTACGTTGGTTATAAGCATGAATTAGACTCCATTGATAGTAGTAACCCTATAGCTCTGCGTCCCCTAGTTAACCGAATTGATATTCTCTTGTAGAAGCTATTAGAGCTAGCACCTCTGCAGCCTTCTTAGCTGAATCCTCGTAGGAGTCTTTATCCCAGGCTATATCACCATACTCCATAGCATGGTCGACAAGTTCCTCCTTAGTCTTATCCTTTACCGGTAGAGGTCCCATCAACTCAAGACATCGCTCCACAAGCATCTCAGGAGACGTGGTTTTCGATCCTTCAGCTACCTTCTCAATTATTTTTCTGACGCCCGGTAGATTTACATCACCCATGGTGTCAGTAAGAAAATTAACCCTTTTAACAAGGGCGCCACTGTTGATCCATTCCTTGCCTGTATGCCAGCCTTCAACACTAGGAGGGTCCATTAATTCCTGGCCCATAAACCCTGGCTGGTACACCGTC
>CAYPXS010000187.1:0-2793 GCA_964414725.1 uncultured Dehalococcoidia bacterium
GAAATCCTATCGACATACCCTGCAAGTAAATCATTATATGTAAACAAAGGTGTCCCCTTAAAATCAGGAGACATCTTTTCCAATGGTGATTACGCAAAAACTCTTGAAAATATAGCTCACAATGGAACTGCCACCTTAACAGAGGGATTCTTAGGTCACGCCATAGCCAAGGATATGAAATCCAATAATGGGATCATATCAATGGACGATCTAAACCAATACAAAATCAAATACAGGGAACCGGTTCGTGGAACCTACCGCGGACATGAAATTGTAGGAGTCGGGCCAGCAAGCTCAGGAGCAACACACATAATCCAAGCCTTAAACATTATGGAAGGCTTTAACGTATCAGCCATGGGATTTGGAAGCGTTGAATACATTCATCTTCTTGCAGAAACTCTCAAAATAGTTTTTGCTGACCGGTTTAAATACATGGGAGATCCTGATTTTGTTGACGTACCTGTGGGTGGCCTCACCTCAAAAGAATATGGGCGACATTGCAGCCAAAAAATTGATCTCTCCCGAGCTTCAGCCTTTGAACATGATAATCCCTCAGCTTTCGCTACAGAATCAAAAAACACCACCCACATCACAGTAGCCGACGCAAACGGAAGCATAGTCTCCATGACACAAACTCTTAATGATGCCTTTGGATCTCGGGTTACTGTTCCCGGCACAGGAGTCCTGTTAAACAACACCATGTATAACTTTGACCCTCATCCAGGAAACGCTAATTCTATAGAGCCAGGAAAAAGAGTTCTGAGCAGCATGGCACCCATTACTATATTTAAAGAAGGAAAGCCTTTTATGTCTTTGGGCACACCAGGGGCTCGTCGAATATTTCCATCTGTCCTACAGGGAATAATTAACGTCATAGACCACAACATGTCTCTTCAAGAGGCCGTTGAAGCCCCCCGAGTTTGGACTCAAGGCCAAAATCTTGAATTGGAACCAGATATATCTCCAAATGTAGTCGAACCTTTGAAACAAAAAGGACATATCATAGAGGCAGTTGAACGGGTCGCTGGAGGTATGAATGGGGTTTTGTTTGACTCAAATGGTTCAATTCACGGTGCAGCGTGTTGGAGAGCTGATGGATCGCCAATGGCACTAAGCGGAGGGGCTGCGACCATAAAAGGTAGCAATCCCATGTTCCGAGTTTAATTGATTAGTAGTTCGTCTTAATTTAGCTATGAAAACTTGACCGGACATTGCCCTTTATATATATTTATTGCCGCTTCGGAAGGACAATCCATAAACCCGAGGTGGGGAGATAACTTCAAACAATCGCATAGATACAGAGTGATTGCTCTGCCAATCAGGCTTATCAAACACATTGTTGTTGAGCCTGTGGAAACGGCCTTGAAAGCTGAGGGCCTTCCAGTACTACAGTGACTGTTGTAATCGTCACCTAGTGGTTCTAAATTGTATAACCCATCGGCCAACACTCATTTAATCAGCAGCACTATTTCCCTTGTACACCTAAAAAAAATATGAATTTCTAAATATGTTTAACAAGTAAGGAGAAAACAATGTTAAGAAATATCGCTAGTAATAGGATTATGACCACATTCATAATCCTATCTATCACGGCTTTTTCTGTTCTTGCGATGGCCTGTGAAGCTGAGACAATCGTGAAAGAGGTTGAGGTGATAAAGGAAGTCCCGGTGGAAAAGATTGTCGAAGTCGAGAAGATAGTAGAGAAGGAAGCAGCTGTTAGAACAGTAAGAGAAGAAGTAGAAGTAGTTAAAGAAGTAGAAGTAGTTAAAGAAGTAGAAGTAGTTAAAGAAGTAGAAAAAATTGTTGAAGTAGAAGTAGAAGTTCCAGTACCGGAAGGACCAAAACGAGAAATCGTATTTGGAGGCCTTAACTGGGATAGTGCTTTGGTACAAAACGGAATAGCACGATATATAGTCGAAAACGGCTATGGGCATGAGACTTCTCAAGTAGAAGGAGCCACAGTGCCTCTCTTCCAAGGGCTCCGAAAGGGTGACGTTGACATAACAATGGAAATCTGGCTGCCTAACCAAAACGTGGTTTGGAACGATGCTGTGAAAGCAGGTGAAGTCATTCCTGTAGGCAAAAGCCTTGAAGATAACTGGCAAAGCACCTTCCTTATCCCAGCCTATGTTCAGGCAGCAAACCCAGATTTGGATTCAGTAGAAGACCTGAAAGAGGAACAATACAAAGCTCTGTTTGCAGAAGCTGATAGTGGTGGTAAGGCAGTCCTCTATGGCTGTATCGCTGGATGGGCTTGTCGAGGAGTCCAAGAAGGAACTGAAGCTGGTGTAGGGCAAATAGAAGCATATGGACTTGCAGATCATGTTGAGTTGAGAGATCCAGGAACGTCCGGTGCGCTAGGAGCTGCGATAGAAGGTGCCTTCAAGAAAGAAGAAGCCATTCTGTTCTACTACTGGGGTCCTACCAAATTGATGTTAGACCTTGGTTATCCAGAGAATTTTGTTGACCTTGAACAGCCAGATCCCAGCACTTGTGCAGGGAATGATCCTGTCCACGGTTGCGCTTTCCCTCCTGCTGAAATAATGATCGCCATGAACACGAATTTAGTTCAAGACGCTCCTTACCTAATTAGTTTCTTTAACAAATGGGACTGGTCAGCTGGAAATCAGTTAGTTGCTGACGCCTGGTATGGGGATAATTCTGATAATTACGGCACTTCGGAAGAAGCCTTTGAAGCAACAGCGATTTGGTACCTCAGTAATAACGATGCTTGGCAAAGTTGGGTACCAGAAGATGTACTAGCAAACGTGCTGGGCGCTTTGGCCCAAGAAT
>CAYPXS010000188.1:0-2768 GCA_964414725.1 uncultured Dehalococcoidia bacterium
GTTCACGGGCTTTCTCTCTAGTTTCAGCCAAATGCACCGGTACCACTAAACGCCAGTCCTCCCGTTTCACTACTTGTCCATGTTTTTCTGCAGCTTCTTCTGCTATGTCCCACAATTTTCCATAGTCAGCCCGATCAGCTTGAGGATCTCTTGGTACTGTTATTGTCAAAACAGAAGCGCCGTGCTTACCAGCAAGCTGAACTCCAGAAGGAGACTGAATGGATGCAACGGCAATTGGCATGTGGGGTCTCTGATAGGGTCGAAGCTGCAACAAAGCCTCATTCAGTTCAAACCAATCTGCCTTGTAGGTTATCGGTTCAAGTTCTGTAAAAAGTCTCAGGATAACCCCTAGAGCTTCATCCATTTTCTCTCTTTGGCTGGTGGGATCTATACCCATCATATACGCGTCTGTTGGCAAAGCACCTGGACCCACTCCAAACATGACTCTACCTCTTGTCATATGGTCAAGTTGAACCATTCTATTAGCCACCATAAATGGATGATGATAAGGAAGACTTACAACCCCGGTGCCAAGATTTATATGCCTTGTCCTTTCCGCAGCTGCCGCTATAAACAACTCTGGGGAAGATATAGTTTCCCATCCAGCACTATGATGTTCGCCAATCCAGGCCTCGTCATATCCCAAAGTATCCAACCATTGAATCAGTTCCATGTCCCTTTCCAATGCTAAGGTAGGATTTTCCCCTACCTTATGGAAAGGACCCAAAAAGATACCAAATTTCATTTTTTCAGGTAGATTCATTTTTCACAGTCCTCTGAATTCAATCAATCATGACGTTCATTATTATGAGATCATATGCGAGGATCTTTATCATGACAAATAAACAATAAACTATCATCCTAAAGTCAGCATGACTTTTAGATAAACTCAATAAATATATCTTGAAAATTAATCTCTTTTACGGCTGGCGAATCGCCTTCACCGCTTTGGTTGTCAATGCTGTTATATCTGCTCCTGCATACGGAGCTACTGGGCTTTGGATAGACTCATTGGAGTCAGAATTCGGATGGAGCCGTACGCAACTATCAATAGCCTTTTCATTAGGACAACTAGAAGGCAGTATTGCCGCTCCAATTGTCGGCTATCTGATCGATAAGATCGGGGGCAAAAAAGTAGCTTGTATGGGAGCAATAGCTTCATCAATCGGATTTTTATGCCTAAGTCAGACAGTCCCCATCACTGAATCCAGAGACAATTGGTTAGATCCAACTATATTTTATATCTCCTATATTACGATAATGTTTGGGGTGACATTAGGTGGATGGATACCAATGACGGTCATCATAAATAATTGGTTCTCCAAAAACAGAAGTCTAGCTATGTCCATAGGGTCTGTTGGATTCTCTGTAGGGACTTTTGCGATAGTGCCATTCTTAGCCATACTCATCTCCGCAGAGGATGTAGGGTGGCAAGCAACTGCCTTAGGACTGACTATATTCTTTCCTCTTTTGTTGATACCTATAATAAAAATAATTAAAAACACTCCGGAAGAAATAGGAGAAATTCCAGATGGGAAAAAGAGGTTCGAAAGGGTTGATAGTACAACAGACACTCCAACTCCTATAGAAGGAAACGATTTTTCATTATCTGAAGCTCTTAGGGAAAAAGTGTTTTGGTATCTTGCCGTGGGCCACGGTGCCTCTGCCATGCTAACCTCGACTATGATGGTCCATCTGATACTAGCTTTTAAGCATCAGGGAATTTCTCTCCAAACGGCAGCATTTATTTGGGGAATCGCAATGGGGATTGGTGGAGTTTCTCAAATCCTTGGAGGGTTCTTAGGGGACAGAACTCCAAAACATATAGCAGTATGCCTTTTTGGTTGTATCCAAGCAATCGGTGTATCAGTTGCTGTTTTAGTTACCAATCTATGGATGGCTGTCCTTTTTTCTGTTGTCTATGGAATTGGGTTTGGAGCAAGAGCACCCATAACAACATCTATGAGAGGGGATTATTTTGGACGTAAGTCATTTGGGAAGATTATGGGTGTATCGGCTATGTCCATGATGTTAATGACAATGTTCGGTCCAATTTTCGCGGGTCGTTTATTTGACATACAAGGAGATTACAAAAGCGGGTTCTTAATACTGGCGGCTGTAGGGTTTGCAGGAAGCCTTATATTTCTCCTGGCGAAAAAGCCAACACCACCCGGGAAAGTGTAGTCAAGCGAACAAAACATCGAAAGTTGTATTTAATTACATTTTTATATATTATAAATGTATCCAAATACAAATAAGGTTAATTATGTTCAAAAAAATACTACTTCCCGTTGACGGTTCTGAAACTTCAAAAAGCATCATTCCCTATTGCACTAATTTAGCCCAAAAAAATGATGGCCACATAACTTTATTCTCTGTAAAAACAGGAGATGCCTCGACCCAACAACTGGTGGATAGCACCCTAAATGAGCTCTTAGACAGCGGATTAAGGGCGGATAGCATTCGAGTCAAGGGCGCCGCAGCAGATCAAATTGTTTTCTACGCCGAAAACAATAACTACGACTTAATAGCCATGTCCACTCAAGGCAGAAACGGTATGAAACGAGCTGTTATAGGCAGTGTAACTGAAGAAGTGATTAGGACCACTTCTCTTCCAGTATTGACGGTGAATGGGTCCAAGAACAATTCAGAGGGTAGCATAAAGATAGGAAAAATTATTGTTCCATTAGACGGCTCCGCACTTTCTGAATCGGCTCTACCTTTTGCGATCTCATTGGTATCCAGTATTCCGTCCAACCTTCTGATTA
>CAYPXS010000189.1:0-2767 GCA_964414725.1 uncultured Dehalococcoidia bacterium
GAAAGCATAGTTACCAATTATTTCAGCCCGACTCCCGCCATGAATGTGGTCGTTACCTGCGGGGTAAGTTACGAATCAGATATGGAAGTAGTAGAAAAAATAGCTTTAGAGGAAGCTAGCGAGTTGGTAATAAATTCACCTCATTCGATAAAAGATGTTGACCCGTTTTTTGGATTCTCAAATTTTGGAGATTCAAATATAGATTTCTTCATTTTCATACAAGCCGTAGACCGAAATGGTACGTTCGTGTTGAAAAGTGAACTAATGAAACGAATACATGCAAGATTCACCTCTGAAGGGATAGAAATTAATTATCCTGTGCGTAAACTGCTTTTGCCGGAAGAAATGGACGCAGAAAGTGTATTTACCACACAGCCCGAGGAAAATTGATCCATTAAAAAGAAGTATTTAAGTTAATCTTCTTTCATGGAAAAGGTATTGATTCGCGTAGCCTGCGAACTCACCAAAATGTTCTTGAGCCCAGACGCGAAGGCCATTATCAGGAATTCTTTTTTCGCCGTCGTTCAGGTAATTTTCACGGAGTACACGTTTTATCCAAACATCAACAGGAAAGGCCTGGAGTTTATCCATGGAAAATAGAAGGGCACAGTTAGCAACCTTATCTCCAACCCCTGGAAATCTTATTAGATTCTCTAAAGCTTCATCGTAACTCAAAGTTCGATAATATTTAAGGTCAATCTCATCTTCAAGGATCATCCTTGCCGCCTTGGCTACGTATTTAGCCCTAAATCCCAAACCGATACCTCTCAATCCGCCTTCTCCAAACTCAAATATTTCACTTGGAGTCGGAAATGCATAAAAGTCACCAAACTGATCAGTCATTTTTTGACCACAGTACTCAGCCATAGCATTGACCAAAGATTTTATTCTTGGAATGTTATTATTCGCCGAGCAAATAAATGTTACTAAGCATTCCCAAGGGTCTTGTCTTAAGATATGAAGCCCATTGTAATGTTTCCGGGCCTGGCTAAAATAATCGTCAGCTGACATCTGGGAATAAATTAAGGACAGGTCATCCTCAAGACGGAGATATATCCCCATAGAATCTTCATTAAAATCCGTGATATCTCCAAACTCACAATGAATACCTTCTTTATCCTGCATAACTCTGATTCTAGTGCCCTCGACAATTCCCTCATTAACATCATGGTCCTCCAATTTGTACCATCGGAAGGCTTGACCGCTATACAACGTCTCAGCAATGGCGTAAGGAAATTGCGAAATTAACACCAAATTAGATACCCAACCAGTTCGAAACTACATTTTCTACCTCTTTAGATTCTGGGCGTTTAATTTCCATCTGAGGGAGAGCTTTAATAAATCTATGTCCATACCTGCTATTAACCACTCTACTATCTAAAATGAAAACAGTTCCTTTATCCTGATTCGAACGAACCAACCTACCAAATCCTTGTCGAAAACGAATAATAGCATTTGGCAAGGCATATTCCATGAATGGGTTGGCATATCGTTCAGATCTAGCAGAGTAAACAGGGTCTGTGGGTACTTCAAATGGAAGCCGAGTTATTATCAAAACTTGCAACGAATCGCCCCGAACGTCAATCCCTTCCCAAAAAGATGAGGTGCCTAACAGCACTGTTTCAGGATGTCTTTTAATCCTTTCAATTAGTTGCCGAGGATTCCCAGAAGTACCTTGAGCAAGTATGTCCAAATGATCATTGGAGTACTTCTCTTTGAGTAACCTAAACACTGATCTTAAAGAAGAATATGACGTGAATAAAGCCATGGTTCTACCACCGGCTGCCATAGCCGCGTTGTAGATATTTTCTGCCACCTTTTCTTCATAATATGGATCCCTAGGATCAGGTATATCGCTAGGTATAACCACAGTCGCTAAATCTTCATATGGGAACGGTGATCCTAACAGCAGCTCATGCTCAGGATTAATACCCAATCGCTGTTTTATGTGGTCAAATCCACCATCGGTACTTAAAGTCGCACTAGTGATCACTACCGAAAAATCCTGCTCAAACAATTCATTGTTCAGTCTTTCCGAAACCTCTATAGGTGCTCCCGACAAAGTCGCATAGTCAGGATTATTATCTCCAGAAACCCAATATACATAGTCTTCTGATCTTTGAAACAGAAAATGCTTTATAAGTTCATTAATTTCTGTGATGGAATTTTGGGTGTGTTGGATATCTCCGAGTATTTCTGAGACATTTCTATTATTTTCATACTTCTCTAACGTCCTGGAGGCCCTTGTCAGTGAAGTAAGTATTGACGAAATTTGAACGCCAATATCGTCACCAATTAAACCCATATCTTCTAATACAGGGGTATGATTCTCCTCTTGCACTCTATATTTTTCCGATGGGCTCAGTGATTTCTCTGTGGCCTTCGGATTCTTCATGATTTCCGTAGCAAAAGAAAACAACGAATTAAAACCATTTTGCAGGTCTCTTACAGAAGATCCAATTCCCTCTCCAAGGTTAAGAAGATTCTTTCTGTCTTCCGAATTGATTTTTAATGGCTCAATTAATCTTTCAAGCTGAGAAAACAAAGAATCTCTTCCCCGCAAATGCGACAAAGATTCTCCTGTTAATGAGTGGGAAAGATGGAAACCAAATGCTTGTGTCGCTTGATCTTCGAGATGGTGAGCCTCATCGATTATTAAAGCCCCAAAATCTGGTAGCACAGACCCCGACGAATTTAGATCGGCCATAAGTAAAGAATGATTTATAACCACCACATCAGAATTAGCTGCCTCTTCTCTAGCTTGCCT
>CAYPXS010000190.1:0-2754 GCA_964414725.1 uncultured Dehalococcoidia bacterium
ATACAGATTCACAAGTAGAGGTCAACAATGAATGACATATCAATAAGGGAAGGAATATCGGCAGATGCTGTTATGATCTCAAAATTTCAAGAGCACATGGCTCTTGAAACAGAATCAAAAATACTGGATCAAAATACGGTTTTAAAAGGTGTTGAGAAAGTATTAGCCTCCTCAGATAGAGGCTTCTACATAATCGCTGAAGTAGCATCCCAAATAATTGGAAGCCTTATGGTCACTTTTGAATGGAGCGACTGGCGAAATGGGTGGTTTTTCTGGATACAGAGTGTATTTGTTGATGAATCCTATAGAAGAAGAGGAGTATATCGCCTAATGCACAATGAAGTGATCAATCGTTGCAAAGCAAGCAAGGATTCCTGTGGGATTCGGTTGTATGTTGAAAGAGATAACGTAAACGCTCAAAAGGTCTACAAGAGCCTTGGAATGTATGAAACAGATTATTATTTATATGAAGAAGAATTTTAGTTAATTTGGAGGCCCACAAAATGACTATCCAGAAGGGAGAATTGGAGAGTTTTCTTGCTGACAATCATGACGCAGTACTTTCAACCACAAGATCAAATGGGGCCGCCCAGCTCAGTGTAGTAACGGTTGGATTTCATAAAGGTGGTGCCATCTTCACTACAACAAAAGATAGAGCCAAATTCATTAATCTTAGTAGAAATCAAAATTGCTCTCTTCTTATTTCAAGTTCTGATTGGAGACCATACGTAGTGCTAGAAGGTAAGGCCACTATTTTCTCTGACGATCAGACCGACCCTGACACCCTGAAAGATGTACTTCGCATAGCCTTCAGGTCAGCAACAGGTAAGGAACATCCAGATTGGAATGAATATGACGAGGCAATGAAACGGGATTCTCGAGTAGCCATAATAGTGAACGCAAAAAACATCTACGGCACTCTTTAAAGACCGAAATTCAAATCAGCCAATCTTTAAAAGTTGTATAAGCCTAGGCAACAAACCCAAGAAAGCACCTTCTAATAAGGTCAATATTGCAATGGCAACCGTGGAGTCAAAGAAAAAGCCTTGGGGGAACATCGCTATCAAATAGTCATGTCTCGGATCTAATATCCACAAATCATTGCTAAAACTTACCAAGTGGAAATATAAAAACAACCTATCAAAGCCAACTACCGCTAAAAGGGCCACAAACAAAACTACACTAAATGTCAGCCATCCGCCTTTCATAAAATACCTTGGCATGGTTTGTTTCCATTTCCTGGAGGAGTCTACGAATAAAAGAAGGCAGGCAATTATGATCGATATTGCAGCATATAACTGGACTGAATAAACCATTTTTACGAGTTGTTTAACATCATACATATGAAGAATTTCTTTCTCATTAAACAAATTTGAGACCATGCTTCCATGGACGGAAATACTTATTTTTATCTTATCTTCGTCATTGTTGAAATAATCTCTTATTTGTTGTCCTGCAATTTGCAACTGCTCGTACTCAATTCCTGTATATTTCTCAATCTTATATTTGTTAAATCCGTAGTCATAAAGCATTCCTGAATTCAGTACCAGCCTGACATTAGTCGTGATTAGAAACACAGGAACACAAACAATAAATAAGGCCTGTAGAATGATGTGGAAAATTCTCATGTTCATACTGTACTAAGCTTATTGATAGGCCATTCGGAGTGTCAATATAGGGTATAAAGGATTTAATAAATGAAAGCGCCGTCACCTTTCTCAGATACTTTCGACGGAATTCTCGAGCTTGTAGACCAACTTCGGTCCAAAGAAGGGTGCCCGTGGGACCAGGAACAGACATTACAAACATTATCACCGCTCCTATTAGAGGAATGCTACGAGCTAGTCGAAGCAATTGAAATTGAAAGCGCCTCTGACATGCTGGAGGAACTAGGGGACGTTTTTTTACACCTAGCTTTCCAGGTTTCTATATCGGAAGAGGAAGGTACATTTAGGCGATCAGATGTATTCGAAGCGGCCTTAAAAAAATATATTGAAAGACACCCACACGTTTTTGCTGGCCAAATGGTCAATTCTATAGAGGAATTAAAAGATAATTGGGAAAAAATAAAACAAGAAGAAAAAAAAGAATCTCGAAAATCCACAATGGACGGTGTACCTCAAAATTTGCCTGGCCTATCTTCAGCCCAGAAAATACAACAGAAAGCAGCTAGTTCCGGGTTCGATTGGGACGACTCAAATGAAATTCGAGGAAAGATATTGGAAGAATTATCTGAATTCGAATCAGCGGAAACACATGAAGAACTTGAAGAAGAATTTGGTGATTTATTATTCAGTATCGTCAACATGGGCCGGCACAATAAAATCGACCCAGAAAAAGCAATGAGAAATGCTAACAGGAAATTTATTTCCCGATTTAAATCTATGGAAAAATTAGCGACACAACAAGGTAAAAAATTCTCAGATTTACCATTGCAGGACCAAGATGATTTGTGGAAGCAAGTGAAATTACAGGAGAAACAATAATGGACTCAACAGGCAAAAATAATGAAGAACAACTTCTGTGGGATCAAGTCCACCTTCATTTTAGCCACCTGATATCAGAAGATGACTTTGAAAATATCAAGGAATCGATAAAAGGCATAGTGAATAATGCCCGCGAGATTAGATCGGCCAAACTAGATCATGGGTTCCCCCCTTTAAATACATACCAGCCATATAGGAGTGAATTTGATGAATAAGGTTCCCTTGTTTGAAAGTTTACGCTCTATTGCAAAAGATATTGAGAAAAAAA
>CAYPXS010000191.1:0-2726 GCA_964414725.1 uncultured Dehalococcoidia bacterium
ACATGTGGTAACACGGTAAAACTCCTGTTAAAAGTTAGCCAAACTTAGCACAGCACATAATTTCGTTCAACTAAACTAGATCAATTTTGATGTTATTTTGACGTCATTACCCAGACGCCATCCCAGTCTTTTGGTGGGTCCGCTTTGAGGCTTTCACAGCGGTCTATGTACATCTCAGTTATATAGTCGTTTGGGTTTAGCTTATTACCTTCTTTAAAGGATTTTATCGCCGGATCCCAGTCACCTACTCTATATTTTTCCAGACCGTCTTTGAAGTAATTCAAAACTTCCATTACGTTAGGGAAAGTCTCAGAAGTATGAAAATCCAGCACTTCATATATTCCCACCGGTTCGGTTTTACCTTTTACAATAACTTTGTCAATTTCCCGAGACCTGTAAACGCCCTTTAGATTTGAGTGGGTAAATTCACTTACTAGAATTCTTGCAGCATATTGCTTACAGGCAGATTCTAATCTCGCAGCCAAATTGACTCCATCTCCAATTACTGTGTAATCCATTCGCTTGGGAGAGCCAATGTTTCCAGATACTACTGTATCTGTATTTAGTCCAATACCCATATCTACGGGCGGCAAGCCGTTTTCCGCTCTGACTTTATTCCACTCCCACAGATTGGTTATCATTTCTATTGAAGCTCTCAGTGCTCTGTCTTCATCATCATCAGTACTAAAGGGTAGTCCAAAAGCGGCCATTATTGCGTCGCCGATGAATTTGTCCAGCATGCCACCTTGGTTTGTTATTGAGTCGACCATGATGGAGAAATAGTCATTTAATAATTGAACTGTTCCTTGAGCTCCCAATTGTTCGGTTATAGTGGTAAACCCTCTGACATCTGAGAAGAGAATGGTTGCCTTTTTTTCTTCTCCACCTAGATTGTCATTTCCTTCCATCAACTGGTCGGCCAGATTGGGGTCCATGTATCTAGACATGGTGGATTTCATTCTTTTCTCTGTACTAATGTCTTCTAGCATTACCATCACACCTAGTTTTTTTTCATCGGTGCTAATGAGTGGTGCCACTGTGCCGTTCAATGACAATGTTTCATCCCCGGATTGGTATGACGCATCTATAAAGGTGTCTGTTTGCTGTTCTTCTTGAACTTTGGTTATACGTTCCATCAACCACTCATTTTCTCCAACGAAAAAATCTATTGCGGGTTTCTGGAGTATTTCTGGTTCTGTTATGTTCAGTATTCGTAGACCTGCTTCATTGCAAGTTATAATTTTTTCATCCTCGTCTAGAGTAATAACCCCCGAGGCCGCACTTTGTAGAATGCTGTCGTTGTAGTTTTTCATGTTTTGAACATCGGCAAAAAGCTGTGCGTTCTCCAGCCCCACAGAGATTTGTGCCGTAAATGCTTTTAACCTCTGCTCGTCCTCCTCTGTAAAAGGACCACCTCTTTTGTTTAGCACTTGAGTGACTCCGAGAATTACACGATCCTTGTTTATGATAGGCACACAAAGAATGGATCTAGTGAAATATCCGGTTTGTTTGTCAAAATCAGGGTTGAATCTTAGATCAGCGTAGGCATGGGGGATATTGATGGTTTCGCCGGAGGTAAACACAGTACCGGCTATACCTAGGTGGTTAGGAAACCTTATTTGAGTACTTTCTAGCCCATCCCCGATCTGTAACCATAATTCATTAGTTTTAGGATCATTGAGAAATATCGAAGACCTATCGGCATTAAGCATTTTTGTGGCTTCGCCCATAACTTTTCTGAGCATGGTGGGAAGGTCTATCTCAGCAGTTACCTCTGAAACTACATCAAGAAGTTTCCTTTCTTCCTCCCTGTTTTTTTGCATTTGTTCCACGAATTGGGCACTTTGAAGGGCTATGCTAGCCTGTTCTGTCATGGCTTCTAAAAGTTCAAGATCTTTTTTTGTAAACCGGCCTGATTTCTTGTTTAACACTTCGGCACTGCCAATGACAACTCCATTCAAAGTCTTTACAGGAGCGCAAAGAATATTTTTGGTGGTATATCCTGTTTGCTGGTCCACAGCAGCATTGAAACGTTCGTCTCCGTAGGCGTCATGAATTATTTCACCAATGCCTGTCTGGAAAACAGATCCTGCGATCCCGCTTTTATTATGAATGCGTATTTCTCTTAGATTAGTTCCCTGTGCATAACGAGTGTAAAGTTCGTTAGTGGCGGCATCATTTAAAAATAAGGAACCTCTTTCAGCTTTCAATTCCCATGTTGTCACTTCGATAATGGATGCAATGATGTCCTCGATTGATTCATCATGAGCTACCCGTCTCGAAATATTTAATAACATTTCAGCTCTGTCTGAAGATTCTGATTTATTTGTCATAGCTACACCTTTACTAGCAATGATAAAAGTTGGTTATTTAGAAGAATGTACCTGTAAATTAGTTCCTAGGGTTACCTTCAAGGGATGTTCGTAACGTGAAGATAGTTTCGGTTAGTTGTGCTTTTTCGTTAACGGCATCTCTTTCAATGTCGTGGATTTTTTGCTCATATTCACTCTTTAAGGTCTCTATGTTACTTCTCAGAGAGGCTGAGGTTTCCCTGAGGTTGGAAATTTCGTCCTGCCCACCAGTAATGGCTTTTTGTACCTCGTTGTCCTTGTTAAACCTAAGGTCTTCTAGCTCTTGCCTTAGAGCACTTGCAGTAGCTCTTAATTGATCACTTTCTACTGCTGAATCAGAAATAGCTTTTTGAACGTCTCTTTCTCTCTGGAATT
>CAYPXS010000192.1:0-2723 GCA_964414725.1 uncultured Dehalococcoidia bacterium
TTTGCATAGCTAACATTTGGTATAAGTATTCGTTACCCATTCTTCTGGCAGGGTCCCCAGTACAGGTTTCTTCAGGACCGAGAATAGCAAAATCTACTTCTGCTCGATTGAGAATGGAAACCATAGCGCGTGGAATACTCTGACTCCTTTGTTCTAATGCACTAGTACAGCCGACCCACAGAAGATATTCTGCTTCAGGGTTTTCAGCGAATGTTTTTACTTCAAGACCTTCGTACCAACTTTCCCTTGTAAATGTTGTTCCGCTCCAGGGATGGCCTCTCTGTTCTAGGTTTCTTAGCGCCCCTTCTGCCCCTTCTGGTATATCAGGCTCCTCCATTACCATGTATCTTCGAATATCCACCAGCGGATGGAACGGTTCATTACCAACTGGGCATACTTCCGTACATGCTCCACATGTCAAACAATCCCATACTGCCTGCTTTTCTATTCGTGATCCGATGATGCTGGGGATATCCTCTTCATTTTCTACAGAGGTAGCATCCGCAATGTGATATCGAAGTCCTTGCACAACATGCATGGGAGACAATACTTTTCCAGTGAGGTTAGCCGGGCATACGTCTGTACACCTTCCACAAACTGCGCATGCGAAAGCATCGAGGAGCTGTTTTTGATTGAAGTCTTTCATTTTCGATGCTCCGAAAGACTCAGCAGTCTCAAAGTCAGTTATGGTGGTCAAAGTTCCCTTTGCACCTAATTGACGGGTGACGAAACCAATTGGAGCTCCAACCAGATGTACATGTTTGGATATAGGTATGTATACAGAAAAGCCTAATATTATAGCTAGATGTATCCACCAACTTGTTTGATAAATGAATGATGAAACGTCCTGATTGAATCCACCTTGGCTCAAAGCATCACCTATAAAATTGCCTATTGGGGAATGTGAATGGACGCTTTTTGAAGCAACGTAAAAAGCCTCTCCGACGATTGTGCTGATCATCAGCAGTGCTATTAAAGCAAGTATTATCGCTGCCTCTCTTTTTTGAGTCAGGTCGAACCTCAAACGGTTTGCGGTAAATACCCATCTCCTTAATACAGCCAAAACTATCACTGACAGTAGTGAAACGGCCAAAATATCTAGATAGGTCCCAAAAATTTTCAAACCAGTTTCAGTAAGCATTGTCTTTGAAAAATTAGGGTTGATTGAATCGCCATATATAAATATCAAGTAACTTACAGAAAATGATAGAAAACCCCAAAATATGACCGCATGAGCCATACCAGCTCGGTCTCTAGTTATATCTGTGCTTTGAAGAACTTTTTTCTGTCCTAATATATATGGGATTGCCCCCACAATTCTTTTTGGGAGCTGGTCCGTTCTTTGTGAAGGCTTGCCTTGCAATATTGGTTTGAACATTCTTATGTACAAAAAGGAAGCAGCAGCTCCAAAGCAGCCAAAAGTCGCAACGTACACTAATATCCAGGATGGTATTAAACCAAGAAATTCACTAGGTGGGGCCATTTTTATCCTCCATAACAATAGATATTATGTTACCACCGGTGGCGAAAATTACACGTTAATTTTGCCCTTTAAGTTCAAAAGTATTTTCCAAAACAGGAGGGTCTTTAGGTTTGCTAAGGGTGAACGCTAACAACCCCCCAGTTATCCAAGCGGACCCGAATAATAAGAAGGCAACTGAGTAGCTGTAGCTTTCTTTCCATAGAATACCTGCAATCAAGGGACTCAATGCTGAAATTACCATTGTGATTGGCGCAATAACTCCGCGAATACTTCCCAAATATTGGCGTCCAAAATATTCAGGTAACGCAACATTGGTTAAGGTAGGGAATCCTCCCATAAAGAAGCCATGTATGACTCCCCATATTACTAAGATCCAAACAGAATCAATTGGAATTATCATATAGGTTGATAATCCGGCAGGTATCAAACAAAAGGCTAGAACTCGTCTTATATCCATTTTTTCTGCAAGGTAGCCGAAAGGAATTTTACTAATCATCGCTGAAGTAGCTAACGAAGTTGCTATTAGGGTAGCTGATTCAATATTCAGACCTTTGTCCTGAATGTATGCAACCTCGTGAAATAATACGACTACTAATCCAGATAGACCAAGACATTGAATTAACAAAAGTATCCAAAATTGTGAGTTCACAATGGCTTGTTTCAGAGTCCATGATTTAACTTCACTTTCATCAGTGGTTTGTGCATTTGATTGAGAAGTATTCCCGTCTGGTAATAGGCCTATATCTTCCGGACTTCTTCTGAGAAATAGTGATGATAGTGGAACAATGGCAATTATTGCCATCGCCCCTAAAACCATCCAAGAGGCTCTCCAGCCAAGGGTTGAAATTGTCAAACCGGCAACAGGGGCCACGATCACCCCTCCTGCTGATATTCCCATTGTTCCAATAGCCATGGCCCTGCCTCGCATTCTTACAAACCATTTAGCCATTAATGAAGGGCCAACTAGCTGGCTACCCATAGCCGCTGTGCCAAATCCGTACACAATTCCGTACAGCATATAAAAGTGCCATACTTTATCTACCTGCGATGTTAATGCGAGAGCAGCTCCGCCAATTAGACTGCCAACCGAAACTATAATTCTTCCACCGTGTCTTCTATCTACGAGCAACCCTAATAACGGGAGTATTGGTATGGTGGCTAACTTAAATAACGGAATTACTGAAAATTGTGTCCTAGTTATTCCTATATCCTCACCCATTGGGATAATGAAAAATCCCAG
>CAYPXS010000193.1:0-2720 GCA_964414725.1 uncultured Dehalococcoidia bacterium
CTCTGCTTCAGCTTCAACTCTAGCTGCTTCTTCAGCATTTCTTTGTATCCTTTCAAGAGTACGAGCCTCTTCCAAACGGGCGGCTTCTGCCGTAGCAGCTGCTGCGGCTTGCTCACGCTCTGCTTCTACGCGTGCTTCTGCAGCGGCCGCTATTCTGGCGGATTCAGCTTGTTCTTGCCTGAGTCGTTCTAATTCAGCCTCAGCTGCTGCTGATTCTGCCTCTGCAATTCTGTTTGCTTCGGCTGCAGAGCGAGCAACCACGCCAGCTACTTGCAACTGAGATATATCCTGAACAACCATTTGGTCTAATTGGGATGACTCATCAGCTAATTCTTGAACTGTTTCTCCTGCTTGTGCTTCCGCTTGTTCAGCATTATTCAATTCAGCATCAGCCTGAGCAGAATTTCTCTCTGCTTCTTCAGCTGTCTCCGCAGCCTGCTGAGCTTCTTGCAATTCAACAGCGGCTTGCTGTTCTGTCTGTACCGCCTCGTCTACTAGTTCAGCAACGATGGCAGCAGCAGCAACCTCATTCGCTGCCTGAAGATCAGCTTGGGCCTGTTCTAAGTTTTCAGTAATGTCATTGAAGATTGCTCTTTGTGAATTACCCGTAACGTTCAAATAATAATCTCCGATTGAAGTACCGCCATAACCCTTGGCAACAGCTAGGTAAACTCCATCACTCTGAGCTTCATAGGTGATCTGGGAATCTCTTCCCACAAAGTCGTCGTTATATGCCACTTGCTGTCCATCGGGATCAAAAAGTGTCAAAGTAGGATCTAATCGGGTTATACCGTCGAGGATAATCAGAAGATTATCTCCAGTCAGAGCAGGTATTTCCCACACATCTTCGTCATAACCAGCATATATATCACCATACGAACTGCTTACCTGACCTGCAGCAACTTCAGTTATGGGTCCACCGTCAGATTCAGTTACCGACGACCCGCCTGTTCTAACGAATTTCACAGTAAGGTTATATAACCCGACCGACTGTCCGTATCCTCTTGCGACAATCGTGTATTGACCATCACTCCCTAAAGGCCAATCAATACCTGCGTGAAGACCTTCATAATCGTCGTTGTAAGCCACTCTTTCTCCATTGGGACCATTAAGTACCAAATAGGTGTCCACACCAGGAGCGCCAGGAGCGGTTGTCATACGAAGTTCCACGAGATCTCCCGTAGACCCTTCAAATGTCCATTCGTCTTCATCCGGCGCAGGTTCATTCAGTTCACCAGCTACGGTATACACGGTATCGGCTACAGGAATCGTAGGAATTTCTATGGCTCCACCATCCCCATCACCACCAATTGCCCTACCAATCGCAGTATTACAAGCTATGAGAGGGAACAATGAGAGTGATAAAACAATTAGTGCTATAGAGAATTTAGGGTTTCTATACATATGATGCGACACCTTTGTCAGAGATATTTTCTAATAACGTGCTTTGTAACATAGTCGACGAAATTCTATATCCAAATATATTATTTGAATAGAGTGTTTTCACTTGATGGAATTCAAGGGCAACATTGGAAACTGGATGACCCATTGAGTGGTGCTTTAGAGGTTTCCTACCATTTCACTGAGAAAATGCATTGTTCTCTCAGAAGAATCTTTGGAGTTCGGTCCGGAAGAAAATATTTGAACTGCTAAATCTGTTACTCCAGCTGCTGAATATTCTTTCAACATATCCTCGACCTCTCGTTCATTCCCAATGAGCGCCATTTCCGCGGAGCTTTCAACACCTTCTCTATCCAACATGGCTCTATAACTAGGTAATTGTCCATACCTTCCGAAATATTGATCGGATGCTTTAAAAGCTGTTTCGCGATCGTCTGTCACTATTAAGGGGACAGCTGCCACTATCCTTGGAGATTTTCTTCCTGCTTTGTTGGCCGCCTCGTTAATTGTGGGAACAATGTAACTTTTAAGAGTTTCTGTACCTGTCATCCAGGTTATCGTCCCATCGCCAAGCTCACCGGCCGTATTTAGCATCCTTGGACCCAATGCAGCTAACAACACTGGAACTTCTTTTAATGTAGGCATGGTGAATTGTGTATTCGCGCTGAATATTTCTCCTTGGTAATCAACCTTACCTTCTCTGGTCAGAGAGTGAACTATATTGAGGTATTCAAACATATGCCTCCACGGTCGATGGAATTTCATTCCAAGCCGATTTTCAACAACAGGTTTGTGATTCACACCAATACCAAGGGTGAACCTTCCGTTCGCAACGTTTTGTAAAGTCAGAGCCTGCTGTGCCATAGCTATGGGGTGCCTCAGAAAAGTAGGAGTCACAGCTGTACCCATTTCAATACGAGTTGTTTGTTCAGCTGCCATGCTAAGCATGGTCATGACATCGACGTCCATTATATGAGCGGCCCATAGGCTATCAAAGCCAGCCTTCTCAGCTTCAACAACCTGAACAATTTGATCCTGGAGGGTACCAGCTGATCCTGCGCCACCTATAAAAAGTCCTATCTTCAAGGTAAATCTCCTCTTCTAATAATCCTTAAATCAAACAGAAGGTAAAACTAGGGTATCTTCAGTCCTTATTTGCCATCCTCGAATTCGAGCAGTCATTTCTCTAATACGGTCTTTATGTTCCTCTTGGTCAAACAGATTAACTTTTTCAAACGGATCTGAATTCAAATCAAAAAGTTCGCACTGATCTCCTCTGCTGAGGTTTAACTTCCATCTATCTCCACTAACGACAGACC
>CAYPXS010000194.1:0-1192 GCA_964414725.1 uncultured Dehalococcoidia bacterium
TAAACCTTTTTCGCCAAAACGTATAACGGTCATCTAGATCACCTTATATTTCTCGATACACTTCATTTATTTTCCCAGTGGCCTTATAGCAATATTTCGATTTGCCAAATAAGTTTTAGCATCCCCAATTGAATAGGTACCAAAATGAAAAATACTTGCGGCCAATACTGCGTCTGCCTTGCCTACTTCTATGGCTTGTTCTAGATGCTCCAAGGTGCCTGCTCCACCGCTTGCTATTACCGGTATGGAGACTGAGCTGCTCACTAATCTTAGCAGTTCTAAATCATATCCAGATTCATGGCCATCAGAATCCATGCTAGTCAAAAGTATCTCCCCTGCCCCCAAGTCAGCCACTTTTTGTGCCCACTTTGCAACGTCCACCCCAGTGGTATTTCTACCCCCATGTGTATAGACTACCCATCCAGTATCTAAATCAACTTTTAATTCCTCCGGGACAGCCAGGCCTTGATCTTGTTGGTCCATAAATGTGTCATTATTTTTTTTAGCATCTATAGCTACCACAATGCATTGTGAACCAAAAAACTCTGATGATTGTTTTATCAAATCAGGATTTTTCAAAGCAGCTGTATTTAGAGATACTTTATCCGCTCCCGCTTCCAGCATCCTCCTGACATCTGAAATCTGTCTGATCCCACCACCTACAGTCAACGGAATAAAAACTTCCTCAGATACATCTCGGACAACTTCCACCATTGTGTCTCTATAATCCGATGATGCAGTTATGTCGAGAAATACCAGTTCGTCCGCCCCTTCCTTGTCGTAAAATTTGGCTAGTTCTGCTGGATCTCCAGCATCTCTCAAGTTTACAAAACTAACGCCTTTTACCACTCTTCCGTTATCAACATCTAAACAAGGAATAATCCTTTTCGTAAGCATCCAATTTTCCGAAGAGTTACTTAGAAAAAATCATCATATAGGCCATATCTGAAAGATCATGCCTGATATAAAATTTGAACCCGGCTTTTTCTAATTCTCCCCTTAGAACACCCGGTTCCAATCTTTGCTTACTTGCCGGCCCGTATTCCTCAAAAGCCGGCTGCCACTCTATAACTGACAGCCATCCCCCCTTCTTCATACACCTGTTAGTATCTTTCAATGTTTGCTGAGGTTTGCTAAATAACTGAAATGGAAAAACTGCCATTGCACCATCCACCGTTTCATCCTTGAGAGG
>CAYPXS010000194.1:1292-2692 GCA_964414725.1 uncultured Dehalococcoidia bacterium
AAGGTACCGTCCTTCAATATGTCTGTGTACATACACCTTTTCACACCTAATAGCTCTATATTTTTTACAACTGTCTCTACAGTCATTCTGCTTTCCCGAGTCCACCCATCCAAGGCAACTATTCCGTCCCTAGCATCTACGCTCACTATTAAAGATTCCGCACCAAAAGATTTCAGTATCCGTTCTAATTCATCGGTTCTATCTACTGCCGACGTTCCCATAATAACCCGAGACACTCCGGCATCCATATATCGAGCTGCTGTTTCATAATCTCGAATACCACCCCCAACCTGAATTCTAGCCTCTGAATCTGCACAGATTTTCGAAATGACATCCATATTCACAGCAGAACCCTCTTTAGCACCATCAAGGTCAATGATATGTAAGTATTCTGCACCTTCACTTTCCCATTTTATTGCCATTTCCATGGGGCTATCACCAAATATTGTCTCTTTAGAATAATCCCCTTGAAGCAATCGGACACATCTGCCTGCCCTAATATCAATAGCTGGTATGATCTCCATCATGACAAACCACCCATAGACTTCCTAGTGAATTGGACAAAATTTTCGTATATTTTAAGCCCTACGCTCCCACTTTTCTCAGGATGGAATTGAACTGCCACCACATTATCAAAGGCTACTGCACTACAAAATTCGATTCCATATGTGGTAGTAGCGGCAATAATATTTTTGTCAGTCGGATCTGCAAAATAGCTGTGCACAAAATAAAAATGAGAATTATTTGGCACATCTGAAAGTACTGGATGGTCCGATCCTATATTAACTTCATTCCAGCCCATGTGAGGAATCTTATTACCTTGGGGAAACCTCTTTACAGTGCCTGGTATCAAACCCAAGCAGTCTTCATCTCCTTCTTCAGAATTTTGTAAAAGCAGTTGTAATCCCAAGCAAACTCCAAGAAATGGTTTTTCATCTGAGATTAATTGCAATATGAGGCCATCCAAGGCGTGAGCTCGCAAATTGAGCATAGAGCTGTCACAGGCTCCTTGGCCAGGAAACACAACCCCATCGCACGATTCTATTACGCCTGGGATAGAAGACACGACGGCCTCAGCCCCACTTTGAGTCAGAGCTTTCTCTACACTTCTTATATTTCCGGCCTGGTAATCGATAACCGCTATTTTGGGCTTTGCGGCTCCAAGGTCATTCATTAATTTTTTGACCTGTTATCAGTTCGTCAGGCAAATCTCTATCTTCATACCTCGCCAACATAAATAGAAGATCTGAAAGTCTATTTACGTAAGGCAATATCTCTTTATTGACAAGTTGCCCTAGTTCTTGCAGGTCCAATATTCTTCTCTCTGCCTCACGTAATGTAGTTCTTGCCAGATCTAAAATTGCCGAACCTGGTGAAGCCCCAGGCAAAATAAAACTCGG
>CAYPXS010000195.1:0-2678 GCA_964414725.1 uncultured Dehalococcoidia bacterium
GCTAAAGTAACTTCAGGAACAATCTCACCAATTTCTTCAAAAACCTTACAAAAGCTTTTATAGACCAAATTGCTAGGATCTGTCGGCAATTCTTCCTCACCAGTCCCGTCTATTTTTATGGAAAAAGGCCCCTTTGATATTCTTACTTCATTCCATACATCAAGGGCGATACCAAGGCTATCAAAGCCTGGTCCCATATTAGCTGAAGTGGCCGGAACTTTTACTACAATATCGTCAATCATTTCAATGAACTAATTATATCATTCCTAGCTAATATTATTAGTACTGATAAAATACCAAAGTGTGATTTCTTACATCCGCTAAAGCAAAACCCATGATTACTTAAGAGAAGAATCTCAGTGACTCATCAGCACTACAGAAAACAACAAATATTATCGAGAAGTCTAGGATTGATTGACTACGACTACATTAAGCAACAAGTCGCAACTTTTTGCACCTTCCCTGAGTCAAAAAATTTAGCCCATGAAATGCTACCGTCCTATCTTGAGTCAAAAGTTTTTCAACAGCAAATTGAAACAGTTGAAGGTATAAATTTAATTTCAAACATCGGCTCCTTTTCTCTTGGAGGAATCAAAGACCACGGGGAAAGTATAAAAATTGCTAACCTAGGTGGTGTACTAACAGGACAAGAACTTTTAGTCATAGCAAACACAATAGATGCTTTGTCTAATGCCAGGAAATCGATACTAAATCACCAAGAAGAATTACCTCAGTTACTAGAATTGGCCAAAAAAATCCCTGACCTATCCTATCTTGCCTACTCGATCACATCAAAAATTGCCAACAATGGCCTGGTAAAGGACGACGCAACACCAAACCTCGGTACTATCAGAAAACAAGTTCGCGAATCATATTCAAGGGTAACGAGCGCCCTTGAATCCATTATTTCTGAAGCAGAGATGTCCGGAACCATCCAAGACGACGTCATTTCAGTCCGCGGGGATCGATTGGTGGTACAAGTGAAGTCAAATATGCGAAGTCGCGTCCCTGGGATAGTTCATGACGCTTCCAACACAGGCATGACTTTGTTTATCGAACCATTCAAAACCGTGAGTTTATGCAATTCATGGAGAGAATTTTCGCTAGAAGAGGAACGTGAGGTTCTCAAAGTCCTTCAAGATTTGTCTTCACAAGTTGGGTCTTTATCCGGGGAAATAGATACAGGAATTCAGAATGCTGCAAATCTAGATTTTATTGTAGGCAAATCAAAGTACAGTATTTCCCTAAATGGTAACTCTACAACTGGCGAAGTCCCGCCGCTTCCAACTGGTAAAGAGATGATAAAACTCATTGAGGCAAAACACCCAATGCTAGGGGAGCAAGCAGTACCTTTAAATCTAGAAATGGAGCCAAATTGGAATGTTCTTGTTATAACAGGTCCTAACACCGGAGGAAAAACGGTAGCGATAAAAACTGTAGGGTTACTGGTTGCAATGAACCAATCCGGGATCCAAATTCCAGCAGCAGCTGGAAGTCAATTACCATTTTTTGATGGTATATATGCAGACATCGGAGACCAACAAAGCATAACCAATTCAGTTTCCACCTTTAGTTCCCACATCCAAAATCTCAATGATATTTTAGATAATTGCTCCTCACAATCACTATTGCTTCTGGACGAAGTAGGTTCGAGTACAGACCCAGAAGAAGGTTCAGCTATAGCTAAAGCAGTTTTAGAGTATTTGGCCGAAAAAGGAATACCCACCCTAATCACTACACACCACAGTACCGTGACTTTAATGGCTGAATCTGACAATAGAATGAAAAATGCTAGTTTCCAGCTTAACCCTGAGGATTTAACCCCAACATATAACTTGATCCTTGGACTACCAGGTCAAAGCTATGCGATGGCAGTGGCAACTAGACTTGGTTTGAATCCTCAAATAATCGAAAAGGCGAAGAAACATCTATCAGAGGAATTTAAGGAAGTATCAGATTGGATCTCAAAAGCAAATCAAGAAAAATCTAAAATTTCAAAAACCGCAGAGGTGATTGAGAGGAAATATCAAGAGGTTGAGTCAACTCAAGGAAAGCTGGATCAACAGATAAGTTATTTAATCGACAACAGGCAGAAAATATTGGATTCCATACATCGCACGGCTGAAGAAAAATACAGTGAAATTGAAGACCTCCTAAGAAAAGCTCGTATGGCATATTCCTGGAATAAACATGGCGAACAACCCGCAGATTCACTGAAAAAAATCATTGAAGATACACAAAAAAGTTTAGATGAAATGCCGCTGGAACAATTAACACCAAGTATTCCTGATAACGCAGACCAAGATCTCAAAATAGGCGACACTGTTACAGTCAGAGGGCTGAATTTATCGGGTGTGATTACCCAACACAACCAAATGACCCAAATGGTCGAACTTAAAATAGGTAATCTTCGTATGGATGTGGATGTATCAAGACTGGAAAAAGAACTATCAGAACAAAAAACTACCATCATCAATGAACCTTCAAATCCATCTCACCTTGGCCTAGAAGAACAAATTTCCTATAGCGATAAGGTCGACATAAGGGGAATGAGAGCTGAACCTTCACTGAAAATGGTAGAAAACTTCCTTGATCAATCGCTCAAGAACGGTCTTAGTAAAGTAATAGTGATCCATGGTAAAGGTACTGGAGCACTCCGAAAAGCCATCAGAGACTTC
>CAYPXS010000196.1:0-2645 GCA_964414725.1 uncultured Dehalococcoidia bacterium
AAGCATCACAATTGTTGCGAGTAAGTTTGGAGGGAACGGTAGGTTAAATGTCAAAAATTGATAAATTAATTGAAGTTAAAGATCTTCGTGTATCTGTAGAAGATACAGAAATACTTAAAGGAATAAACTTAAGTATCGGTGAGGGAGAAGTCCATGCAATTATGGGCCCTAACGGCTCTGGCAAAAGTACTCTTGCTAATGTTATCGCGGGTAGGCCGGGGTACAGGGTCACGGGTGGAGACATTGTTTACAAAGGAAATAGTTTACTTGAGGTAGAGCCTGAAATAAGGGCTAGGGCAGGAATATTTCTCGCATTTCAATACCCGGTGGAGTTGCCTGGCGTTAGGACTTGGCAGTTTTTAAAAGCCGCAATCGATGCTATTCGCAAAGCAAATGGTAACGATGAACTCAGTGTGAGGGAATTTGACCAACTTTTGGAGGAGAAACGGAAGCTAGTTGAGATGGATCCTGATCTTGTGAAGAGATCAGTAAATGAGGGATTTTCAGGTGGGGAAAAAAAACGTAATGAAATTCTTCAACTAGCTCTTCTAGATCCTTCTTTAGCACTGTTGGACGAAACAGACTCTGGCTTGGACATAGACGCTCTTAGGATTGTATCTCACGGGGTTAACATATTTAAAAGCCCAGAGAAATCTGTTTTAATCGTGACTCATTATCAACGAATATTGGATTACATTACACCTGATTATGTTCATGTATTGGTAGATGGTCGTATAGTTCGATCCGGTGATAGTAAATTGGCATTGGAATTGGAAGAAAAAGGATATGAATGGGTGCGAGAGTCTGTTGGTGAAGAGGTGAATTCTTAATGCAGGATACCAGCACAATTGGGAATCAGTATGAAGCGGATTTTCAAGACCTTTGCTCAAATTTACCTAACTGGTCATCTGAATTTAGAAATGAGGCAATGATTGCCTTTAAACAGATTGGGTTACCAGTACATAGAAAAGGCAACGAGAAATGGAAATATACTAACGCCCGACCAATTGCAGAACCTCAATATGAATTAGCTAAATTCGAAGAAATGGATTTGGATATAATCAAGGACACTGCTCCATGGCACGATTCATGGCTCAACGTAGTTTTTGTTAATGGACATTATCAGGGAACTTTCACTTCTAATACCTCCTCAAAGATTCAACTAACCAACATAGCAGCGAATGACTTGTCGCAAGATCTTGCTAATTCGGTTGGCGGCATTGTGGACTATTCTGATGATGGTTTTGCGGCCTGGAACAGCGCATTTATGTCTGACGGCTCGGTAATTTCAGTCCCAGATGGAGAGAATTCAGGAATAGTGATCAACTTGATTTTTTTTAATCAAGGCTTGGCGGGGACTGTAAATCATCCTCGTGTTTTGGTTAACTCAGGAAAAAAATCAACTGTTAACGTTATAGAAAATTATGTAGGCGGTGGAGAGGATCATACACTCACTAATTCTGTTTCTGAGATATATGTGGGTGAAGGTTCTACCGTGAACCATTATCGTCTAATGAGTGAGACGGATCATACATACGACGTTGGGTATGGGAGAGTAAAGATAGATACCAATGGTACATTTAACTCGAGAGCGTTTTTCCGTGGTTGTGGAATTGGGCGTTATGACTTGAATGTGTTAGTTGATGGAGAAAATGCCTCTTGTGATTTGCAGGGTTTGTATTTTACGAGCGGTAATCAGCATATGGATAATTTCATAAATATTGACCATTCCAAACCTCATTGCCAGAGTAATCTGTTCTACAAAGGTATATTGGACGGTAATTCAAGGGCGGTATTCGGTGGTACTGTTCTTGTGAGGAAAGAAGCGCAGAAAACTGATTCCATACAATCAGATAAAAATTTGATTTTGTCACCTAATGCTGAAGTGGATAGTAAACCTGCCCTTTTTATTTACGCGGATGATGTGAAATGCGCCCACGGTGCAACAGCCGGAAATATTGATGCAGATACGGTTTTTTATATGCGAAGCAGAGGAGTGGATCTAGAGACTGCAAGCCGACTAATAATATACGGCTTTGCCGGCGAAGTAATAGACAAGGTTGAAATTGAAGGACTTAGGTCTTATTTGGAAGAGGCCTTTCTCGCATCTTTGCCCAGTCATAGATTCGAATTTTAGTATGTATGATCTTGAAGATTTGTACCAAGAAATTGTGATGGATCACAATAGGAGACCTCGTAATTTTGGCGAGCTAAAAGAACCTACGGCCACAGCAGATGGATTCAATCCGCTGTGCGGTGACCAGATCACCCTTCAATTATTCCTAGAGGATGGGGTGGTTTCAGATGTAGCATTCAATGGAGTGGGATGTGCAATATCTAAGTCTTCAGCATCTATGATGACTGAAGAACTGAAAGGAAAAACCATCGACCATGCTAAAAAATTGTTTGAGGCATTTCGGAAAATGATCACGAGGCCCCCCGGAGAGTCATATGATGCTGATTTACTGGGTGACTTGGAAATATTGCAGGGAGTTTCACAATATCCGGCAAGAATAAAATGTGCCACGCTTGCTTGGCACACACTTCATTCGGCGATTCAAGATGGAAATGAGGTTGTATCTACGGAGTAGTTACTTTTATAAGGTGAGGTGAACTATGCATGTGCCTATTAAAGTTGATTATGG
>CAYPXS010000197.1:0-2619 GCA_964414725.1 uncultured Dehalococcoidia bacterium
TAATTCCCAAACCAGAAACAATATGAGGTAATTGCATGGATATCGGTATCGGTCTTGATCCAACGCTAAGGTTGGACATAGAACAACAAAAAGAAATGTCTAGAGAAGCAGCCAGACTTGGTTATCAGAGTATTTGGACCCCAGAAGTACCAGGTCAAATGGACTCCTACCAGATTTGTTTAATGAGATGGGCTGCATCTAATGAAATAGTCGATGGAGGATTGGAAACTGGCATAGCTGTCTCTCCAGTCATGTGGCGAACCCCGATGGCATTTGCAATGACAGGAGGAACAGTCAGCCATATGACAGGAGGCAAATTCATTATGGGCATAGGAGCGGGAGGAGCATATCGACCAGATGTCCGGAGAACGATAGGTCTGCCAAAAATGTCTGCACTCTCCTTGATGCGAGACTACATATCGATAATAAAGGAGCTAGTTAATGAAGGTGAAACAGATTACGAAGGGGATGTAGGTATCATGAAAGGTGGAAGAATGTCTATCAATCCTCTTCCTAAAACACCTGTTTACCTAGGGGCTCTGGGTCCTAAAATGCTACAACTGGCCGGAGAACTTGCCGATGGGGCCGCACTAAATTGGTGTGCCCCAGAGCAAGTAGCTTGGAGCCGGGACAGAATCGCTGAAGGTGCTGAAAAGGTTGGTAGAGATCCTTCTGAAATAAAAGTCTCGGAATATATAAGAATTTGCGTAGATGAAGACGAAAACCGAGCTCGAATCGCATTAGCAAAAGCGACCATGCAATATGCCTTGGGGGCTACTGTGCCAACTGAAAAGGAACGATCTTTCGGTTATAGAGCTCATTTTGAAAGGATGGGCTTCACCTCAGAGCTTGCGGAACTAGACGAAATGCGGACAAAAGGTGCCTCTCGAGACGAAGTGGCTGATGCATTCCCGGTAGATTTATTAAGAACTGTGGGGTATTTCGGAAATGCCGAAAATGCTGCTGCTGAATTTGCCAGGATTTCCAGAGGACTTGACCATACCATTGTCAGAGTTGTTTCTTCTAGGCCTGGAACAGTCGAAGGAACTTTGGACGTTATGAAAGCCTGTTCTCCAGAGAAAGTAAGGGTTAATTTTTAAAAGAATGCCTGACCTAATTAGTATCGGGGAATGCATGATTGAATTGTTCTCCGAAGAACCGATGGAATCCGCTGGGGTTTTTCAGCGATCTTTGGCCGGCGATAGTTTTAATATATTGGTTGCAGCTGGACGACTAGGCACCTCTACCGGATACATAACCCTACTGGGAGACGACCCATTTCAAACGTACCTAAGAAACTCCTTTACGAACGAAGGAATAGATATATCTCAAATCAAAACCGTCTCCGGTTTTAACGCAGCTCATTTTGTGGCGACAAAAGACGATGGAGATAGAGAATTCGTTTATTATCGCTCTGGGAGTGCCCCAACTTACCTAACCCCCGACCATATCGATGAAAAATATTTGTCATCAGCAAAAATATTGCATTGTAGTGGTATAGCCCAGGCCATTTCTGATTCCTCAAGGAAAACTGTTTTAGAAGCTGCCAAAAGAGCAAATGAGCAAAACATAACGGTTTCATATGATCCTAATTACAGGCATCAGTTGTGGAACTTTGAAGCGGCCCGTGAAGCTATGGAAGAATTACTACCTTTCGTAGATATCTTCATGCCTAGTATGCCAGCCGACTCAGAGGCTCTCTTCGGCACCAATGACACTGACAGAATCATAAGTGAATCTACTGACAGAGGAATCAAAATTGTCGTTGTGAAAAAAGGTCATTTGGGATCTTCTGTATATCATGATGGAAACAGAATTGACCTCGACCCTTACCAAACGAAGCAAGTCATAGATACGACAGGTGCGGGTGATGCTTTTAATGGTGCTTTCCTTCATGGAATTATGACCGGAATGAGCCACTATGAATCAGCGTGCCTCGCAAATATTTCAGCAGGCATGAATATCACTGGTCGTGGGGCTCTAAGTGGTATGGCCGAAGGCGAAGTCATATACGATTTACACAAAACATACATGGAGCAAATGGCTTGAACAAGGAAGAGAAAGTCCAGTTTCTTATAAATTTTCTGGACAATATACAGCCGTGTCCTGGATGTGGCATGAGATGGAGTACAGGAGACTACGAATGCCCACATTGCGGAGAAGATTTGGACAACAACCTCAGAGTCTGGGCTGAGGCAGCGGTAGATAAGCTCAGCCCCTGAAAAAAGGTTAGCTATTAACCCAATCCACCCCATTCAATACTAATTCCTGAAACCCTTTACTCTGGTGGCTTTTCCCATCATGCCCCAGAAGAGTTACAAAAACCTTGCCGGTACCGTAAGACCTCGTCCAGGCAAGCGGGAAAGTTCCCCCTGTCATTTCCATATCCTCAGCACCTGCTCTATTTTTCCCGTAAACCCCTCCCTCAAAATCAGCAGTGATGAATACATCATTCCCTTCCCTGTAATCAATATTCATGTACAGTTCATCATCGGTGCTGAATGAAGAAAGCTCAGCAGCACATGGGTGTGCATTATTGGAAACATCCACAGAAAAGTTACTATATGGAGGGTGGAAACTCTGACCCATCACCCATCCTCCCCCGGTGATATCTCCATA
>CAYPXS010000198.1:0-2607 GCA_964414725.1 uncultured Dehalococcoidia bacterium
CTTTCAGAAGGTTTCAATTTAGTGACTGCTAATACCACTGCAGCTAAAAGCATCAACCCTGCCACATAGTAAAATACCGCATCCATTGAATAAGCGTCATATAAATATCCCGCTATTATTGGAGATGAAGCACTAAGGACAAATCTCGCAAACGAAAGAGCTCCAAGGGTGGTGGTAGCAACGCCCTCCCCAACAATATCAAGAGCCGATGCCGTAAGTATTGGTTGATCACTATAAAAAAAGGTACCAAGCAATATCAACAGTATTATCAACGGAACCCCTTCTCCAAAATTAGCCATCATTAGAACCACAACCGACAAAAATAACATGCCAGGAACCAGCACGATTTTTCTACCGAACTTATCTGACAGATAACCCATAAGAGGGGTAAAGACGATCCCAACAGCTACAAGCAATCCGAAATATATTCCTCTACGCAAGTCAGTCAGCCCAAGATCACTTGAAAAATAAGATGGTAGAAATGTGATTAAAGCAACAAAAGCCATCCCCCTGATACCACCCGCAAAAGTTATTATCCAAACTAAGGGATTTCTCAGGATAACCTTGGTCTGATCGATTCGGTTTTGACCAGAATGTGGTTCGTGGCTTTCAGAACCATTATCTCTACCTATGTTTTTAAAAGCCCAATAAACAAGGAATGCAATAAATAAGGGCACTACGGCATAAATGCTCAAAATATCTTGCCAGGTCAAATATGCCAATAAGAATCCTGTGGCTACAGGGCTAATCGCATCTCCGATATTCCCCCCGATTCCATGAAATGACAGCGCAGTTCCTCTCCTGTGGGAATAATGATGAGAAAGAGAAGCCATAGCCGGCAGATGCCATAGGGAAGCTGCCGCAGCCACAAACGCAACACCTACGAGTAAAAGTGGAAACACTGGTGCTTGACCTACAATTAGCCAGCCAACACCAAACCCACCCATGCATAAAGCCAGTATTAAACCCCAATACTTCTTCAAAACATCGGAGATGATTCCTCCTGGCAGTGTTATTAAGCCAGAAACCATCTCTCTCGTGGTTGATATGGAACCCACGCCTACTTTAGACAAATTGAAGGTAGATTCCACTTCAGGTAAAAGAACAATGAAGGACTGCAGAAACCAATGGAAAACCCCATGGCCGCTCGTAAGGCCTGCAATTATAAAATTTCCCCTTCCACGGATACCTGAAGGACCGTCATTCTGAATATGTTCGTGATGATCACTGTCATGGTTATGATGATCTGACATTAGTAACTTCCTCAATATGGGTCGCAATCAACCCGATCCCAAGATTATGAAAAGTAATATACAGCAAGAAGGAATTAAGTGTCTCGAGATAAATTAATAGGTATTTTTCCTCTTGCTCATACACAAATGCATAAGTGCGGCTACTGTAAAATGTTTAGCCCCATGAGCTGGACAGTATTAGCTGTAAAGCTTTCTGGCCATTAACATTTTCAATCTATGGATTACCCATAAAACCCTGTACAGCATCCCTTATATTTTTGAAGTAATTTTCACCAGCAATGACATAAGTATTGTTGTGGTCAGCTCCTTCAACAGAGTAAAAGGATTTTTTAACATCAGCCAAATCATAGATCTTTTCCCCCATCTCAATAGGGACAATCGAGTCATTGCTGCCATGAATAACCATGAGGGGAGAATTAAGTGTTCCTGCTACCGTGTCAGATTCATATCTAGCGCGAATAAATAGCTTGACCAAGAATTCGGGAACATATGGATAGTGGGTTTTCGCCAAGGCCATTGTGGAAGTAAAGGGAGCCTCCACTATAACTCCATCAACCACATACTTCGATGCCATTTTAAGAGCTAGTGCACTACCTAAAGATCTCCCAAAGAGGAGCAAATTCTGAGGACCTTCTTCCGATCCCACTTTATCTCTGATGAATTCAACAGCGGCTTCGGCATCCAAATACAAACCTGATTCTGAAGGTGATCCTTGACTTAATCCATAACCTCTGTAGTCAAAAATAAAGATGCTAACGCCTAAGTGAGTATGCATCAAATTTAGGTAATCTAGGCGGTCACTTATGTTCCCAGCATTTCCGTGAAACAATGTCAGTACGGTCTCAGTTTCCCCCGGTATGAACCATCCGTGTAATTCAACCCCGTCTGCAGTAGTTAAGTAAACATTCTCATACTTTAGGCCTACATCGACCGGGGTTAGAGTCAATTCATCGCTTGGAAAATACAAAAAATATTTATCTAACACTACGTATCCTTTTTGAATAATCATAAGGACAATAATTAACATCGCAAGAAAAGCGATGGAAGCCAGATTATCTCTAATAAAAATCCACATAAAGAATGCAAGAAATCAAATAAATTTAAAGATATTTAACCAATGTCAGGCAGCTTACACGACCTGCAGCATACCTCCTACATCTAGGATACTAACAGGCTCCCCTGAAGCCGGTACTAATGAAGTTCCTATAGGTTCAGGTTGACCTCGCCTGTTTGATTATAAATCCGCCAATTACCATCGTCGTGACAAACCAACCAAGGAACCCTATAAACCACAATATCCCACCTACAGCCTCTATGGCCGTGGTTGAATCTAGACCAGGATCTCCGGCTGGAA
>CAYPXS010000199.1:0-2606 GCA_964414725.1 uncultured Dehalococcoidia bacterium
AAACTCTAAATATTTACGGTTTCCTTCTACTATCCAGTTGTTAAGGTGCTTGGGATTTAACCCCAAAAAGTGCGCTCAAAAACGCAACAGAGATATATGTTAATCCGACTAGCTAAACGAGTCAAGTAAATTAAAAACTATAAAACGGGCTTTCCTTCTTCTATTTCAGCCACTATCTGCCTAACGTAGGCGACGCTTTTTGCATCCTTTGTGAGATGGTCCCCTGTATTTGTGCCTTCCAAGGCAAAATAACCATCATAACCGGCCTCTAACATTGCGTTAATGGCAAACCTATAGTCTATATCTCCATCCGGCAGTGCAGTCCTTATGAAATATGCTCTGTCTAGTTCAGGAACATGAACCCTTTGCAATGTTTTGCAATGCCAATATTTGGAGTGCGGAGCCAGCGCCAATATAGCCTCCTCACTAGATTGTTCAGGCTCATCATAATGCCACAATATGTTGCCTAAATCCGGGTTTGCAAATACGTGGTCACTATTTGTCATTTCAAGCAATTTCAATGTTGATGTACTTGTATCAGCTATGGAATGCTGATGAACCTCTACTGTGATATCTAATCCAGCTTCACCGGCCCTTACACCAGCCTCATGTAATATCGATGCCGTTCTTTCAAAGTCCTGATACGAAGCAAGTTGACTAGAACCTTGTTGTATTGGTTTCCCCGGTAGATTGTCACCCAGAGTTTTATTCCTCGACGGTCCGGACAAGGCACTATTTACTATGTCTATTCCCAACCAACCTGCGATATCAACCGATTTTAGAAGCCGGTCCCTATTTTGTTCGCCCGCCACAGGAGTACACAAAACTCCGCCTGCTCTAATCGCCACACAAGGAGCTCCAGAGTCCTGCAATCTTTTTTGCAATTCCTTGGCAGAAGATTCAGTAGCGTCATGACCTCCAAAAACCTCAAATCCGAGTTCAATACCATCGAATCCTATTTCGTTGATCTTTTTGAGGAAGGTTGTTAAAGCTGGCTCATCAGGTAATCCCCAACCTCCAGGTCCATAGAAGCCGGCTGTGTACGGGTATACCGTCGTACGCCTGAATGCATATGCGATTTTCATCTTACTCCTCCACTAAGGTTATTAGGCTGCACTTAATTCAAAAGATTCCTGAGCCAAATCAACAATATACTCACTTATAGTGATGGAAGAAGTTGCACCCGGTGAAGGTGCACTCAAAACATGGATAGCATTGGAGGAAGCCTCAATTGCAAAATCCTGTAGCAACCCACCTTTTGAATCTATGACTTGAGCTCGAACTCCTGCTCCCGGATCTCCCAAATCATCCCCGGTGATTTCAGGCATCAATTTCTGCAAAGATTTAACAAAAACACCTTTAACTAAAGATCTATATTGCTCACTTACCCCTACTTTCCAATATTTGGCCGACATCTTCCAAAATCCACCGTAAGAGAATGTTCCAATGGTGTCTCTTAAATTTATGTCCGTTTTCTTATAGCCCTCTCTTGAAAAGGCTAGCACTGCGTTTGGCCCTGCCTCAACGCTACCATTTATCCTGCGTGTGAAATGGACACCAAGGAAAGGCATACTAGGGTCTGGCACTGGATAAATTAGCCCTTTAACCATGTGTTCTTTCTCAGGAATTATCGAAAAATACTCTCCCCTAAATGGAACGATTTTCACTCCAATATCAACTCCCATCATCTTTGCTACGGTATCCGCATGCAGCCCGGCACAATTCAAGACATATTTGGCCACAATGGTTCCTGTTGTGGTGTTGATATAAACCAAACCATCCATGTTCTCAATTGAAACAACTTCCACATCCGTAAGTAAATCTCCACCATTTTCTCGCATACTTGTAGCATATGCTTGGGAAACTTCAAAATAATCAATGATGCCCGTATTTGGAGACAAAATAGCTTTCACTCCCGCTGAATAGGGTTCGATTTCTTTTATCTCCTCTTGATCCACCATACGCAACCCCTCAGCTCCGTTTTCTGTTCCACGCTTAAAAAGCTCATCAAGCTGTGGAACTTCAGATTCATCCGTTGCAACTATTAATTTCCCACACATGTCGTAGGCAATCCCATGTTCGTCGCAGAAATCTCTTAACAACTTTCCTCCAGTGGAACAGAAATTAGCTTTCTGGCTCCCCGGAGCGTAATAGATACCAGCATGAATCACTCCGCTGTTATGACCCGTTTGGTGTTGAGCAACCTCTTTCTCTTTTTCTAACACCGCAACTTTTAAATTTGGGAAATCCCGTGTCAGTTTCATTGACGTTGCTAACCCAATTATTCCCCCGCCTATTACCACCACGTCGTATTTTCTATCGATCATAGTAATTTACTCACTTGTTTAATGACCTTTTTGTTTAAAGTAGCCCAAGTGCGGTGGATTTTAGCATGCTAGCCTTCTATGGTGTCGAACAATAAATTTGAGCGTAAAATATTAACCACATATTAGGTTACAGAACTAATCAATTAGGAGCTTTTTTTGCCTAACCCAACTCTGACAGACGTGATAGCTGCAAAAAACAGAATAGAAAACTTCATCACCCGCACTCCACTGCATCGCCACCTAGCCCTGGAGAAAATAGTAGGAACGGAAGTGCATGTT
>CAYPXS010000200.1:0-2601 GCA_964414725.1 uncultured Dehalococcoidia bacterium
GAACTTATGCATCGCAGAGCCGATTTTTGGACAACTCACTTACGTCCTCGGATTGGGATAAATTTTTACGTTTACACCCCTGATGAGTTCGAAAATAATGTTGATGATGATTTATTACTTCAACATGCTTTCAGTATTGGCGAAAAGGTGTACGGGTAAATTTTATGAGTTCTTCAAAATTAGCCTTGAGTTGGCTCGCACAAGCTATAGAAGATTTGGAAGCTGCTAAAGCAAACTTTGAGCAAGGCAGACACGCTTTGGCTTGTTTTTTATGTCATGAATCGGCTGTCAAAGTTATAAAGAGCTTTCTATATAAGCAGGGTGCAGAGATGGTTTGGGGGGAGCATCTATCTGACCTTTGTGAAGATGCTATGGCTTTTGACCCATCATTTGATTTTGTGAAGTCTGTTGCCTCGTTGCTAGATAAGCATGCGCTCGCAACTCGTAATCCTGATGCTGTCGCAGGGGCAATTCCGTTTGAGGTTTATGATTCGACCGACTCAGAACATGCTCTTGAAATAGCAAGCGAGATCCTCGAAACGGTGCAGAATAAAATGTCCACAGGATAACGCGGGCCGCTAACTTTTTGCCCATTCGATGACCGATTTGTGCATGGCGGAAACTCCGGTTCTGAATTCCTCGAAGCTAATTCCGTAGTTCCAGTCGGTCCACAACTCGTCGCTGACTACTAACGCGTTGCAGACCTTGACATTACGATAATGGGCTAGCTGATACATGGCAGATGTTTCCATATCGACGCCAATTATCCCCGCTTTAGTATGGGAGATGATGTCATCATTCATTTCGCGATAAAAACCGTCTGTACTCCACCAGTCTCCGCTTGCTGTTTTTCCACCATTTTTTTCAATTAAAGAACAGAGTTCGTTGCGTAATTTCGTGTCAACAGTAGGAGGTTGTCGCCCGGGATAGTGCTTAGATGTACCTTCATCGATTGCTTTGACAGTTTCTGGAATCAAAACCGTTCCTACCGTGTTTCTCGCGTTCAGGCTGCCTGATGCTCCAACACCCACGAATGATTCCGCTCCACAGGCAATAAGGTCTTCCATTAGCATTATCGTTCCTGGTGCTCCGATGGGAGCGAATGCAACGGTAATTCCACCTTGATTGTTATCTACTGTCCGTAGCCAAAACGTGTTAGCGAACATGGTTCTTGGTGCCGGTGTCGCTTTTAATTCATTTGCTAGTTTTTCTCCCCAGCTCTCAGTCCACGTGAGTAGGACCTTGGCGCCAACGCGTATGTCTTTGAACGATAAACCGCGAGCTTCCAGGCGGCTACAAACAGCTTGGCGTGGGGTGAAGCGTGGGTTAGACATGGAACGTTAGATTCCCAGTGGCGATTTGATTTCGTCCAGATAAGCAGCGGCTCCTGCCTGTAGAAATTTGGGTGCAGAACTCACGATCCAGTTTATTCCACGTTGGTGCCAGAAGATGGTCTGTTCCGCGGTTACCCCAAGTGTGCCGGTGTGCTTACCAGATGCACTTATCTTGGCAGTTAGATCTTCGATCGTTTCAATCACCTTATCGTGCATAGTTTCACCAGGGATGCCGAAGTTTACAGAAAGATCTCCAGGACCTAAGAAAATTGCATCTGCGTTTTCGGTAGCGATGATTTCGTCTTGATTTTCAATCCCCATAATAGTTTCGATCTGGAGTGATATGAACGTTTCTTCATTTGATTCTTTTATGTACTCGGCCATACCTTGAAGACCAAAATTAGCATTGCGACCCGCGAAAGCCCCTCGTTTACCCATAGGTGGATACTTGATTGAGTCAACAACCTTTTTAGCGTCCTCTCCGTTGTTGATTAACGGAATCATCACACCGGCCGCTCCTGCATCCATATAACGTTGAATATTTTGCTGCTCATTCAATCCGATCCTTAAAATTGCAGTGGTGTTTGATAGTTCAGCAGCTCGAATCATATGTTCTGCAGTCTCGTAATCCATTGGACCGTGCTCGCAGTCGATTACTACAAAATCGAATCCCATCCAACCCATCGTTTCGACTATTCCAGGTGATGGCAATCCTACGAACGGTCCTATGGTGGTTTTGCCTTGGTTGAGTTTTTGTTTAAGTGTGTTTTTTCTCACGTGTTTGTTTCCTGAGTTTTGTGTTTGTGTTATTTCAAATTGTCAGTATCTGCGAGGAGATCTGATTCTTGAAATTGATGATATGAGGCTTACTGCAAGTTCAGTTAATAAGTCACGTCATTATGGGTTAGTATCTGCTGATACCGAGGCATTGGAATTTGGATGCACAAGGGTTTTTAGCTTTTTAGTAGTTCCTGTGGAATGCCATGTTTTATTAAGAGTCGTCTTACTCGCTTTAATATGGCATCGGCGATGCGGTGACCAGCTTGGTCTGCACGTATGATGCACCACCGTCGATCACCCTTTGACATCTTTAAATAACCATCACGAACTTTTTTGTGGAATTTTAGTGGAGCCTGTTCAAATCGACGTTCACTTTCATTGTCAACTCTGACCTGTTGATTTTTATTAGTAGGATCAAATAAATTTGGCTTATTAGAAACGCGGGCCAAGCTTAATTCGGGATCCGCATCTAGCAGTATTGTTAATT
>CAYPXS010000201.1:0-2593 GCA_964414725.1 uncultured Dehalococcoidia bacterium
CGCTTAACGGCGAACAAACCAACCCCGTCCGCACTTGATGGACGGGGTTTTTTTTTGAGAAAAATAAAGGAGTTTTGAAAAATGGAAAATGATTCAAATCCAACTTTGCTAGATGTAAGGGGAGAAATCTGTCCTTATCCGATGATCAGAACAAATAAAGAACTGGACAATTCAGAACCACCGCTAGACGCTCTGGATGTCTTAACTGACCATCCGCCGGCCCTGTCTACCATACCTCCTGAAGCCATGAAGAGAGGGTATGGATGTGAAATTGAAGAGATAGAGGCTGGGGAATGGAAAATTCGTCTATTTAAATCCGAGTAGTTAAATCTAATAAAAAGCGTAGAGAGGAGCATAGGATGCTAATTAATAAGTTGCCCCAAATAGGTTTCAGAGTAGCAATTGGAGCGCTGATTTTAGGAATATTAGGTGCCTGTTCAAGTGACTCAGATGTATCTTCGGACACAACCTTAGATAGTCGAGGTTACTCATCCATAGAACGACTGGTATCTACAAAATGGGTTGCAGATAACCTAGAAAATGAAAATGTAAAGATTATTGATATCAGAAAGGCCGAAGACTACGATGCGGGGCATCTGCCTGGCGCGTTGAACTATTCTAAAAAAGAACTTCAGGTTGAGTCTGATGGAGTAAAGGGTCTAATCCCTCCGTCATCGGATATATCCAATAAACTCAGCTCTTTAGGCGTGAAGAGTGGCGACACCATACTCATTTATGATGGAAATAAAAATTTATGGTCAACGAGATTTCTTTGGACATTGGACGTATATGGCCATGACGATGCAAGAATGATGGATGGTTCATTTGGTCTATGGGAAAAAGAAAATAGAACAATCACTACAGATGCCCCTTCGATAAGTACCTCCACCTATAACTTCACAGGAACTGCAAATAGTGAACTGGTTACAAGTATAGATACGGTATTGGGTTCTCTAGATGATTCCTCGTCAGTAGTACTGGACACCAGAGGGGCGGAGGAATTTGCAGGACGCGATGTAAGGGCGAATAGAGGAGGACATATCCCTGGTTCGATACACGTCGAATGGGTAAACAATGTCGATGAGGACGGAAGATTTTTACCAGCTGCAGACCTTAAAAAATTATATGGCACTGCAGAAGTAACGGATGATCTGGGAGACATTTACACGTTGTGCCAGACAGCAGTCAGAGCAACTCACAGTTGGTTCGTACTGGCTGACCTACTTGGATTTGATAATGTATCAGTCTATGATGGGTCATGGACTGAATGGGGTAACAAAGAAGACACACCAATTGACTCCTAGGCAACAAACTGCCTAGGCAAGAGTACAAAACTGCTCATGTTGCTCATCTTTTTTGTGAGCAACATGAGCAGTTTTCATTTAACTTTAGTTCAATTGTCTTGTGAAAAGGAGATTTAGTATGGGAACTTTAGATGGCAGAGTAGCTTTGGTAACAGGAGCAAGTCGCGGTATCGGAGAGTACATGGCGGTTCATTTCGCTAAAGCTGGAGCTAAAGTTGCTATCGCTGCTCGAACTACGGAAGTCACAGATAAGAGGCTACCTGGCACCATCTATTCTGTAGCAGAAGCGATCAATAAGGAAGGTGGAGAGGCCATCGGGGTCCAGATGAACATGAGGGACAACGAAAGCATTACCGCTGGAGTGGAGGAAACTGTAGAAAAACTGGGTGGAGTAGATATAGTTGTTAATAACGCCGCCATACTTGTCCCCGGGTCACTAGAAACGGTACAAGACAGGCATATAGATCTAATATGGCAAATTGATCTGAGAGGGCCCCTAATCCTAATGAAAAGAGCTCTTCCACATGTGAAATCTGCTGGAGGAGGAGATTTTATTAATATCTCTTCTCGTGCCGGCGTTTTCCCAGGTCCTGGACCATACGAAGAGACTCCTTCTAGACGAGATGGAAGTTTTTACGGCATGATTAAATCTGGCCTTGAAAGATTTTCACAAGGCCTTGCCAAAGAATTACAAGCTGACAACATCAAAGTTAACGTATTGTCTCCTCAAGGTAGGATCAAAACTCCGGGCAACATATGGGCTGAAAACGATCCTGAAAATCCCTCACTTGAGTTTGAGGCTGCTGACGAAATGGGTAAGGCCGGTGTTTGGATCTGCGAACAGCCAGCAACTTACACTGGACATATATTGTTTGATCAAGATCTTTGCTCCGAGCAAAATTTATAGTCCACCTTTCACTGGCTTGTAAGTAAATGCCGCTGCATAATCTGCGATTAATACATACTTCAGATACCCATCTTGGTGACGAATTAGGTCATCCTGCGTCGAATGATGCCCTGGTAAAAGTTGTCTCAGAAACAATGCTATTGAGAGCCGACTTCCTTTTAATTGCAGGCGATGTTTTTGATAACGAAAGGATCTCAAACGATTCTATAAAATTTTTCCTAAAACAAATATCGCGACTAGACATTCCCGTGATTTTATTACCAGGTAATCACGATTTGATGCACGAAACATCCATTTACCGAAGATCTATTTTTGAGGATTCTCCCGGCAATCTTCATATCTTCAAAGAAGAACAAGGAGAAATAATTGATTTCAAAGATAA
>CAYPXS010000202.1:0-2574 GCA_964414725.1 uncultured Dehalococcoidia bacterium
AAGGAGAAGTCGTAACAAGGTTTCCGTAGGTGAACCTGCGGAAGGATCATTGACATGAAAAAACCCTTATTGTTGTCGTTTGGACCCCTTAGCCCTTGGGTTAAGTGCGTGTCCAACGGCTCCAACAACCCAGTGAACCAAGTCCCTAGGCTTCGGCTTAGGGCAAACCAACCCTTTAACTCCCAATACCATTTGACCATGAAAAACAGTGAGCCTAGTGCTTGCGTGAATCAATATCCCCAAACCTCTAGACGGTGGATCTCTTGGTTCCGGCTACGATGAAGAACGCAGCGAAATGCGATAGATAATGTGAATTGCAGGATGAATGAATCATCAAGTTTTTGAACGCAAATGGCACCTGGGCGCTTTCAGCGCTGAGGTAAACCTGGTTCAGACTCGCTCAAACATACCACCTCTTACCTCTGATCCTTCGGATCCGCTGGTGGGTGCAAACTGGGTCGTAGCCTCGGCTGCGGCTCTAAGAAGCTAGTTTGATGGGGTTTCTCGTGCGGAACTCGTCATCCGGGGTGGTCAAACACTCTGTCTTGGTGGCGTTCGCAAGTCGCGAGGTACCGTAATCCGTTAACAACACGCTTTGCCAAGAGTTGAGCTCAGGTTAGAGGACCCGCTGAATTTAAACATATTACTAGGCGGAGGAAAAGAAAGTAACAACGATTCCCCCAGTAACGGCGAGTGAAGCGGGAATAGCACAATCCGAAAATCCCCGCCCTTGTGGCGCGGGAGTTGTGGTTTTGAGCCTGGTACCTGCAGGTAGCGTTGGAGGATAACTCGTTATTGAGATAGCGGGCCGTAGAGGATAATAGCTCCGTTACGCTTCTGACTGACTCCTGTAACAGTGCTGGTGCGTAGAGTCGTATTGCTTGGGACTGCAGTACAAAGTGGGAGGTGCATATCTCCTAATGCTACAATATTAGCCGGAGACCGATAGCAAACAAGTACCGTGAGGGAAAGATGAAAAGAACTTTGAAAAGAAAGTGAAATAGTACGTGAAACCGTTTAGAGTGAAGCGAGACGGCCCTACTGCATCCGTTGTAGTTCGCTTGCCTACTTTGAGGCTTGCTCTAACTGCTCTGGATCGGCTTGTTGGCTTCTGGCTGCTCCAAAAGAAGGTGCGGGAGGGAAGTTGGCCTTTTGTGGCCGGCGAATGCCGCCCTTGATGGAGTTGCTGGGAGTGAGGTAACGGGACGGATTCTTCCGCTGTTGCTCGGGTGGGTTTGTCTTCCTTGGATCTCCGGATGCTGGGTTGGCCTGTCTATTCGGGTGGCGGTGGCTGTGCGCCCCCAAGAACAAGCTTTTACGGACCGTCCCGACCCGTCTTGAAACACGGACCAAGGAGTCTAACTTGTGAGCGAATCTTATGGTGGAAAACCATGGGGTACAGAGAAATCGAGAGGAGAGACCCTTTACCGGCGCATCTCCGGCCGCATCTGATCTTTTGTGAAAAGTCGAGCAAGAGCTTATAAGTTGGGACCCGAAAGATGGTGAACTATGCTTGTGCAGGATGAAGGCAGGGGAAACCCTGATGGAAGTCCGAAGCGATACTGACGTGCAAATCGTTCGTCTGACATGAGTATAGGGGCGAAAGACTAATCGAACCATCTAGTAGCTGGTTCCCTCCGAAGTTTCCCTCAGGATAGCTGAAATTCTAAGAGTCTCATCAGGTAAAGCGAATGATTAGAGGATTTGGGACTGAAACAGTCTCGGCCTATTCTCAAACTTTAAATGGGTGAGAAGCGTCGGTTACTTTATTGAACCAGCGCATTGGATCAGAGTTTTTAGTGGGCCATTTTTGGTAAGCAGAACTGGCGATGCGGGATGAACCGGAAGCTTGGATAAGGTGCCTAAGTCGTGGCTCATTGAGATACCATAAAAGGTGTTGGTTGATGAAGACAGCAGGACGGTGGTCATGGAAGTCGAAATCCGCTAAGGAGTGTGTAACAACTCACCTGCCGAATCAACTAGCCCTGAAAATGGATGGCGCTCAAGCCGCGTACCGAGACCAAGCCGTTTGGGTTAATGCGAGACCCAAACGAGTAGGAGGGCGTGGCGTTAGCACCGCAGCCCCGGGCGCAAGCCCGGCGTGAAGCTGACGCTAGTGCAGATCTTGGTGTTAGTAGCAAATACTCAAATGAAAACTTTGAGGACCGAAGTGGAGAAAGGTTTCGCAAGAAGTTTATTGCGTTGCGAGTGACTCGGTCCTAAGCCAAACGGTAGTTCGTTTGCAAGCGGCCGATTTATCGGCCCGACTGGCGAAAGGGAAGTGGGTTAATATTCCCACAGCTGCACGAAGTGCTAAGCGGTAACGCTTTCGAATCGGGTCACGTCGGTCGAATCTCCCAGCAGAGTTTTCTTTTCTGTTTGAAATAGGGGCCGCCTCCGAAATCCGCTTATCGGGAGATAGAGGGGAACCCTTCGCAAAGCGAGTATCTTTTTTACTCGTCGGGTGCGATTCGAACGATCCGTGAAAAGCCCGAAGAGTGTTCGCACCGATTGCAGGCCGTACTCATAACCGCATCAGGTCTCCAAGGTTAGCAGCCTCTGGTCGATAGAACA
>CAYPXS010000203.1:0-2569 GCA_964414725.1 uncultured Dehalococcoidia bacterium
TGTAATCTATAGGCGTTTGTGTCTCTCCAACAATGATATGCGATACTGGATAACATCCTTTTGTTAGAAACAATGATAGTGATAATAGTAATAAAGGTAGAATTATTGTTTTCATAAGATTCTCTCCATTTGTAAGTGTTAAAGTATTTGACTCAAGTATTTTAAAAAAGTTAAAAGACTATCATCATCCCACAAACAAAAAACCCCGCTCCATCCAATACTATACGCCAACTGTCCCAACCACCGCTCAAACACCGGATATTAAATTTTAAACGATTTTTCTATCGCTCTATATTCTAATATTACGCTACTTACGGGAACAGTAAAAAATGAACATTGGCCGTGCGTTCGAGTCGCACCAGGATCACTTGAGGGAAATACCAAGAACCTCTCACAAAGCCCTCGGCAAAAGTCGGGGGCTTTTAGTTTCATCTTTAATCGTATCTATTCATTACTTATCAAAAAGAGGATACAACCCCTATGGGCGTATGGAATCAAATAGACAAATGGACAACGCTCTCCCGCACAGAACGAATCAAAACAAAATCCAGAGATCTTTTGTGGTTTTACGAGAATTAAAAGAAGAACTTTGTGCTGAAAACAAGGATCTAAAAATAAACCACCTATCCATGGGGATGAGCGGAGACTATGAGATTGCTGTTGAGGAAGGGTCTACAATGGTTAGGATTGGGAGCCTTTTGTACGGCGCAAGAAATTAAAAAAGACCAACTATAGGTCTTTTAGTGGGTCTAGCCATGGGACCACATAGTCTAGAAGACGTCGATATCCCAAAGAAACTTGATAAGCAGAAACTCTTTGGTCCACCTCCCCTTCGATACCAGAATACTGACCATCCAAAAAGAACGGTCTTTGAAGGCTTAGGCTAAGTCCACCAATACTAAGGTTCCAAATAAAACCTACCCCCAACGTTAAAACCGTAGACCTTGAGTTTGGCGCTGGTAGCCCACCCCAATAAGCTGTTGTTGTGTGGCGGGTCACCACACTGGAGGAAAGAGCAGCCCCAATCGATGGAATTGTTTTTGTAAGCGCAGAGAAAGAAACATCATAAATCCAAGATGATTTGTATCCATGTTCGTTTGTGTTTAGAGGGGCCTCTATCGTGGCCGATCCACCAATGAAAACCGGGTTAGAAATACGTTTTTTGAAATACTGCGTTTCAAGCACAGCCTTATGAACACCCTCGCTCATTGAAAAGTGTCTATGTTCTTCTTTGGGCTCGCCGCTAAGAAAAAAAGGGTCTGAGGTAAGCGTGTTTCTTGATGGCAAAACAAAGCCCCCACCAAAAAACATTCTTTTCCCCGCTCCTTGACCATCATTATATAGAAGATATCTAAATAGAATCCGTGTATCACCAAGTAGTCCGCCAACTGCATTGATAAAATCAGTATTGCTACCCTCGTTACGGTGGTGAATTGTTGTTGCCTCTCCCTCCCATGTCATGTGGCGCGTTCCAATAATCTGGCTGATTGACATATTCCAATAATTTGAAATCCCAATGGTAATTCCAGGTGAAAAAATAAGACTACTGAGTGTACCCTCGTGATCAAAATCCTCACCAGACCCAGGTAAAATCTCGTGCCACCAATCTATGTATTGATTTACGTTGTTGAGCGTGAACATGACCTGACCAGCCCAAAGACCAACCCCCTTATCTGCATTGCCGACCGGCAATGATGGATTACTTCAGAGCGCTCACTGGCCCCAAAGAGAAGCCACAAATAAAAAGACTATGATAAGGTTTTTCATATAATCATTAAATTTCAAGAACATGAACTTATAGACATATAGCCTAAGGCCACACGAAGAATATGATTCAAAGAAAGAAATTTTTGAACATGTTGTTTACTCAGTAAAAGACAAACAACACCCGGTTCCACTCGCCTTTTCAAAAAAGTCACTGAATCCAATTAATTTTTTAAATATAAAAACCGAACTCAAAATAAAAGAGATTTGTGTTGTTGACAGATTAAGGCTTGACGGAAAGAAGGTGAGCATAGCCAACCACCTTAATAGGTCAGGATATAATTTTTTAATTGGGAATACACCAATAGGCGACCTGCCTCAATTTCCAGACATCTCAAATATTTATCATTAACAAAATAGTTACTTGACATCTGGGTCAACGTGTCGTTCAAGCTCATCATCAAAATTCAACCAGTCTACATGAGTATCAAAATAGACATGGGCCTGAGGTTCCAAGCCAATATCTTCAGTGACATTCGCCAGTGTAATATGAATCTCATCTTCCCATTTGGTTGAACGAAACAGTATGGAACTGCCGCACCGGCTGCAGAATCCATATTCTGATTTTTTAGATGATGAAACCCATCTTAATAATTTTTTACCTTTTTCCAGGGTAAATTGTTCTTTATTCACTCCAAACCATGTGACAAACCCAGCGCCATGTCCCCGTCCGGGGTGACAATGATGATCATGCCCGTGTGGGCCTTTTCATATCTACAAAAAATTACCCTATAATGTGTGTGGTGCTATAAACAAAAAACCCCACTACATCCAATATTAGCTGTTAACTGTCTCAACCACCTGT
>CAYPXS010000204.1:0-2569 GCA_964414725.1 uncultured Dehalococcoidia bacterium
CGGTGATCCCGTGCAGTATGGTACCTATGCCTTATGGGTAATGACGATGGCTGGAGTGAAAGATGTGAGAATACTTGATGGGAGCCGAACTCGATGGATTAATGATGGTAAACGGCTAGAAACTGAGGTTCTCAGCCGTAAACCAGTTGATAATGGAATCTTAGATTCTTGTACTGGAACCAGGATCGGACGAGATGAGGTCCTCAAAAAGATCAACAGTCAAGATACAGTTTTATTGGATGTTAGATCTCCAGAGGAATATCGGGGAGAAAGAGTCAGTCCTCCTGGCGGCTTTGATCATGGCGCTGAAAGGAAGGGGCGAATTCCAGGTGCGGTGCACTTATTTTTCCGAGAGTTGTTAAATGAAGATGATACTTTTATCTCTAAAGAGGAACTTGAAAGAAAATTTTCAGGAGTAGGTATTGTTAAATCAGCCGACAAGGAGATTGTCAGTTACTGTAGGTTAAGCCATCGCGCTACTTTGTCTTGGTTTGCGATCAGTGAAATTCTCGGGATAGATAAAGCACAGATATATGACGGGTCATGGACTGAATGGGGTAGCATAGTCGGGTTTCCAATTGAGCGTTAATAGCGTGCCCTCAGCGAAGGGATTTTAGTATGCCTCTGGTAACTTCAAACGGAATTGATATTTCGTATAACTCTGTAGGTAAAGGCCCTTCTATTGTCTTCATTCACGGTGGATATGGAGGGGCATCTTCCACGGTTATGCCACGTGAAGAAGGGTGGGTAGACGAATTAAAGGACTCATACAATGTGGTGACCTATGACAGAAGGTCATCAGGCCAATCCTCTTATCCTGACTCAGAACATTCTTTAGATATTTTTGTTGAGGACTTGAAGGGCTTAGTAACCGGTTTAGGATTGTCTAAATTTTTTTTGATTGCCTCTTCTGCTGGAGGACCTATTTCCATCAAATATAGTGTCAAATATCCCGGATCAGTTGCAGGATTGATTCTAGCTAATACTAGTGTTCGAGTGTGGGCTCACAAAGCTAGAGTTGCAGCAGCTGATGAACTTGCAAAACGAATCGCCATATTAAAGCAAAAAGGACCTGAAGAGGCGTTCGATATTTTGAATTCTGACGATCTTGACGCCAGACCGTTTCACCTGATTGGGCAAAAACCTAATCCGAGGCCACCGGCATTTGATGAAAATCGGTCTGTGCTATTGAAGCAGCTGCAATCTTCATTAAGTAGAGAGGATAAAATCAAGTACTTTGCTGGAGAGCTCAGAAACCAGGCAGCGTACCTAGATGTTGATTTAACAGACTATATTAAGAGCATTAAAATTCCCTCTCTGATAATCCATGGTGACATGGATACTCAGGTACCCTACGAGCTAGGCAAAGAATTATCTGAACTTGTTGAAGGTTCTAAGTTTGTCACTGTGCCAGGCGCTGGTCATGGAATAATGCAGTGGCCAAAAGCTGCTTTTGCGATAAGAAAATTCTGTGACAAAATTGCAGAACGTATGTAATTTGCCTTAAATAGAGGTGTTTGATATTGGCAAAATCTGAAAATATGTTTACGACTATTACGCCAGGAATTTTAACCATATGTACGTACACTGAATTCGCACCCTTTTCTTATGAAGAGGATGGAGAAATTGTCGGTACCGACATTAGTTGCCTTAAAAATTTTGCGAACGAAATGGAATTAAAGGTGAAGATTTTAAAGAAAGATTTCTCCGGTTTATGGGAAACTCCAGGGCAAGGGATTTGTGATGTTTCGGCCGCGGGAATGATGGAATATGAAGACCGAATACTTGGTGACGGTTCGGTGTGGAGTGAGCCGTATATGCTCGTTACCAGATCACTATTGATACGAAGTTCGGATAGAGATATCCTCAAATCACCTGAAGATTTTAGAGGTAAAAAAATAGTTGTAACGCCGACTTCTAGTGCTCATATAGATGGAGATATAAGGTATAAACCGATTGGAGCGACAATAATTCCGGAAGTGCCATCACAAGATGAGATAGTATCCCAGCTATTGTCCGGTCAGATTGATGCCTTTGGTGAAGGCGACGTGAGTAATGAATATCTCGCCAGTAGATATACTGACTCAAATGGGGAAAGATTGCTTGTTTTAACTGATGTTCATCCCATGACAAATCCCGAACTGTTGAGATTTGCGGTAAGATCAGTGGATCCAAACTTACCTAAAAAACTGAACGAATTCATTGCAAAATCTCAAAGTGATATAAATGCTTAATATAGCTGTATTAGATGATTATCAGAATGTAGCTTTTGAATGTGCTAACTGGAGTGAGTTGGCTGGACAAGGAAGCATCTCTATTTTCAATGATCATATCCATGATCCAGATCCCTTGGTTGATAGACTTAAAGAGTTTGAGATTATATGTGCGATGAGGGAAAGGACCCCCTTCCCGAAAGAGATATTGCAGCGGTTACCCAACCTACAGTTATTGATCACTACTGGCATGCGAAATGCTTCCATAGATGTCAAAGCGGCAAATGACCAAGGTGTAATAGTTTGCGGAACAGATGGACTTCCCTACCCGACGGCAGAATTGGCATGGGGATTAA
>CAYPXS010000205.1:0-2568 GCA_964414725.1 uncultured Dehalococcoidia bacterium
GACGCACAATTCAAGATTGTTGTAACTGCTGACGGAACTACCAAAGCTGTCCCAACGATAAATAATGGAAAAGCCGGCCGAGATTGCGTTGCTAACGACACAATCACGGTACAAGACGGTTACATTGGTGGGGGTAAAGTCAATGCAGTTGACACTATTGGTGGCATTTTAGGAAATATTGCTGATGCTAAAAGAGACACCTCTGCAACTAAAACAGGAGTAGCCACTACATCGAGCGGAGCAGGTACAGGCCTGACGGTTAACGTTGTGATTGCTGCCAATGACACGATCACGAGTATTGCCGTCAATGCTCCAGGTACTGGGTATGTAGATAACGAGCTAATAACAATAACGAGCGGATTAGGTACAGTGCTATCGGTAGCTGGCCAAACCGCAGACCCTCTCATTTTCAGCGTTAATGGACTAACTGTGGCTGATCTAACGTTTGACGTTACGACCGTTCAGGATAATACCAACGCTGCCGCTATAGACACCGGAATATTCCTGGGGTCTGTCAACATCAACACCGACGCTTCAGCCGGTGCTGCTGATAACGGACAGGTATGGGTACAAGATGGTGACACTCTTACGGCTAGCTTCTATAAAGCAAAGTCTACAGATGGTGAAAACACCACGGGTGATCTGATAAAGAGCACTACAGCCATAATCGACGCTACTGCGCCGACTGTTTCAGACATCTCTCCTGCGGACGGTAGTTTGACTAGTGATAAGACACCTACCATATCCTTCACACTTGAGGACAATGGTTCTGGGTTCAGTTCAAATGTTGTGAACCTTGGAAACCACGTTGAAGTTCAGATTAACGGTTGTGAAGTTCCATGGACAACATGGAACGTTAAGTCAAACAGCAAAGAAAAAATAGAAATTACATATAGCGCACCGGTCGATTGGACCACTACTGCAACAGACGGTGGGGTTGACGAAGCGACCTGTGCTGGTAGCAACGCGACTCCTGTTAAGGAAGGTCGAGATGGTGGTGGATTTAATGTGTCTGGTACTGCCGGGCCAACTGCACTGACCAGTTCTACCGTTCACGGAACTAAGTTCAACTGGTACATTAAGGCCATTGACTTAGCTGGTAACAGTAAGACAATTGGTACTGACGACCATAACGATGCTCTAGGCAGCGGTACTCATACAAACGCTAACCTAGACCTTAGAATTGATACACAGGCTCCTGCGGCTACGGCTGTAACTGGAGCTAAGGCCTGGAGTGCAGGCGACAAGAAAGACGTGACAAACAATGCTTCCGTCAAGATAAGTTTTGATGAGACCCTGAATGAAAGTACTGTGGCTGCTTCAGACTTTACAGTCTCTGGTGTTGGAGTAACCTCCTCCACCATTGAGAGCGTTACTCTGGGCGGTGCTGATGCCACAACCGGCATGAGCGTATACCTGTTATTGGGTGCGGATCTAGGTCCGAACGCAAAGCCTAAGGTAAAGCTAGTCGGTCAAGTTGAAGACTTGGCTGGAAACATACTTAAGCCATCGACTACCGAAACAACCGGGAAGACTCTCGGAACTTCGACAGACGGTGTGAAGCCTACTCTGAGTGGTGGAGCGGTGAGTGCTGCTCTTATCAAGAAGAATGGTGAGTCAGATATTACTTTCACTTCCAATGAAAACCTGACAAAGACGGGAGTGACATATGGGACCGCAAGAGGTACATATGCTTCCGTGTCTGGTGGTGGTGAAGGTTCAGGTACATCTGGTGTGGTAACTCTGGACGGTACTGGCGATGCTGGTAACGTTAAAGTAACACTCAGCAATCCTAAGAGTGCAAAAGGTACTCTAAAACACAACACTGCTGAAGATGGCGTACCGATGACCAAGACTGGAATTTATGGTCTTGCTTCAGTCGGTAGAGACGCTGCTGACAACGTAGGTGTTGGTGGTATAACTAAAGTTATTGAAGATGTCAGTGATGACTTTGCAACGGTTGGTTGGAATGCCTCCGCTGCAGCTGCTACAAAGGTTTTGAACCTTAAGTACTGGCCAATTGCTGACCATGACGGTGACGGATCTCTAGAAGACTCGATTACTAAAATAACGGTCTCTGGTGACGTTCCAAATCGACTGCAATATGTCGACGGTAACGCTGCTACTGGGACTGGTAGAGGTGGATTCAGGCACCCTGGTGGAATTGCGACATATACCATCACTGGTACGCATCATACTGATGACACCGCGGCAGACTATCCTTTCACTAGTACTAGTACAGGGGTTACACATAGCAACGCTCTGTGTACAGGGTGGGGAATAACGATAACAATTGCTGCTGATGGTACTCGAACGGGTGCCTATACCACTGGTTACGCAGCGGGGTCAGGTACAGGTTGTGATGAGGATGATACGATCACAATCGCGGATGCCCAATTAGGTGGTGATAACGGCGGTACTGATGCAACGCTTACTATTAACACAGTCGGTACAAGCACAACCACAGCCGTTGCCAATGACCCGGTTAGTGCTTGGGTTCAGTCCATTAACTGGTCTGAAAGCGAGCAGGTCACTCTGAATGCAACTGCGGGTGCAAGCTTTAATATA
>CAYPXS010000206.1:0-2558 GCA_964414725.1 uncultured Dehalococcoidia bacterium
CCATAGCTAACGCTATGGGCCTTATTGAAAGCATACCCAGCGAAAGGTTCTATCAAATCAAATACTCGAACAGCTAAAGCTTCAGTGTGTCCCCTATCCAATGAACCAGTGATAAATTTCGTTTTTTCTTCCGCCATTATTTCCGGATCTTTCTTGCCCATCGCCTTTCTCACAATGTCTGCCTCGCCTAGAGAATAACCCGCAAATTCCCTCGCAATATGTAATACCTGGTCCTGGTAAACAATAACGCCATACGTCTCTTCTAATATTTCTTCCATAGCGGGATGTATGTATGTGACTTCTCTCCTACCATGCTTTCCATCAATAAAAGTACCAATGTGGTCCATAGGGCCTGGCCTAAACAAAGCGATCATTGCAGCAACATCACCAAGAGTTGAAGGTTTTAACTCCTTTATATGCCTTGTCATTCCTGCACTCTCTAATTGGAAAACTCCAACAGTCTCACCTCTGGACAACATATCGAAAGTAACTTGATCGTCTAGGGGGATTGATTGGAGAGTTAGGTCTTTATCATAGTGTAGCTTTATAAGTTTCAGACATTCATCAAGCACAGTCAGGTTAACAAGACCAAGAAAATCCATTTTAAGGAGACCCAAGGCAGCTACCGGTTCCATAGAATACTGGGTCATGACCGCGCCTTCATCATCACCCCGCGAAGTAAATTCTAATGGCACAACGTCATTCAGTGGTTCTTTTGATATGACGACACCTGCTGCATGTAGGCTTTTATGCCTTGTAACTCCTTCGAGTTGTTTTGCCGTATCCAATAGTTTCTGAACATCAGGGCTCGTTTGGTATACGTTGCTCAAGTCTTGACTCTCAACCAAGGAAGATTCAAGATCTATATTAAGCCTCTCAGGAATCATCTTTGCTACCCTGTCAACGCTTTCTAGGGACATGCCCAAGGCCCTCCCTGCATCCCTAACTGACTGGCGAGCCCCAAATGTCCCAAATGTTATGATATGGGCCACGTGCTCTCTACCATAGCGGGCTGAACAGTAATTGATAACCTCCTGCCGTCTATCATCTTGAAAATCCATATCAATATCGGGCATTTCTTTACGTTCAATGTTCAAAAATCTTTCAAATACCAGCTTAAATGGCATCGGATCTACATCAGTAACCCCAAGGCAATAAAGCACAAGACTTGCAGCTGCACTTCCTCTTACGGTGAAAAAAATGTCGTTTTCCCTAACAAATCTGGCGATATCCCACACCACCAAAAAATAATCAGGAAAACTAGTTTGTTCTATTACTTTTAACTCGTATTCCAATCTGGATTTATATTCTTCACTCTTATTTCGGATTTTCTTCTCATAACCTTTCCAGCAAATTTCTGCCAAATATTGATCAGAGGTCATTCCGTCAGGCACTGGAAATTCTGGAAGTCTCGCCTGGGAAAAATCTAACTCTAACTCACACAGTTCTGCTACCATCTCCGTATTCTTTACAGCTTCAGGGGAATCCGGAAAAAGAGCAATCATTTCGTCCTGTGTCTTGAGATGATAAGAATCTTCTTCAAATCTCATTCTTCGATCATCTTGTATATTCGTATTAGTTTGTATACATAGCAAAACCTCATGATCAATGGCATTTTGTTGATCCACATAATGTGAATCATTGGTAGCGACCAAAGGAATCTTTGTTTCATTATTTAGCTGGAACAGACCCTTATTTATTTCTGGGAGTTCTGGCACACCACCATGCTTCATCAATTCCAAGTAATAGGTACCAAAAACCTCTTTATACCAGCCGGCTACATCTCTGGCTTCATCGTTTCTACCCTGTGCAATCAACCAAGGAACTTCCCCACTTGGACAACCCGACAATACCGCTAAACCAGAGGCATGTGACTCAAGCAGCTCTCTGTCTACTCGGGGGCGCCGGTAATAACCTTCCAAATGAGAAGCAGTCACCAACTTAACAAGATTTTTATATCCAGTGGCATCTTTAGCAAGGACAGTGAGATGATGAATCTTATCCCGAGGGTTACGATCAAAACGGCTGCCTGTAGCCACGTACATTTCGCATCCGATAATTGGCTTTATGCCTTTGCTTTTGGCTTTCCTATAAAAATCAACCGCCCCATATAGTCCACCATGATCAGTAATCGCTAAACTATGCATTCCGAGATTCACAGCCTTATCGACCAGTGGGTCTAATCTTGCCAAACCGTCTAACATGCTGTATTCGGTATGCACGTGCAAATGTGTGAACAATTAAAGCCCCTTGAAATTTTGTCAGCTAATTCAGCTAATAGATTCCACCTAAACTAAACAAGACACCCTGTGATTATAGTGCTAGATGTATCCAAGTGCGCAAGGTATTTCACAGAAATTAAAGGGCATTTAAAAAAAAAGGGCCTTCAGGTTAACCTGAAGGCCCTTTTAGTATCCTAAGAGTTTATTCTTAGTAATCCATCGGTGGCATTGCTGGTGCTGGCGGCGCTGCCTCCGGGATATCACTTATCAAAGATTCGGTAGTAAGAACCATGGCTGCCACGCTAGAGGCATTCTCTATAGCAGCTCTTGTAACCT
>CAYPXS010000207.1:0-2551 GCA_964414725.1 uncultured Dehalococcoidia bacterium
TAAAGGGTAGTGTTACGTATTTTGGCGATGAAGAAATGATGAAACTGGGCAGCCCACAATTCATTTTAGAGAGCGAAACCTATACTAAGTTACCAACGGCCCTTTTGATACATGGTTCCGCTGACGCTAATGTTCCAAATCATATTCCACAAAACTTTGAATCTGAATACAAATCGAAGGGTGGAGAAATCGAACTGGCAGTATTTGATGGTATGTACCATAGCTTTGTTAGATATCCAGAACCAGAGTCAGATGAAGCAATTGAAATCATGAAGAATTTCATATCCAAGCAGGTTTGATTTAATTTGTATATGATTCGGGACAATCCGGGTGTATCAGATTTTCTCGCTTTAATTCTTTCCATAAGTCCTCTGGTATAGAGAATGAGGCCATATCTATATTGTCTTTTATTTCCTCTGGACTGCGGGGCCCTGGGATAGTGGCAGCCACCGAAGGATGCATCAGTCCAAATTGAATTGCTGCTGCTTTTAGAGGGGTATTGTATCTATCACAAACCTGTTTAATTTTTTTGGCTTTTTCTATAACCTGAGGTGGCGACGGATCGTAAAAATAGGTGCTTTCTTCATTTAAATTAGAAGCCAATATGCCACTGTTATAAGGACCGCCAAGAATCAAGCTTATATCCTTTTCCATACAAATTGGCATTAATTCATGAAGAGCTGAATGGTCAAGTAGTGTGTAGCGGCCGGCTATCAAAAAGCAATCAAAGTCGGCTTCCCTGGCGAATTGCGCCAACATTTCCCATTGATTCATTCCCGCCCCTATAGCTTTTATGATTCCTTGATCTCTTAGATCTGAAAGAGTTGGAAATGCTTCATTTAATGCTGGGCCGTAATGGTCATCAGGATCATGTATTAAGACGATATCCAAAGAATCCAAATCCAATCGTGTTAGGCTCTCTTCTATTGATCTCAAAATCCCATCTTTTGTGTAATTAAAAGGTATTTCATCTCCTGGGATTATTAGCCGACCAACTTTGCTGGATAGCACAAATTCATTTCTTGGTAGGGTTTTGAGGAAACTTCCGTAGTGTTGTTCACTTACCCCTGCACCATATAAGGGTGCTGTGTCAAAATAGCGTATGCCCTGTTGGTATGCATAATCCAAAGTATCGAATGCGATTTCGCTATCAAGGAGTCCTAGTGGAGCTCCTCCCATACCTATTTTTGTAACTTCAACTTGGGTGGTCCCTATTTTGGAGGTATTTAAATTTGTTTCCATGTGATTCCTATAAGTATTGGTTATTGAGTATGGGTTATCATGTGTTTTTATAACATATCAGTAAATTCACCTGAGAATAAAATTTTTCTAAATGCCCAAGCCAAATATAACACCGAGACGTATTCTAATTTTTGGTTCGCTTATGCACATCTGGAGTGATTTGATTTTCACATTGCCGATACCGCTGCTTCCTGCTATAAAAGAGAATTTGGGCCTAACATACGCTGAAGTTGGTTTAATAAAATCGGCTCATAGCGGTGCGACAGCCATACTGCAAGTTCCTGCAGGTTTTATGGCTGAGAAATTTGGTGAATTTTGGATGCTAGTTTCGGGGAATCTTTGGGCATCTGCGGGTCTAGTGGGAATGGGTATATCGAATGGGTTTTGGTTGTTGTTTATTTTTGCAATCATCGGTGGCTTGGGAGGAGGTACCCAACATCCACTAGCCTCTAGCATGGTTTCAAGAGCATATAACGACTCTGGTAGGTCGGCCGCTGTAGGAACAGTAAATTTCTCGGGAGATTTAGGAAAAATGTTGGCGCCTGCTTTGGCTGGGCTTTTGCTTTTTTTCACATTCGGTTGGGGTGCCACCATGTATTATCTGGGGGCTGTAGGGATTGGGTTAATGCTTGTTACAAGTTTTCTTAATAACAGTTTTGACATGGGAAGACCTGAAGCCAATTCAGGCCCACAAGGATCAGATTCCTCATCGGAGAATACTGCCCAAAACGAAGCCTTTATATCGCTTAGCTTTATAGGCGCTTTAGATAATGCCACTCGAACCGGAGTTCTGGTGTTTTTACCATTTATTCTAGAGTCTCATGATATGGGTACCGGTGAGATAAGTGCAGCTTTATTTGTTCTGTTTTCGGGAGGGGCGGCTGGTAAGTATGTTTGCGGATGGTTAGATGAAAAAATAGGTACAGTAAGAGTAATTTGGATAACTAAAGGAGTTACTGCCTTTTTGGTGGTGCTTTCCCTTTACTCTCCATATATTATTATTTGGCCTTTGGTGTTAATTCTGGGGGTGGGTTTGAATGGTACTTCCAGTGCTTTGTATGCAACTGTGGCAAAATTTGTTCCGACTAACCGTCGGGCCAGGTACTACGGATTTTTCTACACCACCAATGAGATAGGTACTATTGGTGCTCCTTTACTATATGGATTCATAGCAGATACGTTAGGTTTGTTTCGTTCAACCTATGCGATGGGATTAGCAACTTTCGCTATATTGCCTCTAAGTCTAAGGCTAAGAAAATATCTCTCGAGCGATATTAAGTAGTTTCACTGTGTCTGTTGGTAGACTTGT
>CAYPXS010000208.1:0-2534 GCA_964414725.1 uncultured Dehalococcoidia bacterium
GAAGAAGGCTATATACAAAGGCGTAAAATCGGCCGGAGAAACGTATATAGTGTGGACCCACAGCTACCACTTCGTCATCACACTAAAACCGACATAATGGTGGAAGATCTTTTGGAATCTCTGAGTTCTCAAATAACTTCCTAACCGCTGAAATTTGAAATTATAAATTGACCCCTCTTTAATTGTGATGCTAGACTTTTGGCTGCTGTGGTGAGCGTGGCCAAGTTGGTTAAGGCGCCAGGTTGTGGCCCTGGAGATCGAGGGTTCGAATCCCTTCGCTCACCCCATTTTCATGAATTAAAGAATTGGTCTCAGTACGCCTGAGACAACTGGAAGCTTAATTGAATAAACACGACAGGATAGCAAAGGTTTTAAGAGAGGGAGAAGCTAACGGTGACGGATGGTCATTAGAACTTAATACATCGAGCGGAAGAACAGTTTACGCTGTAGCTGTTGCACAAAATAATCGCCGGAGTAGAACAGGACCGACTTGGTCTTATGTTTTTGAAAATGATGGCTGGACTTCAATCGACCTAGGCACACCTGGTTCCTTTGAAACTCTTAGAAACGCATATTCCACAATCGGTCTCTCTCCTAAAGACATAAAAAGAGTGCTTATCAGCCACGGTCACTCGGATCACGACGGGACAGTATCAGAGTTTTTAAACGTCTCTGAAGCAGAATTGTGGGCCCACCAATCTTATCAACCATTGAAAAAATATATTCCGTGGGAAATTAATTATAGTAAGGGATCAATTCTTCAGAAGGAATTAAATCGAATCGCTGACGAAAAGATCGAGCCTTCAAAAGAAGAGGACAACACCCGAAGCGAAACCGACAAAAAATACTTTGAAAGCCGAAAAGAAACAGTAGTGACCCAGCATTTAAAGGATGGGGAAGAATTTTCGGATCTAAAGGTGATGAGTACCCCTGGGCATTCACCTGACCAAATTTGTTTGATCCTTGATGATTTTATTTTCACTGGAGACCATATTCTTCCAGAAATAACTCCTCACCCAACGAGCAAAATGGTTTTCCGGAACACTATATTAGAAAATCTTCCTGAATTTCTTAAAGATCCTTCGGAGCTATATGGCCTGGGAACATATTTAGACTCCCTGGGTAAAGTCATTCAATTGGGTGACGAATACACTGTTCTACCTGCACATAGGCTTTTCAACAAATCCACATTCAACTGGAGCGGGGTGGAAAGGGCAGGGGATATTATTCACCATCATGAAAAAAGATTGAACAGAATGGTTGATAAGCTGCAAAACAAGACATCCAATCTAGAAGAAACTACCAAAGGCATTTTCGAAAGAAGTAAGCTGTTGGGTTCTAACCTATACGCAGCGATGTCAGAGATCGTTGCACACCTCGAACTCCTAGAAGACACCAAAGACATCACAATTACCACAAGCGGCGAAATAACTATTCAGGGTAGTGGTACCAACTACAAAGAATATATATCAGGACTATTACAACCGGGGGTATAAATATATGTATATATCCTTATCGATGAGTCAGTAATGGTATTTTTTACAGCGTGAAAAGACAGGTATACTAAAGCGGGAATAGATACTTAATATAGAAGCAAATACTGATCTAATATATACAAAACTAAACAACTAATTATATTCAAAATACAAGAGAATTAAAATTATGCCTTTTGCTGATAATAACGGGGTTAAAATACACTATCACACAAGAGGCAAAGGCCCTTCAATAGTTCTGGTACATGGGTTTATGGGAGACATTGGTTCCTGGGAGAAATTGGGATATCCCGATACCTTGTCAGCCAATTATAACGTCATCATCGTAGACGCCCGAGGACACGGCAAAAGCGACAAACCTTATGACCCAATAGCCTATTTAGACAAAACCATCGCGACTGATGTAATAGCTGTTCTCGATGACATGAAGATTGATAAATCACATTATTTTGGTTTTTCAATGGGAGGGAGAGTAGGATTTGAATTAGCTGCCTACCATCCAGATAGATTCCTGTCATTTATTCTAGGTGCTCAGACCCCGGGAAGTAGGAATGAACACGGCAACGAATCTGATAGAAAGCGAATCGCACTTTTTGAAAAGGGACCTGAAGCCTTGAAACGAGTAATGGCCCGATCCAAAAAAGAGTATGAAAGTTACCTTGAACCAACATTGAACGGTGATTTAAGGGCTTACACGGCCAAAACAAGAGCAAATGCTATGAGAGAAGATATATCGGAACATCTTGTTGGTCTAACCGTCCCTTGCCTGGTTTACGCAGGTGAATCCGATTCTCTTGCACACGAATCCGCGAAGGAACATGCTGAGAGGATGCCCACCGCCCGATTCGTAAGTTTGCCAGGATTGAACCATATGGAATCAATAGCAAGAACAGATATGGTGTTACCGATGGTTACTTCGTTCCTAGAGGAAGTATCGAGGTAGGAAATTACCTTCCTTCGATGAATTTATCTAGGCTAAACTCATCACTGTTTACCCAGTTCATCATTTCAGATTCTCGCTCTGTAACTTTTTTGGATTCA
>CAYPXS010000209.1:0-2525 GCA_964414725.1 uncultured Dehalococcoidia bacterium
TTTTAAATGTTAAATTGAGGATCGCTGTAATTATTTACTTTGTCATATATTTGGATTCGCCATCTTTGTGAATCTACAGCCAATAATCTGGATTTAGATTCGTCAAAATTAACGCAGGTCGGTAAGGCAAAGAACGTCTCAGGTTCCAAACTCGCAACTCTTCGTCTCGCTTTGTATACGTCTGGGCTGGCGTTTACATACTGCTTTTGCCACTTTGAAAGTTCCACTGCTGAACCATTTAAATGTGCAACATGTGAGCCGTCAGGATCGTAAATTTGTACTCTGTTATTTACCCAGTCGGCAACATAAATATCGCCGGATTCATCTACGGAAACGTCGGAAGGGTGGTCTAATGAATTTGCAGCCGAACCTGATTCGCCCAAAGACATAACAAAATTACCATCAGAGTCAAATTTTTGAACTCGATGATTCTTGTGGTCTGCTATGTAGACGAAATCGTTATGGTCTACACAAATACCCCAAGGAGCTTTCATTAAACCCTCACCCTCACCAAAATTTCCCCATTCTTTTATAAACGAACCATCTGAGGAAAACTTTTGGACTCTGTGGTTGAGTGTATCGGCCACATAAACATTCAAATTGGAATCCACGTCTATTCCGGAAGGCCGGGCAAATTCTAGTGGTCCGTTGCCGGAGCTTCCTATGGTTTTAACAAGTACCCCTTCCGAGCTGAACACATTTACGACGTTTTTTAACTCATCAGTAACTAAAAGGTTTTCCCCATTGAAAACAGCGCAACTTGGCCAAGAACCATCAAAATTTTGTTCATGCACTTCTCGGAATGAAAGGGAAATTTCTTCGTCATCTATGGAAGGCCCAACAGTAAGTTTCAGGATATCTGAACCGTAGGTATCTCGTAAGACAACATACAAATCATCATTTGTACCTTGAGTGACGTAAATTATTCCTCTAAAGGGTCGACCGCCGACGACCCTATTGTAGTCAAAAGCTCTGCCTTTTGCGGATGTAGTTAGCATTTTTAAAGTTCCTGTCCAACTAGTTTCAACTTGACGTGGCCATAAATTTTGGCTTTTCGAAATTTCCCCCAACGATTGGCAGAGGGTCCAATTGCATCCAGTCTTCGGCTAGTGTTGTGTATACACTGCGAAAATCCATATCAGGCACTAAATCGCCTTGGTCCAAGTCCCCTTCTTTCATTGAAGGATATTGCCCATATTCTCCACCCTTTACGTTTTTTCCGATAGCTAGACACACTCCGCCAGCTCCATGATCTGTTCCCGCGCCATTGTCATATACCCTTCTGCCAAATTCTGAGAATAAAAACATGGTGACATTGTCTGCCGCGTCATGCTGTTCTAGGTCGTCAAAGAAATCCCTTATGGCTGCAGAGGCGGAGGACCAAAGTTTGTTGTGTGTTGAAAGTTGGTCTGCATGGGTGTCAAAACTTCCAAGGTCACAGTAAAAAATCCTGGTACCCAAATCCGCTAAATGTATTTGAGCGATACCCTTAAGTTTCTTTGCTATCGATGTGTCTGCGTATTCTACAGATGAGGAATACATATTAGGTGCCACATTTAATATGTCGGCGCCTTTCATCGCATCAAGTCCAGTCTGGCCGAGAAATTCCATAACAGGACCGGAACCAATCATAGGCGAATACATTTTTTTGTACCTATCAAGGACCCGATCTCTTTTTTGTTCCGGCGAAATATCGGTCAAAAGACCGTAATTGTCTAGGTTTTCTACGGTGGCTACCGGCACATCAGGAGCGACAAGAGCTCGGTATAACGAGGGGCCCATACTCACAGCGGTCACGACATTTTCTTTGTTGGGATCAATTTGCTTGATTGCCCGCCCTAACCAGCCTTCTGTTCCAAGAGTTTCTGGCTCACAAGTGTGCCAGATGTCCATGGATCTGAAATGCGACCGTGGAGAATTTTCGTAACCAACACCATGGATTACAGCAACATTGCCTTCTTTGTACATGTCAGCCAAGGGCGCCATTGCTGGGTGGAAACCGATATCAGATGTAAGTTCTATCACGTCGGATTCGGCTATGTTTACAGTGGGCCTGTAGTCTCTGTACAAAGAATTGCTATGCGGAACCACAGTGTTCATATAATCATTGCCACCTGATAATTGAACCACAACTATCACAGGGTCTTTTGATGTAGGTTCACTCATAATTTGTCTTCTCCATGCTCTTTTACTCTTTTAAGTCTGCACTAATCATGCAAATTGATATTCTCTGGTTGCCACAATAAGTTGCAGTAACTCTAAAGTTCTTGTGACACCGCTAGATTGCCAGTCGAAATCACCTTGAGAAGAAACATGCTCCAACAGCTCAGTGTGTGTGTTTTCAGCTATTTCTAGGGGACCCATAATATCAAGACAGGCATCTACCACCTCTTTGGGTTGGGAGGCCGCTGTGCTGATTTGGTCAATTATGCTTTTGACACCTGGGCGAGAATAGTCGCTTATCATTTCTGACATAAAGTTTGTACGTTTCATGAGGGTGCCACTGTTAATCCATTCGATTCCAG
>CAYPXS010000210.1:0-2524 GCA_964414725.1 uncultured Dehalococcoidia bacterium
AGATTTAAATCATCAATACCCAGCGAGCTTGTAGAATCTTTATCGTATTTAACTTCTTCTGGCACGGGTAAAGGATCCGGCGGAGGTTCTGATTGCAGACAACCTTTCCGGTAAAAAGGTGTAAAAACTTTATACGGAGTTCCATCTTCTTTGCGTATACTGTCAGGATTCCATAGAAGGGAGCCGTTGTAGGTACTTGTGCTGACACCAATATTGCCTAGTTCTTTCCTAATTTTTTCATCTCGCTTTCGGCGCCATGGTTCATAGCATTGATTCCAATGAACTTCACTGATTTCGTGCGAAATGCATAAGTTCTTCAAAATCGATAAAGCATTTCCTTTGTAGAAGGACAAATTACCGTTCAAGCTTTTGGAAAGAGATATGAGTGAATGGTGGAGCCAAATACGACTAGCAGCCCCCATAGACTGATCATGTGAATTAACATCATCTAATATATACAGAGGAAAGACTTTTCCTTTTTTACTTGCTGTATATAGGGACGGGTTGTCATTTAAGCGAAGGTCTTGTCTGAACCAGTGAATGACAAATTTTTCAGTTATTTTCTCCGTCATGAATGTATATCAAAAACCTTTGGGAGTGATTAATAAAGTGACTTGTAAATCGCTGTAGCCTAATACAGTTACCTTTTAATCATTTACCCAAATGACCGTAAATGTAAAGAGTAAATAAAATTTCATCCAAGGTTGAATGGACTTTTTCTCTGAAGCGTTGAAGTGACCATTAAAATTATCACTCCAAAGGCTGCAATTGAGGACGTTGTAATTAGCACAGTATCATAGTTCCATCGATCCGCTATGCTACCCGCTATTCCAGGAGCGAACGCAGATCCCCATAAGCTTCCCATCATAACCATTGAAGATAGCAAACCGAAATTTACTCTTCCTAGCATTTCGGCTGTAATAACTGGCCTGACAATGCTAAATAATCCATATGGACCACCTTGGAAAATCACAAATAACACAACTAGTATTAGAGATGTTCCACCCACAGCTAAGGCAAGACTGGATAGGCATAAACATATCAAACTTGCAAGACACACCCCCAGAATTGGGATATTTCTGTTGCCGAAGGTTTCTGTGGCGAAAAGGATTAGTCGGGCGACTACTTGCATTGGTCCTATACATGAAGCAAAGAACACGGTCATTCCAGATGAAATTTCCCGGCTTTCTAGGAGTGGGAATATCTGACTAACAATCATTCCTTGATTTGAAGAGAAGGCAGCAAAAGTCATTAATAACCCCCAAAATACTGGACTGGACAATGCAGGTTTGACTACTTTTGCCACTGAGGTTTTGTTGTCCTTATCTGAACTGTGCGACCCTGCTGGTTCTATGGATGTGCCGTACCAAAATAAAGGCCCAGCAATAAAGCAAAGGATTACAGTCAGTAGATAAATGGTAGTTTTCCAGTCATATAGGTCGGTGATCAGGGTGCATAAGGGATACGAAATAGTGCTAGCAAATCCTGCTATCAATGTAATCATGATGATGCTGTTTTTAGCGTCTGCCTGAAAGGTACGGGTAATGTAAGAGAAGCATGGATCATACAAACACCCAGCTAGACAACACCCTATTAGTAGCCACACTAAATAGAATTGCCAGAGCATTGTAACCATCGGGAGTAACGAGAGTAGTAAGGCTCCAATGATTACACTGAGAGTCATCAGCTTTTGAGAGTTTCCACTATCGATAATGCGGCCTGCAATCATCCCGATTATGGCAGAGGCGATTAGTGCTAGCGTAAATCCAATTGATAATTCTGCGATGCTCCACTGAAACCATTCATTCCATTTCAATAATAATGCTGGGAAAACGTAGAAAAGGCCCGCCCAAGATAGAGTCTCCGCTATTGCCAAAGACCAGAGTTTTCGGTTTCGCCATGGCGATCTACCTGTAGAAGTCATTGAATCCAGCCAAGAACTAGATGTCTGCTATGGTAGCTTTTCTTTTGTGAGAGCCGTATATGTGCCATAAGATGAGTGCTCCGACTCCTCTGAAAGGTTTCCAAGGTTCTCCCATAGATTCCATGATTTTCACATCAGGTCTTGTGTCAAGAGATTTCAGTATTTTCATTCCTTCTTGCAAGGCTATATCTGCAACTGGCCAAGCGTCTAAGTCTGCTAATGCGAAAAGCCTGTAATTGTCGGCTGTCCAAGCCCCGATGCCCCGAATTTGCACTAATCTTTTTTGGACTTCATCACCGCTCATTTCAGGTAGTGATTCTAGAACCAAATCCCCCGAAGTGATTTCTTTTGCTATCCCTATAATGTATTCAGCCTTTCTACGAGATAATCCCAATGGCATCATATCGTCAGGTTCAAGGTTAGAGATAACATCTTCTGTAGCTAATTTCGCTTCTTTCATACGATTCCATACACTTGACGCAGCCGCCCCCGAGATTTGCTGCCCAACGATCGATCTTGCTAAAGTCTGGAAGGTTGCTGGAAGCGATCGATCGGGTGGTGGGCCGTATGTTTTTAAGGCTTTTGTGATGTCTGTATCCA
>CAYPXS010000211.1:0-2508 GCA_964414725.1 uncultured Dehalococcoidia bacterium
CTTTCTCTGAAAGAAAATCATAAAGCTTTTGATAACATCGATGTCGCCTACTATCTTGTACATTCTCTCAGTGCCGGTAAGGACTTTCCTCACCAAGAACTTAAATGCGCAGAAAACTTTATCAAAGCAGCAAAAGAAGCCGGAATACCCAAAGTCATTTATCTAGGAGGATTGGCTAACGAGCAATCTGAACTTTCCAGGCATCTAAAGAGCAGGCTTGAAGTAGGAGCAATGCTTAGATCCACAGAAGTAGTGTGTGTGGAACTTCAAGCTTCGGTGATAATCGGATCTGGCAGTCTCTCCTACGAAATAATGAAAAATTTAGTAGAAAGGCTTCCAATTATGCTAACCCCCAAATGGGTCTCATCCCTGTCTCAGCCCATTTGGATCGAAGATGCCCTTGAATATCTCACACAGTCAGCCACAGTAGAATTCAAAAAGAGTGCGGTCATTCAAATAGGAGGGCCAAACCAGGTTACCTACAAACAATTAATGCAGATATATGCAAATTTGAGAAACCTCAAAAGAGTCATGATATCGGTGCCTGTGTTAACTCCAAACCTATCCAGCAAATGGCTAGGTCTAGTTACTCCAGTCTATGCAAGAGTCGGTAAAAAACTGATAGAAAGCTTGAAGAATGACAGCGTTGTCACTAAACCAGTCGACAGAGATTTATTTGGCATAATTCCTTCTAGTGTTGAGACTGCCATCGCGAACACTATGAAAGTCGAACAAGATGGCCCCAGTGAATCACGTTGGTACAATTCAGTTTCATCCTCCACTAAAGTCGCAGATCAAAAAGACGACACGTCATATAGATACTTGTTAAGAGATGTGAGGGAAATTACAGTGGCCGTAGGACCCATCCAGGCCTTTAAACCAATAAACCAAATCGGTGGCTCCAACGGATGGTACTATGCGAATTTTTTATGGAAAATAAGAGGGTGGATTGATTTACTAGCAGGGGGGGTTGGTATACGTAGAACAAGAGGAAATCAACACACCTATGTTATTGGTGACACCCTCGACTGGTGGAGAATTTCTGACCACATACCAAATGAACTAGTAATGCTAGATGCAGAAATGAAACTTCCTGGAAAAGCATGGCTCAAATTCGAAATCGTTCCATCGCATAAAGGGAGCTTGATAAGGCAGACTGCGGGAATGGAAACAAACAACGTAATGGGCCTTTTATACTGGTACGGACTATTCCCGCTACATTCCATCATATTCAGAGGAATGCTTAATGCCATCGGAAAACGAGCCACAGGTTAGGAAGATAAAAGAAGAATTATTAATACTAGCTTTTGCTTGGTTCGAATCTATAAACTGCCTTCACAATAATGGGTTCCCAAAAATCTGATGCTATGTTAGCTCAGCATGTCCTCTAAATCTCGCAACCTCAAACCTGTTGCTCGATAGAAACCTTTCTTCAAGTTTTCTCTGGCAATAGCAGCAGTGAGTGTTCTAATAGGGCCTGAAATGCTGACACAGGATGCGTACGGCTGAACAGTGCCAGATCCTTTCTCAGGAACACGGGATAGCAGGGCCCTGTTCTTGATTCTGTACTTCACTTTAAACAGAGTCTTATCAAGGGACCTAACCACTTCTTCCCTGTATTCTGGCCTAGGAATGGTAGCCAATGTTTTAATAGGTAAATAATGGGTCTTACCACACATTAGACATATAATTTCTTCCAAGCGAGGTATCATCCGACCGCCACAATGAGCACAGTCAAGGGAATGTGAAATCGATTCAATATTTTTTTCTATCAATGCAACATCTCTATTATTATGATCTTTTAACTTTCAACCCGAGATAAACATATGTCAAATATGTTGCATTAAAATACAATTGCACTTGAATTAGTCATTTGCTAGAAAGCCATGGTGGCTCATAAATATGAGAGGTTAAAGATAATTAAACAATTGCCTCTTTTACCGCTGAGAGTATTTCCTTAGGAACACGTTCAATGTAAGCCCTACTGCCTGAATCTGGTGTGGGAGGATTAGGGATAGGCTGCAATACAACATATTCAAAATCGATTTTTAATTCGTGACATCCCTTCAATATCGAAACTATTTGATCGGTGATCTGAGAAGCATTTCCTCTCAGACAAAAGGCATCAGCATGCTTTTCATCTAGAAAATCAACTACTTCCCCACTTTGGATCAAATCTGGCGCATGATGAAAATCGGGCCAAACTTTACCTTGCTTTTTAAGTAGTTCTGGATCTGGCCCATTCCATTCAAATCCAATATTGTTAAACAACATAGGGGAGTATTCATAATAACCCGCTGCCATAGATTTTCCCATCAAAAGTGACGCTTTATCATCTTCGAAAAATACGGTGTGAAATACTGCCCCGATCTTCACGGATTCCTCTCGTCTACCAGCCTTGATGGCTCCAGATCTTATCTTTTGTACCGACAATTCAATGTTTTTCAGGTTAGTCCCAACCCGTATAAAAACTCCATCAGCACAAGAACCTGCCATTTCCAAAGTCTT